>CAZUZH010000008.1:0-22124 GCA_964624815.1 uncultured Candidatus Saccharibacteria bacterium
CTAAAAAAACCGAAAAAATGTCCGGTCTGCGGAAAATGCAAACCAAAGCAAATCTCTGATGTTCTAGACACCTGGTTCAGTTCAGCTCTCTGGCCTTTTGCTACGCTTGGTTGGCCTAAAAAAACCAAAGATTTAAAAAAATTCTATCCCACAGATGTTCTTTCCACTGACCGGCAGATTATTAACTTCTGGGTTGCCAGAATGATTTTCTCTGGCCTTAATTTATTTGGCGAAAAGCCTTTTTCTGACATTTATATTCACCCAACCGTATTTACCAGAGAAGGAAAAAGAATGTCCAAATCTTTGGGCACGGGCACTGACCCGTTAGAACTAATTGAAAAATACGGAGCTGATGCCACCCGATTTGGCATTGTTTGGCAAATTATGGAAAGCCAGGACATTAAATTTGTAGAAGATAATATAATAATGGGAAAAAAGTTTTGTAATAAGGTTTGGAATGCTTACCGATTTATCCTTGGACAAATCGGGAAATCAAAGATTAAAATTTCTAAAATAACAGCTAAAACTTCTGCAGATAAGAAAATTTTGAAACAATTGGAAGCAACAATAAAATTAATTAACAAGGATTTAGAAAAATATCGGTTTGGTTCAGCAGCGCGCATAACTTATGATTTCTTCTGGCATGATTTCTGCGATGTCTATATTGAAAAAGCGAAAAAGCAAGAAGACAAAGAAAAAACAAACCAAATATTATCCTCTGTGCTTTTGACTTCGCTAAAAATGCTCCATCCTTTTATTCCTTTTATTACTGAAGAGATTTATCAAAAACTGCCTATGAAAGACAAAAAGAATTGTTTAATGGTTGAAACCTGGCCAATAAATTTTACTTCGTAAAATAAATTCGAAATTCGAATATCGAAATACGAAACAAAGCAACCCTACAGGTCCCGTTAGAGGCAACGCCTCTAACGGGACAGGGAGTCTGGCACTATGCCCCATCCAGCAAACCCCTTCTTATAAGATATTGTTTAGAAATTAATTCATTAGAAATTGATTAGAAATTAGAAATTAGAAATTAGAAATTTTTATAGTATGTCCTATATTCTCCTTCTCATCTTAGGTCTCTTACCAAGCATAATTTGGCTGTTTTTCTATTTACGCAAAGACGAACACCCAGAATCTGCCGTAATGGTGATTAAAATCTTTTTCTACGGAATGCTCTGTTCTATACCAGCGGCTTTTATTGGTTGGGCGCTATATCAAATCAAAAACTGGAATTTATCAAATATATGGATTTTGCTTTTTAATATGTTTATTGTGGTTGCTTTAACTGAAGAGGTTTTTAAATACTTGGTGGTTCGCTTTAAGGTCCTCTCGCACTCTGAGCTTGACGAACCCTTAGATGTTATGCTCTATATGGTTATTGCCGGTTTGGGTTTTGCTGCTTTAGAAAATATTTTACTCTTCTTGTCTCCCAAAATATTTTTGCTTCCTTTCGGGGAAACTTTAAGCTTGGCTGCTTTTCGCTGGATTTCAGCTACTTTTATTCATGCTCTCTGCTCTGGCGTCTTGGGATATTTTCTGGCTCTTTCTTTTTTTAGGCTTGAAAAACGAAAAAAGCTTTTGTTTTATGGAATTGCTACTGCAACCCTCTTGCATGGTTTTTACGATTTCTCTATAATTAAATTTGAGGGGGGAAACGGACTAATAATTCTTCTGATTATCTTCCTCACAATTTTAGCCATATGCGTTTCTTCTGCCTTTAAGAGGCTGAAGAAAATAAAAAGTGTTTGTAAATTGTAGAAGCTTCTTTACGCCATTACGGCGCCTTTATACGCTGGCGTTTCAGGGCGTTGTAAAGACAACTTAAAGCTTATAAAATAATGAAAATTAAAGTATCAAAAAAGAAAAAAAATGTTTCAAAAGAAATTGCTCCTGTTCCGGAAAAATTAATGGAACCCGAGGGACTTCTGGCAGTTGATATTTTCCAGACCGACAAAGATTTCTATATCCAAACAGCAGTAGCTGGCGTATCTCCTGATAATTTAGACATTTCTATTAATCAGGATATGCTTACTATAAAAGGAAAAAGAGAGAAATCACAAAAAATTGGGTCTCCGGAAAAAGATTATTTCTATGAAGAGTGCTTTTGGGGTTCATTTTCTAGACAAATAATTCTGCCTGGACCGGTGGACAGCTCAAAAATAGAGGCTACGGTTGAAGACGGAATTTTAACCATAAAACTGCCTAAAAAAAATGAGGAAAAGAAAAATAAAAGAATTAAAATAAAGTAAACTCTGTTAACCCCGTTAGGAAATTAATTTCCTAACGGGGTTAATCCATTACGCTCAAGACCGGGGCTTTCTGATTAACGGAGCAAAAGAAAAAGACTAAAACATAGAACATAAAACTAAAAACCCCTACCGTATTATAGACTGCAGGGACTTTTAGTGCGGATGCTCACGCCAACCTTTTTTATAAAACATATCTATGTGTCAGCGTGTAAAATGAATTTATGAAATAATTTCATCACGCTCCAAGCGCGTGAAATTTCGCAATGAGAAATTTCTATACGCGGTGCCGCGGATAGGACTCGCCCAGCGCCATAGCAAGGCTCGGTGCGGGGTCTTCTGCCGCTTTCAGCGGCCTCGAAACTCAAATGTGGGCAGGGAGGGACTCGAACCCTCAACCCTTTCGGGATACGGTCCTAAACCGTAAGCGTGTACCAATTTCGCCACCTGCCCCAACGATTAATGAATTCTGGTAAAAAATCCGCATACGCGGATTTTTTACCACACAAAAAATTAATACTACTGCCCGAATCTCGGCTTCAGGCAATTTTTTATGCTACAACCGAAGCTACTACTTTAACAATTATTTTTGCCAAAAATCCAATTCCTATACCAATTAAGGCATACATTAAACTGTCTCTGGCTTTTTTTATTTTATCTGGATCTCCGCCTCCTGTCAAGAAAGCAAAACCAGCGAGCAGTATTACAATAATACCAATAACCAATAAAGCATTGAAAATCCAATCTCCAACTGTTAGAATTTTATCAATCAAACAGCAAGCCGCTTTTTCAGTTGACTTATCTTTGGCAACATCTTCACAGCCCTTATAATTTGTTAAATTATGGGTTGCTGTACAAGGAGTTTTGGCTGGCTCCGCAACATCTTCAGCAACATCTTCCGCATATCCCAAAACCGGAACTGCCAAAAGCAATATTAAAAATAAAGATGTAAGAATCTTTTTCATTAATGCGATACCAATATACTAATGCGTACTAATTATACGAATATTAATATAATTAGTATCAATTCGTATATTAGCATCGATTTTATTCGACCTTTCCAGAAGCTTAAAACCTAATTTTAGGTCATTATTGACGCAACAACTCTAACAAGAACTTTTGCCAAGAACGCAACTGCAATGCCAACTAATGCGTAAATAAGGTAGTCTCTGGACTTTTTAACTTTTTCCGGATCTCCACCAGCTGTCAGAAAGCCCCAAGCGGCAAGAAGAATTACAAGAATGGCAACAACTAATAAAGCGGTAAAAATCCAATCGCCAATGGTAAGAATTTTGTCAACAAGGCAGCAATCAGTAAAATCCCCTCCATGCGATTTCTTAAAACCTAGAGCTGTGATACCTGGTTTCATACACTCAATTATTTCTCCATCTGAGTCTTTTGCACAACAAGCAGGATAATCACTTAAATTGTGTTCTATTTTGCAGTCAGATTTAGCAAGTTCCATTCCGGCAATTCCAACTACTGGCATAGCTAAAAGCGATATTAAAAATAAAGATGTAAGAATCTTTTTCATAAACTCCTACGAAATACGAATTTTTACGAATATACGAATTCTTTATAAGGAATAATTATCCGCATATTCGTACTTTATTCGTAATTCGAAGGGTTAATTCGTATATTCGTACTTATTCGTCATTTCGTAGACTTATTTTTCGACCTTTCCAGAATTAAACGCCCAATTCTATGTCATTATTGACGCAACAACTCTAACAAGAACTTTTGCCAAGAACGCAACTGCAATGCCAACTAATGCGTAAATAAGGTAGTCTCTGGACTTTTTAACTTTTTCCGGATCTCCACCAGCTGTCAGAAAGCCCCAAGCGGCAAGAAGAATTACAAGAATGGCAACAACTAATAAAGCGGTAAAAATCCAATCGCCAATAGTAAGAATTTTGTCAATAAGGCAGCAATCAGCATACAGAGAAGCATCTTGTTCGCCACCTATGCCCTCACAACCAACATAATCATCCAAATCGTGCGTTATGTCGCAAGTATTAGTCATTTCCATCGCGGCTAATCCAACTAAAGGAGCTGCTAAAAGACCAATTGTAGCTAATGATACTAATATTTTTTTCATTATACGCGATACTAATATACTAATTCATACTAATAATTTGTATCATTGGTATTTATTTATATATTAGAATCGATTTATTTTCGACCTTTTTAAAATTAAAACTTATTTCACCAAGCATATAAAACATTATATTCTCGTTTTAGGTCATTATTGACGCAACAACTCTAACAAGAACTTTTGCCAAGAACGCAACTGCAATGCCAACTAATGCGTAAATAAGGTAGTCTCTGGACTTTTTAACTTTTTCCGGTTCGCCCTGTGAGGTTAGAAAACCCCAAGCAGCCAAAAGAAAAATGATAACCGCAACAACTAATAAAATAACAAAAATGTAGTCTCCGATAGTAAGAACCTTATCAATTAAACAGCAATCGGTATATTCTGTCCAAAAACCTGGCCACACTTCCCCTCCGCAAACTGGATAATCTGAGAGATCATGTCTTGGAAAACATCCAGCTGAAGTAAAACGCATTCCTTGTCCTATAGCTCCGGATGGTGCACCAGGGGGGGGAAATTCTCCCGGGGGTGGGTCTCCTCGCACTCCATTATTAAGCCAGACCCAAATATCAATTCCTCCTTCTCCCATTCTAAAACCCCACTCCCAATCAGCTATACTTATAAATGGTATAGCTAAAGCACTAATTAAAATTATTAAAAATAGTATATTCCTCATATTTTTAGCTCTCTTTTACCCCAAACACGCCTTGTATTAATTCAACAAATAATTTGGAGAGAGCAATGATGGTAAAACCAATTATTGTATAAAGAATTAATTTTTTAGCTTTTTGGACTTTTGCCGGGTCGCCACCAGCAAACAAAAACATAATCCCAGCGACAACCAATAAAATCGGCGCCAGAATAATAACCAGAGTGAAAACAAATGAAATAATTTTATCTATAAGGTCGCCGAAGTTCTCAACATCGGGCCCAAACGGATTGGGAAGATTGAAGGGCCCGATTGTGATATCGCCAGCAGGACCGCCGCCGTCATCGTCGCTACCGCCAGTAACAACAACTGTCCACTCTTTTCTTACTTCATTTCCATAGGGATCCTCAGCTAAAAGTTCTGGACTATATGTTCCACTCTGTATATAAGTATGTGAATCTCCAAATTCTTTTCGAACGGAGGGCCCCATCAAGCCGCACGACCAAGAAAGTAATTTTTTCATGCTCCCAGTCTCTATCCCACTCTTACTCCAATTAATCTTGAGCTCTCCATCTATACCAGAAGAGAAACAATCATCAAAGAGAACCCCTTCTATTCTTATTGTATCGCCTTGCTTAATTTTAATTTCAGAGTTAAAATCATAACCTTTTTCACCATAAAAAATTTTACAATCCCAAAGTCTGGGTGGGACATCAAGAAAAGATGATGAAACACGCCATGGAGCCAAAAACACAACAGCAACTAGAAACAATATAATTTTTTTCATTTTATTCCAAAAAGACTTGGTATATTAATTTAACAAAAACTCTTGCTAAGCTGATTATTGCAAATCCGATTAAAGTATAAAGAACCATTTTTTTAGCTGTTCCTACCTTGGTAGGATCTCCCTGCGCCGTCAAAAACATAATCCCAGCCGCAACTAACAAAATCGGCACAATGACCAAAGAAATAGTAAATAGAAAACTAACAATTTTATCTATGAAGTCCTTAAAATCCGTAGCTGTTAAGAGATTTGTGATTTCTATAGTTCCGATTGGGGTATGAATACCTTCTCCGTCATCTCCGTCATCTCCGTCATCTCCGTCAGTGCCTCCTTTTGGATTAACTCTAACAAAAAATGAAAATTTACGCGATTCTTCAAAACCTAAAGAGGTTTTCACCTTAACCCAAGTTTGACAAAGATGCTCACCGTCTTTAGTAAAGGTTCTATTAAATTTTTTAGTACAAGTTCTTTGAGTACCCGCACAATCCTCATTTTGTTCAGAACCGCTATAAGGACAGCTAAGAAAAATAGTTGTAATATCTTCATATTTACCACTTACGTTTGCTTCTATTGTTACTGGCACTTCTTCTCCGACTTCATGAACAAAAGGGTCAACTTTTGGCTCAATCTGAATTTCTTCTTCTTCAAACCCAACTCCAATACTAGTCGTCCATAAATCATCATCAGTATCAGGACTTGAATCAAGAGCATAAACATTTAGCTGATAATTACCAGCTGTTCTGTAAGTATGAGTAAACGGCAGGCCAGTAAAAGCTTCGTCTTCTATAGGTGTTCCTGTTTTACATGTAAAATTTTTTGTATCCTCTTGTTTAACCCCTCCATACACATCCCCCCATTGAATATAGACCTGTAAAAGTGTCCCAGTGGCGCAATCATCACTGACGCTCCCTGATAATGTTACTGAATCCCCTTCATTAATTTTGTTTGAGCTTATGCTAACATCTTGAAGTTCCGGCGGCTCATCTCCTCCGCCATTACCTCCAAGAGTAATCGTTTTTTCTATAGAATCGCAATTGACAACCCCTTCATTTGGATCTATCACTACAATCCAGGCATGAATAGTGAAGGTTTTGGAATCTTGATATGGATGGCTAAAAGTTTTAGTGACTCTTGCAGTACCCTTACAGCCACAAGATTCAATTGATTTTGTACCCTCATCACCCCAGTTAACCCAGAGATTCCTCCATATCAAGGTATTATAGCCAGGTTCAATATGTAATGCTATGTCTACTGTATTGTTTGTAATGTTGGTACTTTCAAACGTTAGCGTTGGACAATTAGCAGCCCGAATAACTCCTGGAACCAAAAACGCAGCAGTAATTATAAATAATATAAAGAGCTTAAAATTTTTCATTATTCTTTGCTAAAAATTAATCCGTAATGATATGTTCCTGCTTCAAACTCATGTCTTAGCTTTAAACCCAAAGCCACAGCCAGCTCCTTGATTTCAGAAGGCGGAATCCGACCTTCTTTTGGACCGAAAGAAGAGCCTGGCAGCCACTCAATAATTACAATATTCCCCTTGTTTTTAACAACCCTTTTGGCTTCTAATATTATAGCATCTTTATCTTTTGCCTGAAACAAAAGGTTGGGGATAATTACTAAGTCTAAATAATTGTCCATTAAACCAGAACCATTTTCCTTTTCCAAATCACAGCGAATGGTTTCAACATTAAAAACTTTTTGCTGGGCCGCCCGACTTCGCAGGGCTGAAAGCGGCTCTTCCTGAATATCTAAGGCATAAACTCTGCCTTTGGGAACTCTCTTTGCCAAAGCAATACCAAAAGCGCCTGAGCCGGAACCGAACTCGGCAATGAGCATATCATCTCGCAAATCGAGTTCTTCAAGGATTACATTTGGATCAAGAAACATATTTAATAAATTTCTAATTTCTAATTTCTAATTTCTAACTAAATCCCAAATCTCAATAACTAATGAACAAAATAATTTTATAATTTCTGATAAATTGAATTGAGAATAAGATTTATTTCTCTTGCTTCTGCCCATAGTTTTCTGGCTCGTTCTTTAAATTGTGGTACAGCAACAGCTGACATACGCAAGAAATGTTTTGCTTCTCTAGATTCTTTTTTACAGATGCCTATTTTATACTTAAAATCTCTTCTGCTTTCAGCATCATCTGCTTCACAATAATTTGCTCCGATACTTGTCCCACACTTTACTAATTGTACAACGATTGGTCGAGTGATTTCATTTTTAGGCAAATCCATAGAAAACCTTATAATCTCTTCTCCGAATTTCGCTGTCCGCTCTTCAAGGTCAAACTTTTTGTTCATTGGGACTTTGGTCATTGAATCATTAGTTAGAAATTAGAAATTAGAAATTAGAAATTTCAAATGCACGCTGCCGAAGCTACCTTATCTCCCGCATCCAATCTCATAATCTTCACTCCTTGCGTTGCTCGGCTGATTACCGGAATTAAGGAAATTTTGCTTCTTATCACTGTGCCTTTTTGGGAGATAACAATTAAATCTTCTTCGTCGCCGGCAAGAACATTAGAATAAACCAGTTCTCCGGTCTTGCTTGTCACATTGGCTGCTTTAACGCCAGAACCTCCCCTGCCCTGAACCCGGAACTCTTTAACCAGAGTCCTCTTGCCATATCCGTTCTCACTCACTATCAATAAGTATTCCTTTTGTTCCGACTTCTGATCTCCGGCTGGAACCTGCCCCTTACCAAGCTTGCTTTGGCGCTGGGATTTACGAACTACTTCCATTCCAATCACATTGTCTCCCTTTTTCAGTCTAATTCCCTTTACACCGGCAGTTGCCCTTCCCATTGGTCTAAGGTCTTTTTCTTTAAACTTAATTCCCTGACCCTTTTTAGTAACCAAAATTATCTCATCTTCACCGGTTGTTTTGCCAACTTCTTTCAAAAGGTCGCCCTTTTTAAGATTAATTGCAATTAAGCCTGAACGCCGGACATTATCAAAATCCTCAAGTTTAGTCTTTTTAATTATACCATTCTCAGTTGCCATTACTAAGTATTTTATCCCCAAATCTTTATCTTCCTTGCCCAAAGCCATAAGGGACAAAACTTTTTCTTCTGAAGAAATCTCCAAGAAATTCAAGACTCCCCTGCCCTTAGCCACCCTGCTACCTTCAGGAATCTCATAGGCAATTGTGCGGAAAGCCTTGCCTGAGTCAGTAAAGAAAAGCAGGGAGTCATGGGTAAAAGCGGGCAGAAAATGCTCAACAATATCTTCCCCAACTGTTTTCATTCCCATAATTCCTTTACCTCCTCTTTTTTGAATTTTGTAAACAGACGGGTTTATTCTCTTAATATAGCCTCCCTGAGTCAGGGTAATAATTGTTTCCTCATGCGGGATTAAATCAGCCTCGGAAATCTCGCCAACCTTCTTGGCAAAAATTTTAGTCCTTCTTTCGTCGCCAAAATCCTCTCTTATTCCTTTTAGTTCTTTTTTAACCACTCCTTTTATCTGGGCAGGACTTTTAAGAATTCCTGTCAGTTCTTTTATTTCAGCTTTTTTCTGCTTTAATTCCTCTTCAATTTTCTGCCTTTCCAAGCGAGCCAAAGCAGAAAGCTTGGTTTCCAGAATAGCGTTAGCCTGAATCTGGGTCAGTTTGAATTTCTTCATTAAGTTCTTCAAAGCGTCTTCCCTATTCTTGGAAGCCTTAATAGTTTTTATCACCGCGTCAATCTTAGACAAACATTTTTGCAAACCCTCTAAAATATGGGCTCTTTCTTGGGCGCGCTTCAAGTCATATTTAGTTCGGCGAATAATCACTTCTTTGCGATGAGCAATAAAATATGCCAAAACCTCGCTTAAAGACAAAATTCTTGGCTGAATTCCATCAACCAAAGCCAGCATATTTAAGTGAAAAGTTTTCTGAAGGTCAGAAAACTTATACAAACGGTTGAGAATTTTCTTAGGAAAGGCTCCCCGGCTTACATCAATAACAATTCTCATTCCGTCGCGATCTGATTCGTCACGGATATCCTTTACTCCGTCTAGCTTCTTTGCTTGAACCAATTCGGCCATATGCTTAATTAAAGAAGATTTCTGGACCTGATAAGGAATTTCTTTAATAATAATCTTAGTCAAGCCTTTTTTGTCCTCAATTATTTCTACCTTTCCCCTTGTAACCATTCCGCCCCTGCCCGTTGAATAAGCGCTTATTATGTCTTTTTGACCATAAAGTATGCCGCCAGTTGGAAAGTCAGGACCCTTAATCCACTGACAAAGATCTTCACTGGTTGCCTTTGGGTTATCAATTAAATGAATTAATGCGTCACAAACTTCAGTAAGATTATGCGGCATAATATTTGTTGCCATGCCAACAGCAATGCCCAATGTGCCGTTTATTAAAAATTGCGGCACGGGACTTGGCAAAACAATTGGCTCTTTTCTAGTCCCGTCATAATTCTCTCTAAAATCAACCGTGTCCTTGTTAATATTTTTTAACATCTCTTCCCCGATTTTTGACAACCGGCACTCTGTATATCTTTGCGCCGCCGGCGGATCGCCATCAACACTGCCAAAATTTCCCTGACCGTCAATTAATGGATATCTCATTGAAAAATCCTGTGCTAACCTAGCTAAAGCGTCGTAAACAGCAATGTCTCCGTGTGGGTGGTAGCGACCCAAACAAGAGCCAACGACATTAGCTGATTTTCTATATCTTGCTAAATGGTTTAAACCGTCTTCTCCCATAGTATACAAAATCCTGCGGTGGACAGGTTTTAGACCATCGCGCACGTCGGGAAGTGCACGGGAAACAATTACTGACATTGCATAGTCAATATATGAATCTTTCATTTCCTCAGTAATTTCCCTGGGTTTGATATACCCAATTTCCTTATTTTCTTTTTTAGAATCGCCTGACATACTCGGTAGTACAACTTTGACTGGAAAATTAGACAAGTCAAAATTGCTTTTTTAATACCCGACAGTAGAATAAGCTGTACTACCGGGCATAATTATTATTCACTAACTTCCTTCAGCGAAGGCAAACTTATCTTATCCATAATATCTTCTTTTTTTAGACCTTGAAGTTTTCCTTGAAAACTCCTCAACCAAAAAAACAGAAGAATTCCCCCTATAATAACTACTATTAACCAAAGAATTATTTTTCTTTTTTTCTCCGATAAATTTTGCACACTCTTTAAAAACATAATTTGTGGGGAACGGTTTACAGAGTAGCTACGGTTTTCAGAGTAGCTTTGCGGAGTTTGCGGAAGACGGGCCTCCGAAGGATTATCGGGCTTTTTTCTCGGCGAGTTGGTGGGTTGGCAGACCTTCAACATACAGCCTTTGGATTTCAGCGGAACCAAGGGCTTTTTTAAAAACGCGAAAATCATCTATAAAGCCTTGCAAGTATCCTGAATTTGTATATCTTGTTCCCAACCTTAAATTTGTGCTAATACTTGTTGGTTCTCCAGTGCCAGTGTCTACTAAATTGCCGTTAATATACATTTTAGCAGTGCTCGTATCATCTGTTACAGCAATATGAGTCCATTGATCTGTGTTCCAATCTGAATCTTTTGCCATAACTCTGCATTCAAAACATATATTACCAGGATAAGATGCACAACTGCATCCTGGATAATTTTTTATAAACCACCAAGAACCAGGACTTCGATTATCAGCCAAATACTGATTACCGCTTTTATCAGGTGTCTTAAACCATAAACTTATGGTCATTTCGCCGCTTAGTTCAACATCACCATTAATTTGAGCCCAATCGCTTTCCGAACTGTTAAAAGCTATTGCGTAACCATTACCGCTTGCTGTTTCATTCGTCCAAGTAGCTCCATGATTAACACCATCAAGCCCATTACCACTTCTGTCATTTAGAGTTTGGTCATCAAAATCCCAAATGCCTACTGCCTCATCGCCGAGAGCGTGAAAAACACTTTCGCTGAACTGCAAGCCTTTGGCAATCCTGGCTTTATCTCTGGCTAAACTCAAATTTACTAAAACAATACTTGCCAAAAGCCCGATAATGGCAATTACCACAAGAAGTTCTATTAAAGTAAAGGCTCTGTGTTTTTTGAAAATTGAAAATTGAAAATTCATTGAAAATTGAAAATTGTAAATTGAAAATTGCTATCTATGGTCTTAGAACAACTATTTCTGCGCCGTCGCTCGGTAAATCTTTTTTCTTAATGGTGAATTTTTCCACAGGCTCTATTTTTTTCTTGCCCATTACAGATAAAAACTTATTAACACTGTCAAGTTTTATTGCCAATTTGGGAAGCTGATAATGCATGGGAATAATTATTCTTGGTTCAATCTGGTTAATAACTTCCTGTGCCTGGCCTGCGTTTATCGTGGGTCCTCCGCCAACTGGAATCATTAAAATATCAATATCTCCGATTTTCTCTACCTGCTCATCTAATAGTTTTTTCTGGCCAAGGTCGCTCAAATGGCAAATTCGTATATCTTCTGCTTCAATTGTAAAAATAGTAATCTCTCCTCTTGTTTTGCCCTCTTCGCTGTCATGATAGCCAGGAATTCCATGAATAAAAACTCCTTTTATTTCATATTCCCCTGGACCGTCAACTAAAAAGGGCTTGCCGCCCACGGCTTTAATATTAGAATGATCTTTATGTTCATGTGTAGCTAACAAAATATCAAATTCATTCCTTCTCAAAGTTAAAGGAAGCTTTAGTCCAATGCTTTCATCAAATGGATCAATAACCATTTTAACCTGATGGTTTTTATTCGGAGTTATAAGGATTTGAAAGCAAGATTGTCCGTGCCAGATAATAATCATAATTTAGATACGAAATACGAAAGTTTTACGAATATACGAAAACGACGTAAAACCAAATAGTAATTTCGTATATTCGTAAAACTTTCGTATTTCGTAGCCCTAACGAGTAATGCTCGGATATTTTAGTCCACTAACAATTTTATTATATCATACTTTTTTTTATATTCAAACACTTGCAAAGGAGGAAGTTTTGGTTTATAGTAAATAATATGAAGAAATTATTAGATCAAAATGAATTTCTAAAGCCGTTGAGGGTCGGCGATATTATTAGGGGGAGCGTGGTTGGCTCAGGCCGATCCAGCCTTTTTATTGATTTAGGAATCCAGGGAACAGGAATAGTATATGGAAAAGAATTCTACGAAAGCAAAGAAAGGATAAGGGATTTAAAAACCGGAGATGAATTATTTACCAAAATATTGGATTTGGAAAACGAAGATGGATATATTGAACTTTCTATAAAGGAAGCAAATAAAGAATTAAGCTTGGTAGAACTTAAAACACAAAAAGAAAAAGGAGAAACAATAACGGTTAAAGTTTTGGGAGCTAATAAAGGAGGGCTATTGGCAAAAGTTTCGGGACTGCCGGCTTTTCTGCCCGTTTCCCAGCTCACCGTTGAACACTATCCACGAGTTGAAAAGGCTGACAAAAACAAGATTTTGCAAGAGCTTCATAAGTTTGTTGGCAAGGAATTAAAAGTCAAAATATTTGACCTTGATTTCAAAGAGAAAAAGCTGATTTTGTCGGAAAAGGCTAGAGACTCAGAAAAAATTAAAAAAGTTTTGAAAAATTATAAAGTTGGTGATATTGTGGAAGGAGAAATCACTGGTATTGTAAATTTCGGCGTTTTTCTAAAATTTCCTCTTCTTCCTAAAACAGAAAGGGACAAGAATTTGTCCCCTGACCTTCCCTCAAACCTGTCCACCGACTTGTCCTCCGTAGCCTCGCTTGGCAAGGCGAAGGAGAAGGCCTTGGAGAAAGAAGAAGCTTTATCAAAAAAGGGAGTCTCGCCAAAGGAAACCCTAGAAGGTCTTATCCATATCTCTGAACTTGACTGGCAATTAGTTGATAACCCTTCAAAAATTGTCAGCTTGGGTCAAAAAGCAAAAGCCAAAATTATTGAAATAACTGATGACCGTGTTTCTTTGTCTTTAAAGGCTCTGAAAAAAGATCCATGGGAGGGCATTGATGAAAAATACAAAAAAGGAGACATAATAAAAGGCAAGGTTGGTAAATTCAATCCTTTTGGCGCTTTTATAGAAATTAAGCCGTCCCAAATTCAGGGATTAGTCCATATTTCTGAATTTGTCTCTCAAAAAAATATGGAAGAACTATTAAGGATTGGTCAGGACTATGATTTTGAGATTCTCCAAATTGAACCAAGGGAGCATAAGATGATATTGAAACTTGCCAATCAAGAAAAATAAATATAAAAGCTGTTGGGTCGCGAAATGCGAATTCTTTACGAACACAAGAACCTTTCGCTTCGCTCAAGAACCTTGATTCGTTAAAGTATAATCATATATTCTTGAATTACGAAAACGTTTTCGTAGTTTCGTATATTTTTCGTATTTCGCAGTTAAAGTATGAAACCATTTGTTAAAAACATAATTGCCATAATCCTTATTTTCTTAATCATTTCTGGAATTTTCACTCTTTTCAACCAGCCCCTTGAAGAAAGTCAAGAAATCGCTATAAGTCAGATAGTCAAAGATTTAAATGATGAAAAGATAGAAGAAATTCTTGTTTCCGGCTCTAATATTTTTATTACATATAGAGATGAGACGCATTCCCAATCTTTTAAGGAGCCCTCTATTGGTTTTTCCGAGTCTTTAATTAATTACGGAGCTAACCGAGAAAAATTGAAAAAAATTAATATTAGCTTTCAGGAAGAAAAAGGTTTTTGGACATTGGCAGGACCGTTTATTCTAACCCTGTTTCCTTTACTGCTCTTTATAATATTTTTCTGGGTGATTTTCCGAAGAGCAAAAACCGGGGCAATGCAGGCTTTTAACTTTTCTAAAGCCAAGGCCCGGCTTTTCGGAGCTGACGGACACCCAAAAGAAAAAATCACATTCAATGATGTGGCCGGACTCAAAGAAGCCAAAGAAGAATTAAAAGAGATCGTTGATTTTTTGAAATACCCAAAAAAATATCTGCAGATGGGAGCAAGAATTCCGAAAGGAGTCTTATTAATGGGGCCGCCCGGCACGGGAAAAACGATGCTCGCGCGTGCCGTTGCCTCGGAAGCCCATGTTCCGTTTTTTTCAATCTCTGGCTCAGAATTTGTAGAATTATTCGTAGGAGTTGGCGCAGGCAGAGTCCGAGATCTCTTTTCCACGGCAAAAAAACAACAGCCTTCAATAATTTTTATTGATGAACTTGATGCCATTGGCCGAGTCAGGGGAACTGGTATTGGCGGAGGACATGATGAAAGAGAACAAACTCTGAATCAAATTTTGGTAGAAATGGATGGATTTGAAAGAGAAGCTACATGTTTGGTATTTGCCGCCACAAATAGGCCTGATGTTTTGGACCCTGCCCTTCTTCGGCCGGGCAGATTTGATCGAAGGGTTGTATTAGACCTTCCGGACATTAATGACCGAGAAGCGATTCTGAAAATTCACTGCAGGAAAAAGCCTTTAGCTTCTGATGTTAATATTCGAGAGGTCGCTGAAAGAACTCCTGGATTTTCCGGCGCTGACTTGGCTAATTTAGTTAACGAAGCTGCTATTTTGGCTGCTCGGAGAAATAAAAAGCAGATTTTTCAGGAAGAATTACTGGAATCAATTGAAAAGGTTTTGCTGGGTCCGGAAAGAAAAAGCCATATTCTGTCTAAAAAAGAAAAGGAAATTGCCGCCTATCATGAGTCAGGACATGCTCTGCTGGCTGCTTCTCTGCCTAATGCTGAACCAGTAAGAAAAGTTTCTATTGTTGCTCGGGGCCGGGCAGCCGGTTATACCTTGAAATTGCCCACTGAAGATAGGCATCTTAGAACAAAGTCAGAATTTTTAGACGAGCTTTCTGTTTTCTTGGGCGGCTACACGGCTGAAAAACTGAAATTTGGAGAGATTACCACCGGCGCTTCCGATGACTTGGAAAAAGCTTCAAATTTAGCGCGAAAATTAGTTAAGCAATATGGTATGTCTTCTCTGGGTCCGGTAGCCTGGGGCGAAAAAGAAGAACTGGTTTTCTTGGGAAAAGAGATCTCTGAACAGAGAAATTATTCCGAAGAAATGGCTGCTAAAATTGACAAAGCTGTTTCCAAATTTATTGAAGAGGCGCAGAAAAAAGCAGAGAAAATCCTCAAGGAAAAAATGGAAGTTCTGGACAAAATCGCTGAAACTTTGATTAAAAAAGAAACCATTGAAAGAGAAGAATTTGAAAAAATTATCAGAGAGTCTAACAATATGAAAATTAGTAAATTCAAAAAGATAACCAAGAAAATCAGACAAATTACCAAACCTACGAAAATAAAAAAATTCAAAGTCCGTTCCTTGGAAAAATAAGATTTTCAAAAATCTTTTATCTTATAATATTTTATAAGCTTATTTTAATTAATTTTAATTAAAACAAGTAATCTCACGATCGTAGATTTACTAGTAATTCTACGATCGTAGATTTACTCCTATTAGATTTACTTACCTTCTTAAAAGTTTTATAATTATATAAAATAGTAAGTCTACGATCGTAGATTTACTCTCTATTAATTATGAGTGAGATTTCTCCTACAAAACAAAAAATTCTACTTGCTTTAATGGCTGGAGCAGCTATAGGTCTTACCTATCGACCAGACTTCCATATCAAAATTACAAAAGGTTTAATCAGGGAATGGAAAAAAATTAATCAAGAAAAAATAAAAAAAGAGATTAAGGATCTTTATAAATCAAAATTAGTTTCGTTGAAAGAAAACCCCGACAAAAGTTTTACTATGAGTTTAACTGATAGAGGAAAGTTAAGGGTTTTGAAATATCATTTTCAAGATTTAAAGATTATAAAGCAAAATTGGGATGAAAAATGGAGAATAGTAGTTTTTGATGTTCCTGAAAAATTAAGAAAGGGGAGAGATGCTCTAAGAGAAAAATTAAAAGCCTTGGGTTTTCATGAACTTCAAAAAAGCGTTTTTGTTTTTCCTTATAAATGTAAAGACGAAATTGATTTTCTGATTGAGTTTTTCAATCTCCGAAAATATGTCAGATGTGGAGTTCTAGAATTTATTGACAACGACTTACACCTAAGAAAAATTTTTAAGCTTGTTTAGTAAGTTTATTTAATAAATAAACTTAAAAATGAATATTAAGTAAATCTACGATCGTAGATTTACTTGTTTTCTAACCAATTAAGTAATCTCACGATCGTAGAATTACTCAATGGTGTAATATGTAATAATATTATAGAATAAGACTTGATATTTTTAAGAAATGAGGTAAAATAGTAATAGAAGGCGCGTGTAGCTCAGTGGTAGTAGCACAGACCTTATAAGTCTGGGGTCGATGGTTCGAATCCATCCACGCGCACAAAGTGGGCACTTGGCGCAGGGGTTAGCGCGCTACTTTGACATAGTAGAGGTCAGAGGTTCAAATCCTCTAGTGCCCACCAAACTGGATTTTTCAAAACAGGTTCACGCATAATCAATTGTAGCTCACGAGAATAGTCCACTAAAAATAAAATCTGCCCTGATGGCAGGTTTTTTGTTTCTTGAATAAATATTCGTTCTAAGTATAATGAAAATATGCCCCGTAGTAGAAATTTGATTCGCTGCGCCCTGTAGTAGAACTTGGACAAATGTCCATTTGCGTAGCGAGTCCAAGTTTCACTACAGGGCTGCGCGGCATAAGCTTTCTTTTAGAAAGCATTATCAAATTTTCACTACGGGGTATGCCCAGAAAAAGTAAAAAAACAAAAAAAGTGCAAAGGAAATGGATAGCTTCTTTAATCCTTATTTTTGGAATTGGAATTCTTGGAGGCTATTTTATTTTCAAAACCACCCAGCCCAAAGAGGCTGAAATAAAGGATAAATATCTGGCTTTTCTTATGGAGGTCTATGACAAAGTTCAGGAAAACTACTGGGACGATATAAACGATGAAAACCTGACCAATCTCTATAAATTAGGAGCGGAAAAAGTATTGGAAAAACCTTTTGTTCTTGGAACAAACGATAAAGAGGGGCTTCAAAAAACTTTAGTCAAAACAATTGAAACCCTGGGAGATGATGAAAAAAAGAAAGAATTTTCAGTTAATTTAGCCAGCATTGTTTTAGCCAACTTGAAACCCTTTAGCCGGAGCGGACTTTATACCACCCAGAAAAAGCAGGAGCTTAAAAATATGGTTGAGAATGTAAATCCTGAAAAAGACCTTTATCAAGACTTGGAAGTTGAAAAACAGGCAACAGAACAAGAAATAGAACAGGCTTTTGAAGAAAAAGTAGAGAAGTTGGAAGAGAAAAAACAAGAAGCGCCTACGGAACAAGCAGAAGAGATTGAAAAAGAAATTGAGGAAGCAGAGTATGCCCACGAAGTGCTTTCTGATGAAGAAAATAAAGAAAAATATGATGAAACAGGGGCTGAGCCAACTGTTTTTGCTAAATTGCTTCTGCCTGAAATATGCCTGATTAGGATTCAAAGAATATCTCCAGCCACTTTTGAAGATTTTAAGAAAGAGGCAAACAGCATTGAAGACAAACCAGAGCTTGATACCCTGATTTTGGATTTGCGCGGAAACATCGGCGGGTCAATTGATCTTCTCCCATGGTTCTTGGGTCCATTTATAGGCAAAGATCAATATGCTTATGATTTTTTTCACAAAAAAGAATATACTCCGTTTAAAACCAAGGCTGGCTGGCTTGCCAGCATGGTCAAATATAAAAAGGTGGTTGTTCTTGTGGACGAACAAACTCAGTCTTCAGCTGAAGTTATGACCGCTGTTTTTAAAAAATATAATGTGGGAGTAGTTATTGGTCTGCAGACTAAGGGGTGGGGAACAGTTGAAAAAGTTTTCGAAATAGAAAACCAAATTGATCCTAATAATGAAATTTACTCCGCATTTTTAGTTCATAGTTTAACTTTACGCGATGATGGCCAACCAATTGAGGGTCATGGCGTTGACCCGACTATTAATATAAATGATCCTAATTGGGAAAAACAACTTTTAAGCTATTTTAACTACAAAGAATTAGTTGAAGTTGTTAAGAAATTATGGAACCAATAATAATCTATGAAGACAAAGATGTCTTAGTAATTGATAAACCGGCTGGTTTACTGGTTCACCCGAGACCTAATCAAAAATCCGGAGCCTTAACGGATTTTTTATTAAAACATTATCCTCAAATTAAAAATACTGGAGAAGACCCTCTCAGGCCTGGAATTGTTCATCGTTTAGACAAAGACACTTCCGGAGTTTTAATTACGGCTAAAAATAATAAGGCTTTTCAGTATTTGAAAGAACAATTTAAAAATAGAAAAGTAATCAAAAAATATCTGGCATTGGTGAATGGTAAGCCGCCTCAAAATAATGGAATAATCAAAACTTATTTAGCCCGCTCAAAAAATAAAACCAAGCAAAAAGTTTTTTCGCTGTCTATGGGTAGAGGAAAAATACGAAAAGCAATTACTAAATACAAAGTAATTAAAAAATATAAAGATTATTCGCTTTTAGAGGTTCATCCCAAAACCGGCAGACTGCATCAAATCAGAGTGCATTTGAGCTGGCTGGGCTGTCCAGTAGCCGGCGATGAAAAATATAAGAGGAAGCGAGCGTCTTGCCCAAAAGAATTAAAAAGACAATTTCTGCATGCAAGTATTTTGAAAATTAAATTACCGAATGGTCAAATTAAAGAATTTGAGTCTCCCCTACCGCCTGAGCTCAAAAATGTGTTAAAGGGCCTTGCCCCGTAGAGAAATTTCGAAAAGCCTTCGGCTAATTGAAAATTTCTTTGAAATTTTTCATTCGAAATTCTTCTACGGGGTTGAAAAAAATTAAAAATAATGTTAATCTGATCTATAATGAAATCAGAAGCTATAAAAAAATCTCAACTACGGACTGGTTTGCCGGAAATTAAATCCGGCTATACTGTTCGGATTTATCAAAAAATAAAAGAAGGCGACAAAGAAAGGCTCCAGCCTTTTGAGGGTTTGATAATTGCCGTCAAACACGGCAAAGGAATCAACGGCACTTTTACTGTCAGAAAAATATCTGATGGAATTGGGATTGAAAGAATTTTTCCTCTTCATTCACCTAATATTGAGAAAATAGAAGTCTTAAAAAGGGCTAAAGTAAGACGATCTAAGCTTTATTATATGAGAAAGCGATTTGGCAAGTCAGCAAGGTTGAAAACGGTTGAGATTCCTGCAATTCAAACTCCTGCTCCTCCTCCAGAAGAGGAAAAAGAAGAAGAAAAGCCTGCGGAGATTGAAAAGAAAAAAGAGGAAATTAAAAAAGAGGTGTAAAATCTGCGGACGTGCCGGAATTTAGTATACGGAATAGGTTGAGGACCTATGGGGATTCTTCCCCGTGTGGGTGCAAGTCCCACCGTCCGCACCACCGAGAAAAAGTCAACGATTTGTGGGTCGCCTCGCTTCGCTCGGCGACCAATTTATACGGAATTTTCCAGCTAAAATTTAATTTTTGGTTTTGTGTTCCGCTAAAAGCGGAACTCTAAAAGAAAATTTTTATTTAATATTCAAAACTATGAAAAAATCACTTCTTTATATATCCATCATTACAATCTTATTTTTTGCTTCACTCATATTTCCTAATATTTCAAAAGCTGTATATTTTGCTACTGACAACGTTTATTTATATGAAAATGGAAAAAGAATATATGACAATAGTGCTATCTTTTTAGTTAGTTATAAATCACACTCGGAAAGATGTAAAAATGGGTTATGTTTGATAGGTCAGCAATTTTATCCCGTAACAATATACAGAACCAAAAATAATAATACTTTAACATTTCCCGAATTTAGCTCTCAACACCCATACCAAGGGGACAAATATGATGGACCAGCGAAAGATAGATGGAACGCTCAAAATACAGAAAACTACTTAAAATACTTAGGAGAGAATAGTTGCTATTCTGTTGCTTTTGATCCAGGACCATCAGAAGGAGGAGAATCTGCACCACCTGGGGTTATTGGTGGGAGAATAGGTGATGACAGATATTACGCCTTGGAAATTGATAACGGGAATTATAGACAGATTTCAGGCGAACCAGCAGAAACCTTTGAGAAAAATACGGATGTGACACCTTTTACTAAAAAGTCTTTTTGGAAAAATATTTTGTCTACCAACAATATTATATACTCGTCCATTTTTATAATAGTTTTAGCTTCGATAATATATTTTATAAAGAGCAGAAAGAAGTACAAATATAAAGATCAAAATTAGCCTTAAGTATTTTACTATCGCAAAACAAAACTTTTTCGCAAAGAGGTAAAAAAGAATTTGCCGCCAAAGAAAAACTTGAAATTGTTAAAGAACGCGGCGAAGTCGCTCCTAATTTTTGGGGGCTTCATCGCCGCCGCAGGCGGCGAAAAATGTTCTAACTATCTTCAATATAGTGCACAAATCTTTGCCTCGTTTCTTGAAATAAAATATAGTAAGATATTTTGAGGGCGTATAGCTCAGTGATTAGAGCGTCCGCTTTACACGCGGAAGGTCTCAGGTTTAAATCCTGATACGCCCACCAACGTGCTGCGGTAGCTCAGTGGTAGAGCACTTCTCTGAAAAAGAAGGGGTCGTGAGTTCAATTCTCACCCGCAGCACAAATAAAAATAAGCGGGTGTCGTATAGTGGCTATTACACGTGCTTGCCAAGCACGAGAGGAGGGTTCAACTCCCTTCACCCGCTTAAAGAACAATTGTGGAAAAATACCCCAAAAAGGCTTGACCCCGTTAGAGATTTTGAAGAATTTAAACTCAATTACGCAAAAGAAAAAATATTTAATAAACTAAAATATCCTCACTTGTGGATAAATATCTCTAACGGGGTTGACAAACCCTGTGAGAAGAGTATAATTAGATAATACCCCTTTGAGAGGGGTTTTGTTATAAAAACATGGATATCAGTTTAAGATACCCTGTAAATGAATTAAGCTATTTTACGGGAACAAAAAACTTAATTGTCTTTACGATTGTGCTTGCAGTGGTTTGCCTTTTACCGCTTTTTTGGCTTGAGAAAAAGGACGTAAATGAGGATAAACTTTCTATTCATCAAATTGAGGAAAAGTTTTATTCTGTTCAGGGAAATAGCTTTTTAGCTCTGTCTAATCCCAACGAACCAGAACCAAAAACAGTGAAGAAAATA
Organism: uncultured Candidatus Saccharibacteria bacterium; assembly: GCA_964624815.1. GTDB lineage: Bacteria > Patescibacteriota > Minisyncoccia > Minisyncoccales > CAZUZH01 > CAZUZH01. The sequence continues at coordinate 21,857 of CAZUZH010000008.1, forward strand.
AAAATGGTTGTTACTGCTTATTCTTCATCTACTCTGCAGACTGACAGCACTCCTTATATTACTGCTTCTAATACATGGGTAAGAGATGGCATTGTGGCTAATAATTTATTGGCATTTGGAACCAAGGTTAAAATTCCTGAGCTCTATGGAGATAAAATCTTTATAGTTGAAGATAGAATGCATAGTAGAAAGGGTTATTACCATCTTGATATTTGGTTTCCGAATTACTGGCAAGCAAAAAACTTCGGCGCCACGAACGCCTACATTG
>CAZUZH010000008.1:22134-27965 GCA_964624815.1 uncultured Candidatus Saccharibacteria bacterium
AAAAATACTTCATACCATCTTGAAAAATGTTAAACGAATTAATACCAATCAAAAAACTAACTCGAAACGAAAAAAAACATTGAGGTATTAGAAGGATAATAATTGATAATTGACATTTAACTTAAAACCCCTGCCGCATAAAACGCGGCAGGGGTTTTTGTGCTCTATTCTGAAAATAGTTTGAACGCATTTCGCCACCTGCTTGCCCGTCCGAAGCCGAGAGGCGAAGGAGGGCGGCGGCAACGAGAAACCAAAATTCGGAGTAGCTTCACCGCGTTCTTTGACAATCCGCCCCGTAGTGAAGCGAAGATTCTACTACTGGGGTTTGAAGTTTTTCTTTGGCGGCAATTTAAGAACTTTAGAAACAAAGATCTGAAGAGAAATCTTGTTGACCCCGTCCAGGTTGGCATCGCTGAGTAACTGTCGCACTTCCTAAAGTCCAAACATTGTTGCTGTAGTATGCAGGTGCGACTTTTTTCTGCGCACTAATAGAATCATCTCGGAGCCCTTCATATCTTGCAGTTACAGCATATTGACCATTATTATATTGGACAGTGACAATAACTGATTCACAAGTATCAGGCGTACAACCTCCCCAGGTCTGCGATACAAGAGCTTGAGCTTGTTCTTTAGTAAGGACGGGCGTAGCATTTGTGATTGTAAAGTAGTTATCAGAAACATCTTCAAGTTCTTGAGCGATCGTAACCGCTAATTTATATTGTCCGGCCGGGATATCTAATGGAATTGTGATAGTTGTTTCGCCCGTGTTTAGAACATCAGTGTAACTACTAACTAAATCTCCATTATCTAGATGTCTCCCGTCAACTGTATCCAAGTGAATCCAGATGCCAGCGGTAGCGGGGACATTTTTAGTTTGCCATTTAACTGTCATTTGACCTCCAGCTGCATATGTTTCCCCGCCGTTCGGGGAAAAGAGGGTAACAGAACCGTCAGGGTATTGTGGGATACCTTCTTCTCCTCCAGCTCCGCCAGTTATCCTGATGCCTGGCGTAGGCGATGGCTGCGTTAATACAAAATATCCACCAACAGCGACAATAATGATAACGACGACAATGGCCACGGCTAAAACAATATTTGAAAAACCTTTTTGATTTGTATTCATAAATTATTATTAGTTAATTATTTTTTTGACCTTTATTAAATTTTCTTTTGCAAAACTAAGATCAAAAATTAAGTTTTTGCTGGAAATTTCTGTTCAATTTGGTCGCCGAGCCCAGCACCAGAACAAGTTCGATGCGGGATAAACTCCGCGAGGAGAACCAACGAAATTTGACTTTTCCTTACTGGTGCCGCGGGTGGGACTCGAACCCACACGAGAATAAATCCTCAAGCGGTTTTAAGCCGCTCCTGTAAACCAATTCCAGCACCGCGGCATATATCCTGAGTCCATGGTCGGATTTGCACCGGCGTATAAGAGTTTTGTCCCGATAATTTCAAAATTGAGACCGGGATGGGATTTGCACCCATGTATATTGGTTTTGCAGACCAACGCCTTAGCTACTTGGCTACCCGGCCGTAAGTTCATCTTATAAGATTTTAACCTATTTTTCAACCCCTTCCAGCAATTTCTCAATCTTGGCTGCTTCTCTCACTTCTCTTTCCTCCACAAATCTAATCTTGGGAATTGGCCTCATATTGAGTCGTTTATTAAGTTTTTGCTGTAAATCGTAAATTTCTTTATTTAAAATTTGGAAAACTTCTTCAATTTTCTCTTCGGATAAGATAGAAATAAAAATCTTCGCTCCCCTCAAATCATTTGAAGTCTCAACCCGGGTAATAGTCACTAAAACTCCAGGCTCAAGGTCAATCTCTTTGAGAATAATTTGCGCAAGTTCCCGTTTTATTAATTCGTTAACTTTTTGAATGCGTTGAGACACTGATTTGGTTGGTTTATAATTGCCAACGAATAAAATAATAGTTGCTTATTAGACATTGGGGCATTAGACATTAATTAGAAATTAGAAATTAGAAATCAGAAATTTTAAAGCTCTCCCTTCACCCTCTCTTCTTTATAAATCACAAGTGCATCTCCTTCTTCAATCCTCACACCGCCTTCAAATAAAATTCCGCACTCCTGCCCCTTTATTAAACGGTCAATATCTTTTTTGTCTCTCTGGAGATTAATCATCTTACCCTTGCCAACAAGCTCGTCCTGACGCAAAACCTCAATCTTAGTCCCCTTTATAACCTCGCCCTCGGTAATTTTACCACCAACAATCTGGCGGTTTTTCTCTGTCCGGAAAATTAGCAAAACCTTAACTCTTCCAAAATCATGCCTGATTGTTTCCGACCCAAGGCTCTTTTCCATAACTTCTAAAATCTTTTCACCAACCTCATAAATTACATCAAACTTCATTATTATAATTTTCATTTGTCTGGCAAAAGAAGAAGCTTGAGCATTAACATGGACGCGGAAAGCTAAAATTCTTGCTTTGCAGGCAATGGCAGTTTTAATATCTGACAAATTAACTTCTCCGACTTCGCTTTTCAGAATACGCAGAACAACTTTATCTTGTGGAAGTTTTCCCAAAACTTCTTTAACTGCCTCTAAAGAACCCAATACATCAGTCTTTAAAATCAAATTCAGAATCTTTTTACCACTCTCTTCAAAAGCAACTTTGTAAACTCCAGGTTTTTCCTTTTTCTCTTTGCTGTATTCCAAGGCCTGCTCAACGCTTTTAAAAACTTTAAATCGTTGTCCAACCTCTGGAACACTTTCAAAACAAATAACAATAATTGGATCAGAAGGAAAGGCCTCTTTTATCGCCTTGCCATGAAAGTTCTCTAAAATCTTAAGCTTGCCAATACAAGAAGCGGTTGAAACAATATCCCCTACCCTTAAAATTCCGTCTTCAACTAATAAAGTAGCCGTTGACCCACGCCTTGGATCCAAATGGCTTTCAATTACTACTCCCTCGGCAGGTTTGGATAAATCAGCTTTTAAGTCTTCTATTTCCGCCATCAATAAAATAACTTCTATAAGTTCATCAATTCCTTTACCGCTTACAGCTGATGTTTCAACGCATGGCACATTGCCTCCCATTGACTCAACCATAATATCCAAATCTGCCAACTCTCTTTTAACTTTTTCAGGATCAGCTTGGGATTTATCGATTTTATTAATAGCAACTATTATTGGAATTTTTGCCTGCTTAATGTGTTCTATGACTTCTTTGGTCTGTTCTTTTATTCCTTCTTCGCCTGCAATAACCAAAACAGCCATATCAGCCACCTTAGCGCCTCTGGAGCGCATTGCATCAAAAGCCTCATGTCCTGGCGTGTCAATAAAGGTAATGGCTTTATCTTTATGTTCAATCTGATAAATTCCAATGTGTTGGGTAATGCCTCCCGATTCCTGTTCTACAATTTTAGTTTTCCGAATATAATCAAGAATGCTGGATTTTCCATGGTCAACATGCCCCAAGAAAACTACTATTGGCGGCCGTGTTTCTAGCGTTGTGTCAGGCTTCCTGACTTTTTGATTGTTTTTTGGAGTTTTGGGAGACATTAAACAAAATTTTTAATTTTCAAGGCCCAATTTTCATTAAATGTCTCCTGGACGCCTTTAGGCGGACTCCCCAGAGGGTTGCTTTTTAATTTTTAAACAATGTCTTGCAAGAAGAGTTTAAAAATTGAGTCATTGAAAATTGATTGAAAATTGATAATTGATAATTAACAAGCGATAGCTTCTTCAATCGCCATTATCTCTTCTTCGGATAACTGATATTCCGACTTCCCTTTCTTAACCGGTTTTCCATAAATGCGGTTTGTTTCTCTGCCGTAAAGAGAAGTGATTACAAAACCGCTGTTTCTAGAATCAAGCAGAGCAATGGAAAAACTCTGATCTCCGCCAACCTCTTTAAAAGGATTGTATCTTACAACGCCGACTTTGTGAATGCTGAAAACAGCCATTTTTTCTAGATATTTGTCAAACTTTTTTAATTCTAAAACTTTTTTCTCGTTTTCTTTCAATCTTTTAATTAATTCAAATATCACCTTTTCCAAGCCCTTGGCTTTTTTGCCGCCAAGCAATGTCATAATCTTATTTCTTAATTTTCTCTGCTGTAATTGCAAAAATACATTCCACACAGCAATTAAAACTATCAAAATTAAAACTGCGATAAAAAATAAATTTGCGCCAAAAAAATCAATCATAATTATTATTAATGTTAATAGCCCAAAAAACTCCTATAAATTATTTTGTTTGCTATAATTTATAATACAAAAAATTAGGATTTTTGTCTATTAAATTGCTTGCCGGACATAAGTAAGTCCAGCAACATCCTTTCTTAAATAAGAAGAAAGAATATTCAACAAAACAAAAAAAAGGGGGGCTGGATATATCGCTACTCTTGGAGCTAATAAAATCGGGACTCTCTTTTTGCTCCATGCGACACATCCAACCCCCATAATACAAGGGGGCCCCGCAGCTCTCAACCATCAAGATCCTTTGCGTATAAACCAGCCTTACGGTGGTCAGTCCATAACAGACATACATTTTGGGTTGGTCTTGTGGATAAGAACCCTCCAGCCCCCCTTCTTTGCCTTCTAAATATGATGATAGTTCGCATCCTGCTTGGCTTATTCTATATTAGCAAAAACAAGTTTTTGTGTCAAGGAAAATTGTATGCCCCGATGCCAAACATCTGGACTTGCCGCCTTGCGGAGTCAAGTCTAATTTCATGCTGCGGCGGGAGTAAGACTCGCCGCCCAAAATTTTCACTGGCGGTGTATTCTTAAAATAGCTCGAACGGAATTTCCTCGCCGCGCTTTGCGCGGCTCGGATATGGCGAGGCAAAAATGAGCGGCTCCGCCGCGAACATTAACAATTTCAAGTTTTTAATTGAGTTAATTATAATTCAATTCACAAAATTTTTCAAAAAATTTTCAATTGAAAATTTTGTGTCTTTGACGGCAAATTCTTTTTCGTAAAAAAGATGCCCGCTAGAGGTCCAAAGACATAGCGGGCAACAGTTGTTAGATGTGGCAGTCAGCAAGAAAAGCGGCGGCATTCTTATGCTCGTCGAGAAACGTGGTAAGTTTCTTGTTCCACTCATCAAGTTCCTTTTCCTGCTCTGCGTTAGGAGAACCGTAGATCCACGGACCCATGTCCCATTTGCCGTCCGGTGTGACGATTGCCGCACAATTTTTTTCTTCGTCACCACCGAACAAGAAACGTCTACGATCTTCGGGTTTGACTTCGGCGAAAACAGACCATGCGTCGATGTGTCCGTCAGGATTCTTTGTGGAAACACCATAAAATCCGGACTCATCCACGCCGCCCTTGTCGCCATTCCAGTCTTCCAGCTTTTCGGCAAGAGCAGAAAGATTCGTTGGGTCAATACCATAAGACTTGGCCATTCGCTGAATCTCGTCAGCTTCGACGTAGTACTTGTACGGCTTCATCTCCTTGTTGATGTCAAAATTAGCAAGCATGTCGCTTGCTTTCTGGGCCATCTGTTCAGGGGTGGATCCATTTCTCTTTACGAGGACGCAGGCATTAAAGCGTGACATAGTTTTGCTCCTTTCTATTTTTTATTTGGTTTGGAATGTGCTATTTAAACTTTAGAATAGCATAGCATATTCCATTATAAAAGTCAAGAGTAGCTCGGCCCCCTAGCTCTTCTAAAAAATCTTATGAAAAAATTTCTTTTGCCCTTATTGATAAATCTTTTTCCTTTTCGCCCAAAAATGAATATAAATTGACCGCCGAGCGAAGCGAGGCGGCTTCCTACGGCTTGCGAATTTCCAACTGGCGGAGGCGGAAGGATTCGAACCTTCGATGACATAAGCCATAGCAGTTTTCGAAA
>CAZUZH010000009.1:0-19867 GCA_964624815.1 uncultured Candidatus Saccharibacteria bacterium
AGCCCAACAATACCCAGTCCCGCATTGTTTCTGAACAATCTCCTCTTGGCTGTATTGGAGGCAATCTTATTCTTTCCCAATCCTGCTCTTATACACCGCCAGGCGGCGGAGGAGGCGGAGGCGGAGGCGCTCCAACTCCGAGCCCAACACCAAGTCCGGGTCCGGGTCCGGGTCAAGAGATAACTCCGCCTGAAGAACCAATTAATTTAATGACTATTACAGAGCTTAAAGCCAAGATAGCTGAAATAAGGGGTAAGATTGCTGAACTTAAGGCCTTATTGATTCAGATTTTGAAACAAAAGATTGCGGAGATAATTGTTAAGATTGGGGAGCTCCGCAGACAACTTGAGAATCTTTGAAAATAGAAATAGGTTAGAAGAAATAAGAAAATAGTAAAGAAATTAGAAAACAGAAAACAGTGAAGTAAATCTGGATATCTAGAGATCCCTGCTCGCCATCGCTACGCTTTGGCGTTGGCAGGCGGGCGGGACTAGGATATCGGGGCGTTCGCGGTCTCCGGAGACCAGGAAGAGTCCTAATTTTCAATTATCCATCAATTTTCAATGACTAGAGTTCAAAACAAATTAATTCCTTATCAAACAAAATCACTAAAACTTAGCGGTACTGATCTTGAAGAATTAGAAAAAACAGCAAAAGATATTTTTAAAAAGATTAAAAGTAAAACAAAAAGGAAAGCTTATATTAGGTCATCTTATTTTAACAAGCAAAAAGTTTTCTTTGATTATTTTTGGCAACATTTAAATCAAAAAAGAAGAAGAGAAAGACGGGTGAGACTGCAATTATTTAGTGGGGCCATAGAAGTTATTAAAAATTCAAGAAATGCACCAGTCAGTAATGATAACCCAGCTAATCGAAATGAGATTTTGCATCGTTTTGCTGGATTAACAAAAGATAAGAAGTTATTTTATGTTCAAATTAAAGAAGATAAGAGAAAAGGTCATAAATATTTTATGTCTGCATTTTGGGCCAAAGAATAAAAAAATCCTCCGCAGTGGAGTGCGAAAACTCCGGGCCGAGGATTTCAATTATCAGTATAGCAAACTCAGAGAGCTTGTCAAGTAATTTTTTGGGGAAAAATGAAAAAACCCACCAAGCAAAACTTAATAGCCATCTCTATCCCCATTGTAATATTGGGCGGTATTGCCCTGGCGATTTTGTATTCCACCTACGATGCTTCCCAAAAGATGGCCTACGAGCAGTTTATCAAGCTCAATCTTTATTCTAAGGAAGAAGTTAAATTTTTGGACGAGCAAGGGTTTTTAGATGATATAAAAGGCAGCGGTCAGGTACCCAAGACCAAAGAAGAGGCTTTAGCTTTGTTGAAGTCCCCGAGCTTAGTTGAGCAGAAACTTAGTTCTTCTGATGAAAGTTTTGAGGTCTTGGCTACTAAATTGGACTTGAAGGATAATTCCTACAAATTAGCTTTCAAGCTGGAAAACAAGAGCAACGAGAAAAAAGATTTTTACTTAATTCCTGTTTTCAACGAAAATCAGGCCCAGTTTCAAGAAATCAATGGAGTGGTTAATGGTCGTCAATTAGTGATAAACAAAGATGATGCTAATCTTGGGTCTTTGACTGATTTGTATGATGTTGAAAAGCACAAAAAAGAGTTGAAACCCGAGCTTGCCAAAGCTTACGATGATATCCAAAACAACGGCTACAAACCCGAACCTATTAAATTAACCCTCGCTCCCCATTCCAATTATTTAGCCCAGTCCGAGTGGCAGCTTAACGGAGGAAAGTCCTCCGTTAACTTGAAGCCGGTTTATTTCCTGGTTTACGGCTCTGCCGGCGGAGCCAAAGACGACCTCACTATCTTAAATGTTCACTCCCATCCGCAACAAGGAGAAAACTGGGAGGTTGAATTTACAACACGAGGAACAGCTGATTTATATATTATCCCCAATGACCAGGCAACAATAGAGGATGATGAGTTCGTAAGTTTATTATGCTTGCCCGCCGAAGCTGCCCCCTTCGCCGAAGTAGCTTCGGCTACGGAGGTCGAGTCAGCGAAAGAGGGCGGTAGCCAAAAGAGAACTCCTCAAATCTTAGAAAATGATGTAATTTACTATCCTAATTGGCAATGTAATAGTATGGGAAAAGTTATCCATTATACCAAAAGAGCTGGAAAACACACCTTAAAATTCACTTTTGCCAATCAAACAGAATACGCTTACAACAACCCTGGCTGGACAGTGGATGGACTTGATTACACAACAAGACGAAAACTCACCATTGACCATGATTTAATAGACGCCGCCTTAACTGATTTACCTGTTTTAGTGAAATTAACAGATGCGAGATTTGATTGGACTCACTCAAATGCTGATGGATTTGACATTCGTTTTACAGAGGATGACGGCGAAACTCTATTAAAATATGAAAGAGAAAGACACGATGGAGCCGATTACGCCGAATACTGGGTTAAAATTGGTTCTGTTTCTGCTGACACTGACACCGACTTCTATATGTATTACCGCACCACTGACACTGCTGACGGGGCTGACCCGACGAACGTCTGGGATGCGAACTACAAAGCTGTTTATCACATGGATGACCTCACGACAAGCACAATTGATGACAGCACTGGAGTTAATGATGGAACAAAAGCATCCGCTGACAATCCAGCGGAAGCCGATGGAAAAATAGGCAAATGTCAGGCTTTTACTGATGATTATATTGATATTGGCACAGGCGCAATGCCGGATGTAACTACGATTGAAACTTGGATTAACTCTTCCACTGGAAACACGCGCACAATTCTTGCGTGGGATAGCGCAGGAGTTCACCCCAATCTTATGCTTGAGTATGTCACAGATAACAAAGCTATAATCTGGTTTGAGAGCAGCAACTATAGATATTGGGATGCCAATAGCAAATTGGGCGATGGAGAATGGCACCATATTGCCTATGTTTTAACAGGATATGCTGCGGATGATACAGATGACGCCTTATTCTACATAGATGGTGTGGCTCAAAATCCTTCCTATACAAGCATAGTAGATACACCTGAAGCAAAAGTAAATGCCTATATCGGAGGTGCTGGCGCTTATTATTATTTTCCTGGCTCAATGGATGAGTTTCGTATTTCTGATAACAACCGCACCCCTGCCGAGATTAAGGCGGATTACAATTCAGGCAATGATAGTTTGCTTACTTATGGGGATGAGGAGGAGATAGGTAACACTGCTCCCACCATTACTTCTATTGAAGATTATCAGGATCCAATATTCGTCGGTGATGATATTACTTTTTCAGTTGACTGGAATGACGCTGATGGAGAAGGGATTAAGATGTTGATTTGCAAGAGCAATGCTATAACCGCGGCAACTCCGTCTTGCGACGACGGCGAATGGTGTTCAGACAAGAATGATTATGATTCCACTGACCCAATTACTTGCGCCTACACTATTCAGGCTGGTGATGTCGGCACTCAGAATTATTATGCTTTTGTCTGTGATGATCAGCCAACTTGTTCTTCATCCACTGCTAGCACTTTCACTGCTGAGGCGGCGAGCACTGGTTCGGTGAAGATTCAGGGCGGAACTACAATTCACGGCGGCACCAAGTTAGGAAAATAGAAATTAGTTATAAGAAATAAGAAAATAGTAAAGAAATTAGAAAAAGGAAATAAGTTAAGAAATAAGAAATCTGAAATTAAGTATGGAACAAATAAATAAAAAGCCAATAAAGAATTAAAATGCAATAACTTAATAATTATTAATCAAGATTTAGAAAAGGAAGAGAAAATTAAAAACAAGAAAATTAAATTTGTCCCTTTGTGGAAATTTGTTCAATAAATCTACCTTTCGTGTATCTTTTGACATTTAGTCATTTGGATTTCATTTGTCATTTGAGCTTTGAAATTTGAGCTTAATAATATGTATAAACTTCTAAAAAGCTTCTTAATCTCCATCGTCATTCTCTTGGCTGTTTTTGGTATTGTTCGGCAAGTTAATGCTCAGTGGACGGTTGACGGACTTGATTATACCACCCGCAAGCAACTTACCATAGACCACACTTTGATAGATTCTGGCCTAATCGACTTACCCGTTCTGGTTAAATTAACAGACGCTAATTTTGACTTTGATAAGGATAATGATGATGGATATGACATTAGATTTACAGAAGATGATGGCACAACTTTGCTTAAATTTGAGAGAGAAAGGCACGCTGACCCCAATGCCGAATACTGGGTTAAAGTTGGTTCTGTTAGTAGTTCTGCTGATACTGACTTCTATATGTATTACCGCACCACTGATACCGACAACGGCGCTGACCCGACGAATGTCTGGGATGCGAACTATATGATGGTGCAGCATATAAGCGATGCCACTACAAGCACTACTTTAGATAGCACCTCAAATGATAATGATGGGACGAAGAAAGGGGTTGGTGAGCCAACAGAGACAACAAGCGGAAAAATAGGAAAGGCACAGGATTTTGATGGGGATGATGATTACATTGCCGGATTTTCTATCGGGTATAGTTCATATACAACAATGTCCGTTTGGCTCAAATCAGATGGGAGTCAAACAGGAGCCATTGCTGGTAATCTTTCAAGAGGTTTTTGGCAAGAATACGGTAGAGGAATTATCATTGAACCCGACACATTATATGCAATGGGAGAACAAAATGACAACAAGGATCCTCTTAGTTGTACTTTTGATGATACTTCTTGGCATCATGTGGTTGCGATATTTTCTGCAAGCGGAGCACTTTATCTTGATGGTGTTTTACAAGATTCAGGAGACATAAGTTCAGGATATTATGATTATGGCTTTGCGATAGGGAGGTGTATATACGCGGGGTTGGGCGGATCTAACTTTGACGGCAAAATTGACGAAGTCCGCATCACCGACGATGCTCGCACCGCCGCTGAGATCAAGGCAGATTACAATTCAGGCAATGATAGTTTGCTTACTTATGGGGGGGAGGAAACACGCGGGACCTTGAAAACCTGTTCATCTCAAGGAGGAACTTGTTGTTCTTCGGGACAAACATGTTCTGGAGGCAGTTTTGTTAATTCCTCTGATTGTGGAACTCTATGCTGTATAGGAGGAGGAACCTGTCAGACACCCCCTCAAGATACTACTCCGCCAACCCGCTCCAACGGCTCCCCTTCAGGGACATTAACTTCAGGAGCCACAAGTACAACAATGTCTCTAACTACCAATGAAACATCCACTTGCAAGTATTCAAACACGTCAAACGTGCCTTACGCCACAATGCCGAATACTTTTTCAACAACTGGCGGAACATCTCACTCAACAACCATCTCAGGACTAACTGACGGTAGCTCATATACCCACTACATCAAATGCCAAGACATAGCAGGTAATGTTAATAGTGATGATTTTTTAATTACTTTCTCTGTTTTAGCTTCTCTCTCCCAATGTTCACAAGGTCAAATTACAAGTAATTGTTTATGCGGAGGAACAGAGCATAGCAATGGTTATTGCTGTAGTAATGTATGGCAAGCAGGCGTATGTTCTCAGCCAGAAGGACCTTCAATAACAAATGCACCTTCGGCAATTCAGCAGGCAGAGGATATTACTATTACTGGTGTTAATTTTGGCGCACATGCGGATAATTCTCCGGGAGACCCAAGCACCCTCGCCGTGAAGTTCGACGATTTCGACAACGGCGTTGAAGGAGAGGTCATCGGTAATGGGTGGGGGAACCTGAGAAGTAGTCCGAAATATAGCAGTACAAACCAGCGTTTGGGTTCATCGCTTTCCACGTATCATCACTTCCACGACAATATCTATGCTTGTCACTTTGGATTTCGGGACCTCGATTGGGATGAAGTTTACATAACCTACTGGAGAAGGCTCGACATCACTTATCTCCAACCTCCCACAAACTTTAAGGAATTTCGCATCGAGGGCGACATAGTTCCGGGTAATTATCCCATGATGGCTTACGCCACCAACTATGGCCCTGGTTCCTATCCTATGCAAAATTTCTGGCTGGCCGGAAACGGCCATGAGGGTGACGATTGGGACTGTGGCACCTGCAAGAACCGCCAGTGGGACCGCAAGGAATTTTGGATTAGAATTGGAGACGATCCCGGCCAGCGCTTCAAGTTCTGGGAGAATGCCGCGCTGTTGGAAAACTATATGACGCCCCAGGACTTTCCAGAGGGTGTCGGTGAGTACCTTGGCGATAATAATTCAAAATTCGATTACTTCGGAATCGGTTTTTACTTGCGCACGGGCAGCGAAGGAGTCACGCAATTTGATGACATTTACATAGACACTACCCAGTCAAGGGTGGAAATCGGCGAGGCTTCAACCTTTGACACCTGCACCATTCGCGAAATCCAACCACCCACAGCCTGGTCAAACAACTCAATCACCTTCACCGCCAACCAGGGCTCATTTTCTGATGGAGACACAGCCTATCTTTATGTTGTTGATGAAGACGGTAGTGTAAACGAACAGGGCTATCAAATTGCATTTGGTCCAGCAGGTCCTGATACTACTCCACCAGTTCGCTCACAGAGTTCACCCGCTGGAGAGCTGGCAGCAGGAACAACCAGCACAAGTTTATCTCTTTCCACCAATGAAATAGCTGTCTGTAAGTATTCAAGCACGTCAAACGTGCCTTACGCCACAATGCCGAATACTTTTTCAACGACCGGAGGTACATCTCATTCAACTACCATAACAGGTCTATCAGATGGCAATACATATAATTACTATGTAAGATGCCAAGACACTTCAGGCAATGCCAATACTAATGATTATCTAATATCTTTCTCTGTGCCTATTGCTCCGCCCCCAGATACCACTCAGCCTTCAGCCATTACTAATCTTTCTGTTTCCAATATCAGCCAGACATCTGTTAATTTAAACTGGACAGCTCCTGGTGATGATGGAAATTCTGGAACAGCCAGTTCTTATGATATTCGTTATTCAACATCACCTGTCACTGAAAGCAACTGGAGTTCAGCCATTCAAGTTACAGGCGAACCCGCACCATCAGCAGGTGGCACCTCCCAATCATATACCTTAACTGGTTTATCTTCTAATGCCACTTATTACTTTGCTCTCAAGACTAGAGATGAGGTTCCTAACTGGTCTGGCTTATCTAATGTTGTCTCAGCCAAAACCCAAAGCAATATCTGCGCTTCGTTCACTTATTCTAATTGGAGCGCTTGTCAATCCAATAATACCCAATCCAGAACTGTCATTTCTGCCTCTCCTCAAGGTTGTATTGGAGGCAATCCAGTTCTTTCCCAATCCTGTACCTATACACCACCAACCTGCACCTCTTTCACTTATTCTAATTGGAGCGCTTGTCAATCCAACAATACTCAAACAAGAACAATAGTTTCTCAATCTCCTCAAGGCTGTACAGGAGGCAATCCTGTTCTTTCCCAATCCTGTACATATATTCCAGTTTCTCCCGTTGTCTGTACCTCATTTACATATTCTAATTGGAATGAATGCCAGTCCAACAATACCCAAACAAGAACTATTGTGAGCCAATTGCCTCAAGGCTGCGATGGAGGCAATCCTGTTCTTTCTCAGTCCTGTACTTACACATCACCCCCCTGTACCTCTTTCACTTATTCCAGCTGGAGCGCTTGCCAGCCCAACAATACCCAGTCCCGCATTGTTTCTGAACAATCTCCTCTTGGCTGTATAGGAGGCAATCTTATTCTTTCTCAATCCTGCGCATATACGCCGCCAGGAGGCGGAGGAGGCGGAGGCGGAGGCGCTCCGAGCCCAATACCAACACCAACTCCAAGCCCGGGTCAAGAGATAACTCCGCCTGAAGAACCAATTAGTTTAATGAACATCGCAGAGCTCAAAACTAAAATAGCAGAGTTAAGGGCTAAGATAGCTGAACTAAAAGCGTTGTTAATTCAGATACTCAAACAAAAGATAGCGGAGATTATTGTTAAGATTGGAGAGCTGAAGGAACAATTAGATACTATGAAATAGAATTAACCTAATTGTTCTAATTATTCTAATTAACCTAATTGACCTAATCAAATCCTAATTTCTAATGACCAAAAAAGAGAAAAACAAAAAATCTTTTACCTCGTTAGATAGGTCTAAACGACATCTAACAGGGTTTACTTTGATTGAATTATTGGTGGTTATTGCCATAATTGGGCTTTTGGCAAGTATTGTTTTGGTTTCTACCAGAGCTGTTTTGAAAAGAGCCAGAGATGCCAGAACAGGTTCACAATTAGTTCAGGTTTGCAAACTTATAGAAGCTTATTACGCGGAAACCGGCCATTATCCTTTTGTTGGTTGTTCTTTTAGCGGCCAAACAGCTTCCCAGCATTATGGTTTATACCGGGACAATCCCAATAACGACCCTTACGGTGATAAGATTTTTGATATTCTTCAAGCAAAATTTGTAGAAATTGGCTTGATACCGAATTTAACTTCAATAATTCCCAATGACTCGGCTGCAAAATATCCTTCAAATGACAAGTCTTATTTTTACGATAATTATTATGACAGCGTTGCGCCGGAGAACACTCCGGAGACCACAGAGTGTACTGACCAGGCTTTTCAGCTTTTGGGGTATGTGGAGGTGGAAACTCCGCCATATGAATGGGAGCCGGCTTGGGGAGTTTATCAGGGTATGGGCTGGTGGAGGGTTTGCAAGGGTTATTCTAGATAAAAAATATGGAAAGTTTCTATTTTTCGCTTGTTGAATTTAGAGACTTTTGATGTTAAAATTTGATTATGTATTCCAAAAAAGTTTTAGATTTGTTTTTTAATCCCAAGTTTTTTGGTAGAATGAAAAAGCCGGATGCCAAAGGCACGGCCGGGAATCCTATATGCGGCGACCGTCTTAACTTTTACTTAAAAATAAAAAATGATAAAATAAAAGATATTTCTTATGAGACTTTGGGTTGTTCTACGGCGATTGCGGTTTCAGAAATAGTTTGTCAGCTCGTGAAAGGCAAAACTTTGGACCATGCCTCTCAATTAAGCCATAAGGATGTTTTGAAGAAACTGGGCAAAGTGCCGCCGATTAAAGTTCACTGCTTACACTTGGGAATAGACGCTTTGCGAAAAGCAATCGAGAGTTACAATAAAAATTAACCTAATTATTCTAATCAATATTATAAGAACTTAATATTAATGACCACAAAGCAAACAAGCACATCAGAAGATCAGAATATCAGTAGGAAGGATATCAGGAAACCAGAAGATCAGGGAGAATTTATTGCAGGATTTGAGAAATTATGGGTTTGGCAGAAAGCCCATCAATTAATGCTTGAAGTTCACCAAATCTGCCGTGCCCTCCCAAGAGATGAACGATTTAGGAAAAGAGACCAATTGGAAAGATCATCATCTTCAGTGCCTGATAATATTGCAGAAGGTCATACCAGTTACTATTACCAAGAGAAGATCAAAGCATTTAATGTGGCTCGTAAAGAAACTGGAGAAACCCAAAATCACATTAGAGCCCTGCAAGACAAACAATACATAACAACCACAAAAGCAAGAGACCTTATAAGCAGATATGAAGAAGTTATCCGAGGTATCAATGGCTACATAAGATGGGTCAGATAGAAACGAGGTGATAAAAAATAATCTGATATCCTGATAATCTGATACTCTGCCCACTGATAAGCTGATACCCTGATATACTTTCTCCATTAGAGTAATTAGAGTAATTAGAAATTAGAATAATTTGATACCATGTCTATCTACGAACTCCCAAAATTGAAGATGCCTAAAGTTGATTTGAAAAGAGTTTTTGAAAAAACTCCAGGTAATTTTTTAATTTTAGTAGTTTTACTGGGTTTAATGGCTGGAACATTAGCTGGGCTTATCACGGGCGCTTATTTTTATTCCCAGATTAAAAAATATTTAGCAGAGGCTGATTTGATAGCGTCCGATAAAATAATAGAAAAAGAAAGGGTGATAGAAAAAGATTATACTCCGCAAACTAGTCAGGAAATGAAAATTATAAAAGCTGTTGAAAAAGTTTCTCCGGCAGTGGTGAGTATTATTGTTACCAAAGATTTGCCTATAGTTGTGGAATATTTTGAAAATCCGCTTGAGGAATTTGAACAGTTTTTCGGTAAGCAGTTTGATTTCAAAGTTCCTCGCTATCGCCAGGAAGGGGTTGAGAAAAGGCAGATTGGAGGAGGAACCGGCTTTATTGTTTCTGAAGATGGAATGATTTTGACCAATAGACATGTGGTTCTTGATGAGGACGCTGATTACACGGTTTTGACTAATGACGGCAGAGATTTTCCAGCCAAGGTTTTAGCTATAGATCCGGTTCAGGATTTGGCAGTTTTAAAAATTGATGGAAATCTGGAGATTGATCAAAATGGCCAATTTGAAAAAGATTCTTTTATTGTTGCTGGGCTTGGCGATTCCTCTCAGCTGCAGATAGGTCAGACAGTAATTGCCATTGGAAATGCTTTGGGAGAGTTTCGCAACACGGTTTCAGTTGGAGTGATTTCCGGCCTAGGCAGGACAGTAACTGCTTCTGGGGGCGGATTGGTGGAAACTATTGAGGATGTTATTCAAACCGACGCAGCAATTAATCTGGGTAATTCCGGAGGTCCGCTTTTGAATTTGAAAGGAGAGGTAATCGGTATTAACACAGCTATGGCAATGGAGGCAGAGAATATTGGCTTTGCCATTCCTATTAATAAAGCTAAAAGGGATGTTGAGCAGGTCCGGGAAACAGGGAAGATTGTTTATCCGTTTTTAGGAGTCCGTTATATTCTGATTAATAAAGAAATTCAGGAAAAAGAAGGCTTGCCGATAGATTACGGCATTTTGATTATTTCCGGGGATAAAACGAATGAAGAAGCTATTTTTCCGGGCTCAACAGCCGAAAAAATTGGTTTGCAAGAGGGAGATATAATTGCCGAATTTAATGGCGAGAAAATAACAACGGATAATAGTTTGGCTAAAATTATCCAGAAGCATGCTCCGGGCGACAAGGTGAACTTGAAGGTTCTACGGGATGGCAAGGAATTGATTTTTGAAGCTCTTTTAGGCGAAATGGAGAAGTAGGATAGATATTATATGTTGCAAAACGGGGAGAGGACGGACCTTGACCTATTTTGCTTGACTTTTTTGCGGATATATGTTAGAATTTAAGCATTGAGGAGGGGTTCCTGAACCTAAAGGAGGAGAAAATGATTGGAACAGTAGAAAGTTTAAAGTTACTTGAGGGAATTATCACTATTTTTGGTTTTTTGCCGATGGTCTTCGGAGCTTGCGTAGCTTTGCTTTTGTTCCGAAAGACCAAGTCTTCTGAAGAAAGGCTTCGGAAGGAAGAGGAAGAATGGGCTGCTAAAGAGCTGAAAGCAGCCCGAAGGGCACAAAATAATGGACTCACAAAATAGCGCGATAACGTGTTGTGAGATCTCAAAAAGGGCAGAGACTCGATCTCTACCCTTTTCTATTATAAAAAAATAACCCCTGTTTTGCTCCTAAAAGCTTTCGCCTTTATGTATAGTGGAGCTCAACAGGGGTTTTCGGCGCGCTAATTTGGCATTGTTGCTTCTTGTCTTTGCCTCAGTTGATTGGTTTTTTTGAGAGTGTGAGTGCTTAGCTGGTTGCCAAACTTTTCTGTAGAGATTTCTAAACAAGCCCAATGCCTTTTTGTAAGCGCGCGCCTTTGTTGACACGCATTGAACAAACTCGTTTAGAGTTCTAGAAACTGCTTAGCTGCTAAGCATTCCAACTGAGTATCTTTATATTAGCAAAACAAGAAAACTTGTCAACCCTGTATAGGAAATTTGACTCGCTTTTGGCGAGATAGATTTTCTTTTAGACAGAAAGCCCTGTCAGATTTTCCCTACGGGGTCAAGTATTTTTGGAAAAAAACATTTGGATTATTGGATTAAATCCTGTAAAATATAAATATAGGAAACTACTCGGGAAGCCAAACTACTCGGGAAGCCATCCCGAGTAGTTCGTACCGAGGAATTGATAATTTAGGATAATAGTATTATGCCAACAAAACGTCCACAATTTGCTAATGGAGAAATCTATCATATTGTACTTAGAGGAATTGCTAGGCAAAAAACTTTTTTAGAAAATAGAGATTATTTAAGGTATCTTTTAGACTTGTATAAGTTTAATGACAAAGATGCAGTTTTTAATATTTCAGATTACTTTAAGAAACTGAAAGAAACTACTCGGGATGGCTTCCCGAGTAGTTTTGTTTCCTTGGTGAGCTCAAATAGATCTAAGGACTCAAGAAATTTATTAATAGAGATTTTAGCCATTTCTTTAATTCCAAATCATATCCATTTATTGGTTCGTCAACTTGTTGATAATGGAATTTCTTTGTTTTTCCAGAAGATGGGAGGTTACTCCAGCTATTTTAATAAAAAGTACGATAGATTCGGGTCTCTATTTCAAAGACCCTTCAAAGCCATCCATATCAAAAGTAATGATCAATTACTGATTGTTGTTACTTATATTCACATGAATGCAACTGATTTAATTGAGCCAGGCTGGAAAGAAAAGGGAATCCATAACCCTAAAAAAGTTATGGAATTTTTGGAAAATTATCCCTGGTCCAGTTATGGTCATTATTTGAACAAAAAAGATTTTTCAGGATTAATTAATTCTGATTTTTTGAATAAGGTTTTTGGGGGCCCGGATGGGTTTCGTAGCGCAATGAAAAACCGGGTTTTTGAGAAAAGTGATTTAGATAACTTTTTGGAAGAAAGTAAGAGATTTGCCTTGGAATAAGAAACTACTCGGGATGGCTTCCCGAGTAGTTGCGAGTAGTTGCGAGTAGTTGCTGGTTGAGTTTTCCACAGATTTAGTTTGAATATTTTTTGGAAAATTATAAGATTAAGAAATGACTAAAAAAGCTGTTATCTTGATAATTGTTTTTGTTTTGCTTCTCGGGGTTGGAGGAGTTTTTTGGTTGTTGGGGAGTAAAAACGAGAGTTTAATTGAGGAGGTAAAATTTGAAAGCCCGAAAAATTTTTTAATTAAAGATACGGCGGAAGGAAAAATAGTAGAGAATAGAAACGCAGGATTAAGTTTCAAAGTGCCGGAGGGGTGGATCGCGGAGATAAAAGAATATGATAAAGGAGAGGGTGGAATAGAGCTTTTTAGTCCAGATGTAAGTTTTTATTCCAATTCAAAACTTCAGAAAAAGGGATGTGGAGTAGCAGTCAATATAGAATATAGATATAACGAAGAAGAAATTCAGTTGGTTAAAGATTTAATAAAAGGTATTCAAGAAAATCCAGACATGGGATCTAATAAATATAAAGAAGTTATAGAGGTGGATCAACATAAAGCCCTGAAACAGATTACATTTAATAATGCTGCAATGGGTCGTGGTGTTTCTGTACAAATTCCAGATACTGATAAAATATATATATTTAGCACCTTTTTCCCTTCGGAAGAAGAAAGATGCGAGAAAGAGTTTGATAAATTTTTAGAAACATTATCAATTGATTAAAAATTAGAGGAGGATTAATTATGAAAAAACAGTATTTTTTTAGCTTTTTGCTGATTTTTTTGATTTTCCCTTTTGTTGTTTTGGCACAAGATATAGATATTAGTGATGAGATTAAGTTTTCAGAAAAAGATACAAAAGATATTTTGCATTCGCTTATTCAAGTATTAACAAACGAATGGATAGAATTAACTAGTTCGTCTGGTTGTGGGGCAAAGGAACAAGCATCGTTGATTACAGTTAGAAAAACCGTTCGAACAGAGATTATGCATTATTTATTGGTTGAAGCTCCTCAAGAAATCGCAGTCAACCTTATAAAAACCACCTTAAAGGCGGTTTATTTAATTTATACCGGTGACACCAGAACCCTTATAGACAGGATAGAAAAAATGACCGTTGATGAGGCTAAAAAATACGCAATGGAATGGTTGCTGCAAAACGAGATTAGAGTAGCGAGCGGAAATTTAACAGCTTCTTATGAGTCTTATAATGGCAATAAACAGGAAGTTGTTTTTCCGTATATTATTCTTTACAAACCTATGGGGAGTAAAATTGGAGCATTGGGAATAAGTATTTATTCTTCCCAGAAGATTAAACCACCTATTCCTACGTGGAAAGATCCTTGGGAAGGAGGGGTGGAGGAATTATCCCCATTTATAATCAAAATTAATGGAAATATTGGAAAAGGAACCGGAAACAGCTATAGATGGATTCGTACGCCTAATGTTGAAGTAGTTTTTGACGAAGAAGTGCCGGAATTGAGTTTTCCCAAGCCGAGTTTTTGGGGTAAGCAATTGGCATCTCTGAAAAATACCATTCGGGCCATTGAGATTGGAGTTGAGTTTTTGAATGATTTTACTCGGGACACTGGCGAGACAGTAAAAGAAAAAGCTAAGGGTGCTTTGGATAAAATAAAAGGGCTTTTTTCGGATTTTATTCTGTTTAAAGCAGAGGTTGCGCCAACGCCTGATGATTATTTGAGTTTGAGTGATTTACTGCCTGATATTGGCTCATTAGGAATAGGTAAATCAACAGACACCGGGTCTCTGGGGACTGAGCAGCCGTCTTCGGTGTCAACGGAAATTCTTTTGTCAGAATGGGCTTTTGCCGGAATAGCTGAGAGATTAGATGACGTTTCCGAGCAAATTGATATTTTCGGCAAGGAAGTTAACGATTTTGTGGAAAAAGAATCAAAAAAGGAGGAAGTCGGACTTCCCAATGTTGAGCCTGCGGAGGTAAGGGCTCCGCAGGATGAGGATCTATTGAATGCTGAAGACCTCTTGAATGAGGATTTACTGGATGAAGATATATCAGACGAGAAAGAGGTTTTGCAATCAGAAGATTCTTTGCCCCAAACTACTCGGGATGGCTTCCCGAGTAGTTTGGGGGAAGTGAAAACATGTCAGACAGCGGGTTTGAGTGCGGCAGAAGTTAGGCCGGCTCAAAACAAGGTTATTTTTAATGAAATTGCCTGGATGGGAACCGGAACAAGCAGTGCTGATGAGTGGATTGAGCTGAAAAATGTATCTGGCGCAAAGGTAAATTTAGAGGGATGGCAGGTTTTAGATAAAGACGGACAGATAGAAATTGTTTTTGGCGCAGATGACGTTATTGAGCCGGGCGGATTTTATTTGTTGGAGCGGACTGACGACGGTTCGGTGCCTCGCCTGACTGCTGATTTTATTTACACAGGAGCTCTTAGCAATAGCAACGAAGCGATTTATTTGTTTGCGCCTGATTGTGAATTTGAGGATATAGTTGAGGCAATGCTGCAATGGCCAGCAGGAAACTCTTCAAGCAAGAAATCAATGGAAAGGAACAGTAATTTAGAATGGTATACTTTTAATGGCAGGGCGCAGGGAGAGATTTTTGGAACACCGAGAGAAAAGAACAGCGATCCCAATGCGGTTTATTATGGCGGAGGCGGAGGCGGAGGCGGAGGCACGCCGCCTCCGCCAGAGCCGGAACCTGAACCGGAACCGGTTAAAATCCTAATCACTGAAATCCAAATTAGCGGCGAAAAAGCAAATTACGATTTTATTGAGCTTTATAATCCGGGAAAAGAAGCAGCTGATATCAGCGGCTGGCAATTGAAAAAAAGAACACAAGACGGAACAGAATATTCGGTCAGGCTTTTTTCCGAGAATATATTTATTCCGGCTCAAAGTTATTGGATTTGGGCAAGTTCCAAGGATGATTATCAGGATATTGTTCAGGCTGAAGTTTCAAGTTCTGCTTATTTAATCACTAATAACAGCATTGCGCTTTTAGACAGAGATAAAAATATTAGAGATGCTTTGGCTTGGGGAAGCGGCCACACTAATCCATTTTTAGAGAATTCTCCTTTTTCAGAGAATCCTGCAGAAAATCAGAGCATAGAAAGGAAAAAAGACGAAAAAAACGATTATATAGACACCGATAATAATTCAGATGATTTTGAACTACAAAATTGCCCTAATCCAAAAACGCAGGTGATTGCTTGTTATTCACCGCCGGATGAAGAAGAACCTGCTCCGCCTGATGGCGGAGACGGGGAAAATGACATTACTCCGCCGGAACTGAGTTTTAAGCTTGAAGCGGTGCAAACAGGCCTCTCTTTTATTGTGTCTTGGT
The DNA here is from genome assembly GCA_964624815.1 of uncultured Candidatus Saccharibacteria bacterium. Taxonomy (GTDB): domain Bacteria; phylum Patescibacteriota; class Minisyncoccia; order Minisyncoccales; family CAZUZH01; genus CAZUZH01. Next base: position 16,072 of record CAZUZH010000009.1, read on the forward strand.
CTGCGATAGACCCGATTGCGGACGCTACGCCCAGCGGATTAGACGGTTTTTTACTGCGTTATTCCGAGGACCAAGAAAATTGGATTTATTTTCCGGAAGAGAATCAATATACTCAAGAAACTCAATATGAATTTAGCGGTCAAGACCAGCACGCCTATTATTTTCAGATTAAAGCCATAGATAAAGCCGACAATGAAAGTGATTGGAAAGAAGCTGAAACAAAAATTGATTTAGCCAAAGAGCCCGAGCCGGAAATAGGAGGTTGTATTGACCCAGAAGCTTTGAATTATAATCCAGAAGCAACCAAAGACGATGGCAGTTGTGAGTATGCGGAACCCGAGCCCGAGACCCCAACTCAGACCATAGTTATCAATGAAATTGCCTGGATGGGAACAGAGGCAAGCTCAAATGATGAGTGGCTGGAACTTTATAATACTAATGAAAATCCAGTTGATATTGCCGGCTGGAAATTAATTTTTTATCCAATCGGGCAAATAGAGCCAAGAATAATAAATTTTAATAGTTTTAGCGAAACAACATCGGCTGTTGACGGTTTTGATTATTTTCTTTTAGAAAGAACTGATGATACCACAATTAGTGATATTCATGCTGATTATATTTATACCGGCGCCTTAAACGATGACGGAGGTATCTTAGAACTACGCGACGATCAAGATAATTTAATTGACACAGTTGACTGCTTTGGCGGCTGGTTCGTTGGAGAGAAAGCCGCCGTCGGCGGCAAAAAATCAATGGAAAGAATCAATCCAGAAAATCCCGGCTCAAACCCTGATAATTGGAAAAACAATAACCCGGATATTCTTTGCTACGGGTTAGACGCTGATAAAAATAATATCAACGGTACGCCAAAACACAAGAACAGCAATAGTTTTTTAGATAAAATTATATATGTTGATAAAAATCTGATTGAGGACGACCCGGCTAATCACTTTTGGGACACTGTTCAAGAGGGAATTGACGATGCCCGGGAAGGCTGGCTGGTTATTGTTAAGCCCGGCATATATTGGGAAAATGTTCAGATAGCAATTCCCGACTTAATTCTTTGCTCGGAGCAAGGATTTGGCGAAACAAGCATTCAATCTGTTGATTCTGACAAAAATATTTTAGAAATTAAAGCTGATAATATAGAAATTAAAGGATTTTCTTTTCAGGGAGCGGGAAGTTATAAAAAGACCGGTCTTTTTCTTGATAGGGTTAAAAAGAGCCTTATTAGAGAAAATAAATTTTCTCAAAATTATCTTGGAATTCATTTAACAGAATCAAATGAAAACGCCATCCAAACTAATATTTTTGAAGAAAATCGCCAGGGGATTTATTTAGAGAACTCGGAAAACAACACTATTATTCAAAACACAATTAATTCTAAACGTTACATCTGGCATGCGATGACCTGCGGTATTTATTTAAATTCTTCCAATAATAATGTGTTGTTAGAAAATACTGCCAACGATAAGGGCCTTAGTAATTTTATTGACAGCGGAGAAACTCACGGTATTTGTATTATTTCTTCCAACGAAAATATTCTTGAAAAGAATACCGCCCAGAATAACAAAGGCACCGGCGACGGCATTTATATTAAGGATTCTAACAATAATATTATTAAAGACAGTGTGCTTAAAGACAATAACAGGGGATTAGCTCTTTTGTCTTCTAATAACAACACTTTGGACAGTAATACGGCAGATAATAATATAGTAGGGATTTATCTGGGCGGCTCGGCTAATATTTTAAAAAATAATCAAATGACTGATAATTGTATTGCTAATTTTGCCATTACTTTTGAACCGAATTTAAATAACGAAATTGATACCACTAATTTAGTTCAGGGCAAAAAGATTTATTATTTGAGAGAGCAGTCTGATATTATTATTGATTCTTCTTCGGAAGCTGGCATAGTTCACTGCTTTAATTGCCAAAATATTACTATTAAAGATTTAATTCTTGACGGCCGCAACGATATCGGAATATATTTTTATCAGACCAATAATTCTCTGATTGAAAATGTTGAAGTGACTGAAAGCGTTCTGGCAATTATTTTGGAGGAGTCCAATGATAATGTTATTAAAGGGAATTTTCTTCATAAAAATTTTCGGGGTTTAAACCTTTCTGAATCTAATAATAATAAAATTTCCGGCAATGTTTTTGAAGAAAATGATAGCCAGGGAACTTCGCCCTGTTTTGGCACTTCGCCGCGTTACGGAATTAGCCTGAGCCAATCAACGGACAATGAAGTTTCCGGGAATTTAATAGTTGGGAATCCAAATGGTTTGGAATTGTTTGGCTCTTGCTCCAGAAATACTTTTTTTGAAAATACTATTAAGGATAACACTTATCAAGGCGTTGCCGTTTTTTGCTCAAGCAATAATCTTTTTTATCACAATAATTTTATTGACAATGCTGGAAATAATTGGGGCAGCTGTGCTCCTTATTCTCCGAGAAATAAATGGCATAATTCTGATTTAAGCGAGGGCAATTATTACAGCGATTATTGTAAAGCGGTTGAAGATTGTAGTGATTCAGATATTAATGGCATTTGGGATAAGGCTTACCCTTGGAACAGAGATAATGATGAATATCCGTTTGTTTTACCAGACGGTTGGAAATAAAAAACCCGCCGGAGTGTTTCTCACAGCGGGTCTGCGTCCGGCCGTAGTTTTGTAAAACCAATGGCCGGACTTAGTCTTCGGGAAGGGTTTGTTTAGGATGGACATATCCGAACTTCAGCTTCGCAATTTCTTTTTCAGCCGTCTCTACTCTTTTTGAAATTCTTTTAATCTTTTTTTCGGTTTCCCTTCTAATGGAATTTTGAAGAAAAGAAACAGACAAAACAACAATACAGGAGGCGGCCCAAAGAATATAGAGAATAGAAACGGCGATTTCACTTTTCGTATTCGTCTTGCTTTCCTTTTTTCCTTTCATTTCTTTCTCCCTTCCCTTTTTTTTAAGATTTTTTGTTTGGCGTACTAAAATGAGCATAACAAGGTTGGTTTTATTTGTCAATTTTTCGCCCCTTTTTTATCCGTGTTTCAAGGGACCGAAATTATTAGCCGAATGGGTGGTCTTTGGCGCGGGATTTCATTCCCCTGGCAAGTCCGGTATAATATTTCCTTTCCGACAACATTTCTTTTCCGATAAGATTTCTAAGATTTCTGACAACACTTTCTTTTCCAAATAGTATTTCTCTCCCCGAATATGTTTTTAATTCGTGAACGTCCGTTCACGAGTTAAAAACAGCGGGGCTTTCAATTTTTACTCAATTTGGCATTGATTAGAATTGGGTATTGCTTAGAAATTGACAAGTTAGGTGTTTTACAGAGATTGACCAGAGAGAAAACGACAATAAAAACAAAAACTCACTGGGATTAATTAACTCTTAGCGGGCTTTTGACCTTTTTTTATTTCTGTTATAGTATAGTATTATGGATAAAAATTATTTTATTAGATTAACAATGGCGGTGTATCGGGTGACTGAACTTTTTCCAGAAAATGAGCCACTAAAATTAAAAATCAGGGAGAAAGCTAATGATTTATTAGCTAATCTAATTGGGGGCGCAAAAGGAAATCCAGGGTTTGAAAACGAGGAATTAACAGATATTGTTGACAAAGATATTACTGTTATTAATAGTTTTTTTGAATTGGCTGAAACTCAGGACTGGGTTGATCCTGTCAATTTTTTGGTTTTAAAAAAGGAATATGGTAAAATTAAGGAAATTCAAAAAAGCCGGGAATCCATTCCAAGCAAGGAACTACTCGGGATGGCTTCCCGAGTAGTTCG
>CAZUZH010000010.1:0-19265 GCA_964624815.1 uncultured Candidatus Saccharibacteria bacterium
GCCAAAGAGGAAGTCCGGCTCCGATTTCTTGATCCCACATAAAAAGCTCTAATTTCTGTCCCAAAACCCGATGGTCTCTTTTTTCAGCCTCTTTTTGGATTTTGAAATATTTTTCTAATTCTTTTTTTGTTCCAAAAGCTACTCCATAAATTCGGGTTAACATTGGATTCTTTTCGTCTCCTTTCCAATAAGCGCCGGCTATTTTTGTTAATTTAAAAGCATCGGGATTTATTTCTTTTGTGGATTTAATATGCGGTCCTTTACATAAATCCACAAAATCACCGCTTTCATATATTGAAATTTTAATCTGCGGAGGACGGGCCTCCGCGAGCTTGTTTATGAGTTCTAATTTATAGGGCTGATCCTTGAATATCTTTTTCGCTTCTGCTTTGGAAACTATTTTTTTCCTAAATTTAATGTCTTTTTTAATCAATTCTTTCATTTTTCTCTCAATTTTTGGCAGGTCGTCCGGGTTGATAGAATGGGGGAGATCAAAATCATAATAAAAACCCGAGTCAATAGCAGGTCCAATGCCAAACTTGACTCCGGCATAGAGCCCTTGCACAGCATAAGCTAAAATATGGGATAGAGAATGTCTGATTGTCTCAATTTTCACAATTTGTCTACGAAGCACGAAAGGAATACGAACATACGAAAACGTTTTCGTATATTCGTAAATAAATTCGTATTTCGTAGCTATTCTATAATTTCCTCAATGTTTTCGCAAATTAGTTTTGGTACCCCGTCCTTATTATCTACTCTTCCGGAAATAAATACAAGCTTGTTTTCTTGAAAAACTGCCGGGTTTCTTTCTATCAGACCCGGGAAAATAACCACCTCAATTTTTGAGGTTAAATCCTCAACTTTTATAAAAAGCATTGGCTTGCCAGCTCTGGTTATTATTTTTTTAATACTGGAGATTATGCCTCCTATTTTCACTCTTTTTGCCTTCCATACAGGAATATCATTCTGAACCGAGCCCTCACCCCGAACTCTTAGAATAGAAACGCATTTTTTTTCAAGGATTTGTTTTAAATCTTCAAGGGGGTGGCTTGTGACATACAAGCCTAAAAGTTCTTTTTCCCAGCTTAATCTGTCTTTTTTGATAGCGGGAGGACAGGATTCTAAAGAAATACAGTTGTTAATTTTCATTCCATCAAAAAGTCCCCTTTGTCCATTATCTTTTGTTCTTTGAGTTTGGCGGTTGATTTCTAGAAGTTTTTCCAAATTGAACAATAATTTGCCTCTTTCTTCAAACTTATCAAACGCGCCAGTTTTTATCAAAGCTTCCAAAGATTTTTTATTTAAGTCCTTACAGCTAACTCTTTCAATAAAATTATTGATTGACTGGAAAGCTCCTTTGTTTTTTCTTTCTTCAACAATAGATTCCACTACATTCTGTCCCACATTTTTTATTGCCAAAAGGCCAAAGCGAAGTTGTTTTTTCTCCGGTATTACTGAAAAGTTCCTAAAACTTTCGTTAATGTCGGGAGGTAAAACTTCAATTCCCATTCTTTTACATTCATCAATTAAAACAGCAATTCTCTCTACATCATTTTTTTCCGAAGTTAATAGAGCTGCCATAAATTCAACCGGATAATGAGTTTTAAGATATGCTGTCTGGTAAGAAATAGTAGCGTAGCATGAGGCATGCGCCCGGTTAAATCCGTAGCGAGAAAAAGGCAGAATCCATTCCCAGATTTTTTGAGCAATTTGTTCTGAAAACCCGTTCTTTTTCATACCACTTATCATTTTTTCCTTTTGAGCTAAAAGTAAAGACTTTATTTTTTTGCCCACTGCTTTTCTTAGAACATCAGCTTCACCAAGAGTAAATCCTGCTGCCTGTTGAGCAATTTGGAGCAAGCTCTCTTGAAACACTGGAAGTCCATAAGTTTTTTCTAAAATTGGTTTTAACTTTGGATGAATATAGTCTATTTCTTTCTTTCCATGTTTTCTTTGAATATATTCAGGAATAAGTTCCATAGGGCCCGGTCTGTATAAGGCAACCATGGCAATAATGTCTTCAAATTCAGTTGGTTTTAATTGTTTAAGGTATCTTTTAAAACCTCCACTTTCAAGTTGAAATACGCCAGTGCTGTTTCCTTGTTGAAGCAGGCGGTAAGTTTTTTCATCATCCAAAGGAATTTTTTCAATATCAATGCTTTCATTTTGCACCAAATAAATTCGACTTAAAGTATCTTCAATAATAGTTAGATTTTTTAATCCCAGAAGGTCCATTTTCAAAAGTCCTAAGTCTTCAATAGAATACATTTCATATTGTGTAACAATGGTTTGGTCGTTTTGGGTTGGATGCTGGAGAGGGACAATATTTTCCAATGGTTCTTTGGAAATTACTACTCCGCAGGCATGGGTAGAGGCGTGTCTGGCAACCCCCTCAAGTTTTTTAGCAAAATCAATTAGTTTTTTAGCTTGTTCGTCAGTATTGTAAAGATGGCGGAATTCTTTCACATCATTAAGTGTCTGGCTTAAAGTGTAGGAAAATGGAATCATTTTAGCAATTTGGTCGCAAAAGCTATATGCGTACCCAAGGGCTCTGCCAACATCTCTTATAACTGCCCTGGCAGCCATTGTTCCAAAAGTGATAATCTGCGCAACTTTGTTTCTGCCAAATCTTTCAGCAATATAATTAATTACCTCATCACGTCTACGGTCAGCAAAATCCAAGTCAATGTCCGGCAGTCCCGCGGCTCGGTCCACATTAAGAAATCGTTCAAAGAGAAGATTATATTTCAAAGGATTAACGCTTGTAATGTTTAATAAGTAAGAAACCAAGGACCCTGCGGCTGAACCCCTGCCCGGTCCAACAACGATACGATTTTCTTTTGCCCAATTGACAAAATCCTGAACAATTAAAAAATAAGAGGCAAAACCTGTTTTTTTAATAACTTCTAATTCGTGTTCAAGCCTTTTTTTGATATCTAAGGTTTCTTTCATCTTTCTTTTCTCAAGACCTTTCTTGCAAAGCTCTCTTAAATAATCATCAGGATTTTTTTTGCCAGGTACTTCAAAATATGGAAGTTTAGGTTTGCCTAATTCAAAGTCAAAGTTACAAGCTGAAGCAATTTTTTGGGTGTTTTCAATGGCTTCGGGAACTTCTTTAAAGTCGTTAACCATTTGTTCCTGGGTTCTAAAAGAAAAATCATCAGTTTTCATTGTTAATCTTTTTTGGTCATCATGCTTGGCGCCAGTATTGATAAGCATTAAAACATCTTGGGCTTCTGCGTCCTCTGATTTAAGATAATGGCAGTCGTTAGTAGCAACAAGCGGGATATTTAGTTTTTTAGACATAGCAATAAGAGCATCGTTTACTTTTTTTTGTTCTGGAATATTAAGATGATGCTCAATTTCCAGATAAAAATTACCTGGACCAAAAATCTTTTGGTATTTTAATGCCTGTTTTTCTGCCTGTTCTATTTTGTTAGCTAAAATAAGTTTTGGGATTTTTCCCTGAAGGCATGCGCTTAAAGCAATTAATCCTTCGGAATATTTTTCTAAAAGTTCTTCATCAATTCTTGGCTTATAGTAAAAGCCCTCTAAATGGGCTCTGGTTAAAAGTTTAACTAAATTTTTATATCCCTGTTCATTTTTGGCCAATAAAACCAAATGATATCTTTTGTCGTCAATGTTCGGTCTTTTCTGGTTCATTCTTTCAAAAGCCAGATAGACCTCAGAACCAATTATCGGTTTTATTCCTCTTTTCTTGGCTTTTTTGTAAAACTCAACAGCTCCGTAAAGCACGCCGTGATCAGTTAGGGCAACAGAGTCCATCCCTAATTCTTTAACATAATCTAAAAGCTGGTCTATTTTCGGGAGACCGTCTAAGAGGGAATAGTGACTATGAACATGGAGATGGGTAAATTTCATGGTTCTACAAATGATTACGAATATACGAATTAGTTCATTATACAAAACTCCATGAAAAAATGAAAGTCTTGTTTTTTATACTATTTTGTTATACTATCAATAACAGAACACGAAAAAATGAACAGCACATAAAAAGGAGGCAAAAATGGCTGGAAGAGAAAAGAGGGCAATAGATTTTACAGAACCGCTCTCTGAAAAAGAGGCAGAAAAAATCTTTGTTGAATTTTCAAAAATCTCAATGGCTGATGTTTTGACGGAGTTGTTTAAAGAAATTAGCGACCACAGAACTTTTAGGTTTAAAGGAATGTCATATAAACATATAATTTACGCCGGAATTAAAAGAGACGATGTTCAGGCTTCGTTGAGCATTGAAAAAGTTTCTGGGAGGTTCAGGTGGGTTACTTTAAGAATTTATAACGGATTGCTTGAGCAAGTTCCAAAACTGCATTCGGTAAATCCAGACTGCCTTGAAATGGTTTCGATTATGGTCGGACCAACAAAAACAGGACTTTGGAAAGATAAAAAAGGAAATCAAATAATCTATACGATTTTAGTTAGTCAGCACGGAGCCATTTCTCTTCCCACCGAATCTGGAAAATGGTTGTTTACCGCACTTTACAGATTAGCTCAATTAGCCAATGAGTTCCACTTAAATCTTTCTGAACAGCCTCGATTTTGGGAAAAGGAGGAAAACTTTAAACAACGGGCCTATCCGGAAGATTTGCCGGATGTAGAATAAAAAAGCACAAGGCGGTCATTCCGACCGCTTTTTCTTTTTTTTCTTTGTCCTCTTTTCTTTATTTTTTATTTGTTCTATTAATTATCGTCGAGTAAAAAACCTACGCGAACAAAAATTGCATATGCAAGAAAAGTACACTTGTAAAATATTGTAGGCCGTAACCTGTTAAGAGTTTAAGTTGACAAAAATTGCATATGCAATAAAATTACACTAATGATACTAATGATATTAAAAATGATACTAGATATTTAACAGTTTTATGCGAAGTAACAAATCTTCAGTAACAGTTAAAATTTTAAAGATACTGCTTTTGGTGGGCGCAATTTATATTGCTGCTGGTTCTCCTTATTTTGCTTTTAATCTTTCAAAAGAATTAAGAAAGAAAAAATACTGGCGGGGTAAGGTAGATAAAAAGAAATTTAAAGACTCTTTTTATTACCTTAAAAAGAAAGGTTATATAAATTTTGAAAATAAGAATAAACAGATTTATATTTCTTTAACTAAAAAAGGGAAAAAGAGGGCTGGAAAATATCAAATAGATGATTTAAAAATTAAAATTCCAAAGAAGTGGGACAAGAAATGGCGATTAATTATTTTTGATATTCCTAATAAACAGGGGATTAAAAGAGAGGCATTTCGCGGTAAATTAAAGGAATTTGGGTTTTATCAACTTCAAAAAAGTGTTTGGATTTACCCTTACGAATGTCAAAAAGAGATAAAATTACTGCGGGAGTTTTTCGGATTAACCTCAAAGCATTTAAAAATAGTAACAACCGATGAATTAGAAGACGATCAATTTTTGCGGAGAAAATTTAAATTGGTAAATTAATATAACAAATTTAAATCTAGTGTACAAAAATTGCATATGCAAGAAAAGTTCGCCTTATTCTGATTTTCATTTTTATTTTACCCCGTTAATCAGAAATCCTCAGTCTTTACCCCGTTAGAAGTATTGTAATCAGAACTATTATTTTTCTAACTAAATTATGGGTTATTTTTTCAATAATACCGAAACTTCTAAAGGGGTTTAGCGCCGGGAATTAACGGGGTTTACTTTTATTTTTATGAAATACCCCAATTTTAATGAAGAAAGAAAATTGAAAAGAAAAGGCTTTAGAATGGTTCTTGGACTGGACGAAGCCGGCCGAGGAGCATTAGTTGGACCTGTGGTCGCTGCTGCGACCGCGGTCGCAGCAGCGAGAATACCAAAATCGCTGAAAGGAGTTAAAGATTCAAAGAAACTCAATCAGAAGCAAAGAGAAGAATTATATAAAATTTTAACCAAACGTTCCGATATTCAATGGGCAACAAGTAAAGTATCAGAGAAAATAATTGATAAAATTAATATTTTGCAATCCACTCGGCTGGCAATGAAGAGAGCGGTCAGAAATTTGGAAAGAAAAATGAAAAACAAGGCGGATTTTTTAATTTTAGACGGGAAAATTAAAATTGATCTGGCAACCTCTCAAAAGTCAATTATCAAGGCTGATGAAAAGGTTTTTTCCTGTTCCTGCGCTTCTGTTATTGCCAAAGTTACCAGAGATAGGATTATGGAAAGAGAGCATAAAAAATATCCTGAATATAATTTTAGCAAACACAAAGGATATCCAACGAAACAGCATCGAGAGATGCTGGAAAAGTATGGACCGTGTGAGATACATCGAATGAGTTTTAAGCCAGTGGCAGAAAGTCAAAAGTCAAAAGTCCAAAGTTAAAAGTCAGATATTGCAAAGTTTAAGTTTATATGATAATGTCATTATAATAACTTTTAATTTTTGATTTTTAACTTTTAATTTTAACAAAGCGCTTATGGCTGTTCCCAAGCAGAGAAAAACAAAATCAAGAAGAAATCAGAGAAGGATGCATATTTTTTTAAAGCAGGCCGCCTTTATTAGTTGTCCAAAGTGCGGGAAACCAGTCAGACCACACACGGTTTGCAAAAATTGCGGAACCTATAAGAACAGGGAAGTAATTGATGTTTTGAAAAAACTGAGTAAAAAAGAAAAAAAACAAAAAGAAAAAGAAATCGCAAACAAAGAAACAAAACAGGGAGTAAATAAAAAACCATTGAGCTGGGAGAAAATGTCTAAGAAGTAAAATCCTGAATCCTAATTTCTAAGCCACGCTAGAAAATCCAAAAAATATCCGGTATTCCGTCAGAAAGGCCACAAATTTTCTAACGGGGTTAAGGATTTAGATATTAGAAATTAGAATTTAAGAAATTATGGCATCAAGACACTTATCACGTTCTATTGCAATGCAGTCTCTTTATGAGTGGGATTTTTCAGGCAAGAAATCTAATGTTCTGCAAAAAATAGTTGAAAGAAATATTCGAGAATTCGGACCAGGACTTAAAGATCCAGATTTTATTTGGGAGTTGGTTAACGGCGTAGTAAAACATATTAATGATATTAATAAAGTAATTGAAACTTCTGCTCCGGAATGGCCGATTGAGCAAATAATGGTTGTTGATAGAAATGTTTTAAGAATCGGTCTTTTTGAACTTTTATATGCTAAAAAAGAAGAAGTTCCGCCAAAGGTTGCTATTAATGAGGCAATTGAGTTGGCTAAAACTTTTGGCGGAGAGAGCTCAGGCAAGTTTATTAATGGAGTATTGGGTACGGTGTACAAGGAATTAGAGAAATAGAAGCCATTAGTTGCCTTTACAACGCCATTAAACGCCAGGCATAAAAAAGCGTAGTTATGGCGCATAAAGTCTTCTACAAAATGAAGAATTTTTCACCATTAGAGAAAAAACTAAACATAAAATTTAAAAACAAGGATCTTTTAATCCAGGCTTTTGTTCATCGGTCTTATCGCAATGAAAATTCAGATTTTCACTTAGACCATAACGAAAGACTGGAGTTTTTAGGAGATGCTGTTATTGAGTTAGCAGTTACCAAAAATCTTTATCAAAAATATCCAAAAAAACCTGAGGGAGATTTGACCACTTGGCGATCAGCTTTGGTTAATGCTAAAATGTTGTCTTTAACTGCTAAAGATATGGGTTTTAATGATTTTCTTTTGCTTTCTCGCGGAGAGAAAAAAGAGACAGGAAAGGCGCGTCAATATATTCTTGCAAACACTTTTGAGGCTTTTATTGGAGCTTTTTATCTTGATCAAGGGTTTGAAGTATGCTATGAGTTTATTAAAAAGCATCTCATAATAAGATTAGCGGAGATAATTGATAAAGGTCTTTATAAGGATTCTAAGTCTCTTTTTCAAGAAGAGGCGCAGGAAAGACTCGGAGTGACCCCGACTTACAAAGTTGTTAAAGAATGGGGCCCTGATCACGTTAAGCATTTTATCATTGGAGTATTTTTAAAAGATAAATTAATTGCCAAAGGACAAGGCTCTTCAAAGCAAGAAGGGGAGGAGGACGCTGCAAAGAAAGCTTTGGAGGCAAAAGGATGGTAAGCGCTCCGCTAAAATAAAAAATAAAAGACCAAAAAGAAAAAACAAAAACATAAAGACATTAATATTTTTACATATTTGCGTATTTGTTTTTTATCTTTAATCTTTTATATTAACTGAGCCCGAGCGAAGCGAAACGAGCTAGGGCGAAAAAATATGTTGAGAATACGCTTTTTTAGAACCGGCAAAAAGAATCAGCCATTTTTTAAAATTGTAGTTACTGAAAAAACCAGGCCGCCCCACGGAGGTCGTTTTGTAGAGGAAGTGGGTTTTTATAATCCATTGACTAAGGAAAAAAACGTGAATAAAGACAGGATTAAGTACTGGATTTCTGTTGGCGCTAAGCCATCAGACACAGTTTATAATTTACTTGTTATGGAGGGGATTATTGAAGGGAAGAAAATCGCAAAGCACAAAAAGAAAAAAGAAAATAAAAAAGGGGAGTCGGTTCCGGCTGCCTCCGCTCCGGCTGCCTCCGCTCCGGCTGTTGCGTCAAAGGAAGAGAAGCCTGCGGAGAAACCGAAAGAAGAAGATAAACCAGCCGAGGTTTCCAAAGAGCCAGCTGACAAATCTGCGGAGGCAAGTCCTACGCAAACTGAGAAACCTCCGAAAGCTGAGAAACCTCCGCAAGCTGAGAAACCAACAGAAAAACCAAAAGAGGAACCCAAAAAAGAACCCAAAGAGGAATTAAAACCCGAAGAAAAACCAGCCGAAAAGCTTGACAATTAGGATATACTATGATATAATTAGACCATAGAGAGAGGAGGGAAAGATGAGAACGATAAAAAAAATCAAAAAGTTTGTTGAACGGAAATTCAGATTGACCGTCCGTGGAGACGGTTGGACGGCTATGGATCGGGAGATCTGTAGGCAATTCCTCTCGTTTCTTAAAGGAAAAAGGGATATGGTATTCCTTCCAAAAGAAGAGAGAACAAAAGCTTTATTCATTCCCAATGGCCGTTATTATCGGGAAGGAGAAAGCTAAGGGTCAGTTTAAGGTTCTATCCCTTGCCGGCTCTTTTTTATTGAAAATCATTGGCCTCCATACCAATTAGGTGTAAGGGTTGACAACTATTTTGAGAGGAGTATAATTAGATAATAGTAGCTTTTCAGATTCTCCCGAATTCTTGAAGGAGAGAATCGCTGAGCGAAGAAACTCCGACCACTTTTTCGCAAAAACTTTTTGCGAAAAGTGATGGAATAAAAGGTCGCAATTAATTAATTGAAAGAATTATACTGAATTACTATGGCAAAAGAAACTAGTGATAAAGACTTTCTTGAGTTTATTGTCAAGACATTAGTTGACCATCCTGAAGACGTAAAAGTTGACAGGAAGGTTGATGAGATGGGAGTCTTGCTTTCTTTGAAAGTTAATCCTGAAGACATGGGCCAGATTATTGGTCGAGAAGGATCTACTGCTAGAGCTATCCGTTCTTTAGTTCGTATTGTTGGTCTTAAAAATCACGCTCGCGTGAACTTGAAGATTGAGGAACCAGAAGGCGGCGCTCCAAGGAGAGAATCTGCTGAAATCAAAGAAGCAGATAAAGACTTAGAAGATCTCAAACTGTAAATCTTACTTGAATTAGAATTTACAGAACGGCGGAAGCCGTGCTATTATAAATGGTAGTACGGCTTTCATTTATTATGCGTTTTGATATTATAACAATTTTTCCAGAAATTTTTGACTCATATTTTAAAGAATCAATTATCAAAAAAGCCTTGAAAAAGGGACTTATTAAGGTCGGCGTTCATAATTTGCGGGATTGGGCAAAAGACAGGCGCAGGATCGTTGATGACCGGCCATTTGGCGGAGGATTAGGAATGGTAATGAAGATTGAGCCAATCTTCAAAGCCGTAGCGGCTTTGAAGAGGTCAAAAATTAAAAGTCAAAAGTTAAAAGTATTGTTGTTTTCTCCTCGCGGCAAAAAATTCAACCAGAAAATGGCTTATCAGTTTTCTAAGATGGACCAATTGATTATGATTTGCGGCAGATATGAAGGAGTTGACGAGAGAGTAGCAAAAAACATTGCCGATGAAGTCATTTCAATTGGCGACTATGTTTTAATGGGCGGTGAATTGCCGGCAACGATTGTAGTTGAAACGATAGCTCGTTTGATACCCGGCGTAATTGGAAAAGAACAGTTGTTGAAAGAGAGAATTCCGGTTCGGCCGGGTCGCGGAGGCAGGGGATTTATTGAGTATCAGCAGTATACTCGCCCGCCACAATTTTTTCCCGAAAAATTTAGGCAGGCAAAACCGGAAGTTTGGCGGGTGCCAAAAGTTTTATTATCAGGCGACCACAAAAAAATTGCGCAATGGCGTCAAAAACACGGCAAAATTATAGAGTAATTATACTATATAATTGCGGCGTTCGGTTAAAAAAGAAAAATGAATTTTTCTTCTTTTTCCTCACTTGCAATTATTGAAAAATAATAAATTTTGTGTTAGAATAATAAAATATTATGGGTAGGTATCCAAGCGGTCAAAGGGTTGTGTCTGTAAAACACACGGCTTCGGCCTTCGGGGGTTCGAATCCCTCCCTGCCCACCCACTTAAAAATTTATAGAACTCTATAAATTTTTAAGTGGGTGGGCGTGCCCACATTATAATTTATTCATGTATTTTGTATATTTATTGAAAAGTAGGAAAGACAATGATTTATATTTAGGATCAACAAATAATCTCAAGAGAAAATTACAGGAGCACAATAATGGACAGGTGTTTTCTACAAAAAGCAGAACGCCTTTCGGCCTTATCTATTGTGAAATTTATAAATGAGAAAAAGATGCAAGAAAAAGAGAGTCTAAATTAAAACAAAGAAAAAACGCTTTTTACCATTTAAAAAATAGAATTAGAGAAAGTTAAAAATAACTTTTGCCTAGGTAGTTCAGTGATACCCGCCAAAAGCTACGCATTTAGGCGGGCCCGCCGCAATCTCGCCGTAGGCGAGTTTGGGAGGGGAGCGTCATTACTTTATGCCGATGTAGCTCAGTTGGCAGAGCGTTTGCATGGTAAGCAAAAGGTCCGCGGTTCGATCCCGCGCGTCGGCTCATACAACATAAAATTATGCCCCGTAGAGAAATTTCGAAAGTCTCCTACAGGGCAATAAAAAATTCGAAGAATTTTTATTTGAAATTCTTCTACGGGGTATGGCAACAAAAAAACCGCATATAAAACTTCAGTGTTCAGTTTGCAAACGAACCAACTATTTTACTAAAAAATCCAAAGCCTCATTGGAGAAAAAATTAGAATTGAAAAAATTCTGCAAGTGGTGCAGGAAGCATACAGTTCATAAAGAGGGGAAGAAGTAGTAAATAATGGGGGCGTGGTGAAGTGGTATCACAGGAATCTCCAAAATTCCAATCGGGAGTTCAATTCTCTCCGCCCCTGCTAAATTTTTACCAAGGAGTATTGACCTTGTTAGTTTTATTGTTAGAAATTTTTAATTGAAGTAAAATAATATATATGGATAACATAATAATTAAAAAACTATGAAAAAGAAAACAATCATTTGGTTAATAATTATTATAGTCATTATTGCCGGATTTATAATTGGCAAGAGTTTGCTCAGCAATAAAAAAGAAGAATATACTTTACGTGCGGTAGGGCGCGCTAACATTGTCCAAGAGATTTCTGAAACAGGAACAGTAAAAATGGGCGAGGAAATCCATCTAAGTTTTAGAAGGGCCGGAAGCATTGAAGGTGTTTATGTTTCTATTGGACAGCCAGTCAACAGCGGTCAAAATCTGGCAAAACTTGACACCAGAGAACTTTCAATTCAATTAACCGATGCCCAAGCCCAGCAGGAAGTGGCTCAGGCTAATCTTAATAAATTATTAGCTGGCGCCACTCCGGAGGAAATTCAGGTTAAAGAAACGGCAGCAGCCAACGCTAAAATTATTTTAGAAAATTCCAAACGGAACTTAGCAGACGTAAGAGCCGATGCTGAAGAAGATTTAATTTCTGCCTACCAAGACGCTGTTAATATTATAGAGGATGCTTATCTGGAAATTAATAACTCTGCTAATTTAGCTAATTCAATTCAGCGCTCATATTTTTCTAGCGGCGACCAGGAAAGCATTCAGGTTATCCAATCAAAAAGTAAGATTAATCTTTCCTCGGCCCAAGCCAAATCATGGCTTAATTCTATTAACGGTTTGGTTTTTAATAACAATAAAGAGCCGTATAACAAACTTGATGAGGCTCTTGATGGTATTAAAAAGGAACTTCAGGACACTAGCGATGATTTAATAATTATTCGCCAGATGGCTGAAAGACCAAATTATTGGAATAGTGTTTCTTCTTCCGATAAAACCTTGTTAGATAATCAAAGATCATCCGTAAATGCCGATTTAACTAATATTGTTAATGGCCAGCAGACTATTTTTTCCGCTAAAACAACTAATCAGACCAACATTAACACGGCTCAGGCGAATGTTGATTCCACCCAAGGAACTCTGAATAAATTAGAAGACGAACTAAATTTGTTAAAAGCCAGTCCGAGAAGCGAAGATATTGATTTATATAAGGCTCAACTAAAACAGGCCGAAGCCAAAACTAATATTCTCCGTAGACAAATTGCTGATTCTTATTTAACTTCTCCGGTTAACGGGCAGATAACCAAAATAGAGAAAAGAATAGGGGAAACGGTTCAGCCAGCAGCGAGTGATTGGGCTGTTACGATTCTTCCGGAAACGCCTTTCCAAATAGAAGTTAACATATACGAAGAAGATGTGGTAAAAATGACAATTGGCAATCCGGTAGATATTAATTTGGTTGCTTTTCCCGAAAAAGTTTTTACTGGAAAAGTTGTTTCCATAGAGCCGGCTGAAAAAATAGTTGAAGAAGTAGTTTACTATAAAACAACCATTGATTTTGATGAAATTCCAGAAGGCATTAAACCCGGGATGACTGCAGACATAACCATCAAAACAGCTTCTAAAGAAAATGTTTTAGCAATTTCTAAAAGAGCAATCAAGAAAAAAGACGGTAAGGTGTTTGTTGGGGTTTTAGATGGCAAAGATATTAGAGAAAAAGAAATTGAAATCGGCCTTGAGGGCAGTGAAGGAATGGTTGAAGTGATTTCGGGGCTGGCGGAGGGAGAGGAAGTTGTAATAAAATGACGAATTACTAATTTCTAATTCCCAACTAATGTCCCAATGACCAAAATCCCAATGAACAAAGAGTTATTTAGTCATTAGACATTGGGATTTGGGATTTAGTTAGAAATTAGGTCAATTATAAATTAGAAATTATGCAGCAGCCACTTTTAAGACTTAAAGATGTCTGGAAAATCTATCAAATAGGCAGTGTTGAACTGCCAGCGTTGAAAGGCGTAAGCCTCGAGGTTTCTCGAGGTGATTTTTTAGCTGTTATGGGTCCCTCTGGTTCGGGCAAATCAACTCTTTTAAATATGATCGGCTGTTTGGATTATCCTACCAAGGGGGATGTTTTTTTGGAGGAAAAAAATATTTCTCAACTCTCGGAAAACAAATTGGCTGAAGCACGCGGGAAAAAAATCGGTTTTGTTTTCCAGCAATTTAATCTTTTGCCCAATTTAACGGCTTTGGAAAATGTTATGCTGCCTATGATTTTTCAAGGAATGGAGCAGAAAGAAAGACAGAGGAAAGGAAAGAAGATTTTAGATTCTCTTGACCTTAAGGACAGAATAAAACACAGACCGGCCGAGCTTTCCGGGGGCGAGTGCCAGCGGGTAGCCATTGCCCGCGCTTTGGCAAATAACCCGGAGATAATTGTGGCTGATGAACCAACCGGGAACTTGGATTCCAAAACCGGCAAAATGATAATGGAGATTTTGGTTAGACTTCACCAAAAAGAAAAAAAGACAATGATAGTTGTTACCCATGATCCCAAAATTGCCGACTACACAGAACAAGAAATAAACATCATCGACGGCCAAATTGTCAAAAACCATCAGCAGGCAGGAGTGGCCTTGTGGCAAAAATAATTTTCAATTTTTAATTTGACCATAAAGTAGCCAACCAGAGCCGTTAGCTGAGGGGTATCGGCTCATTACCACTCATCAGAGGATCCCTCACTTCGTTCAGGATAACAACCAGGGATTGTTATTTCCCCTCCTTTTACACCAAAACCAGTATAGCAAATTGTGGATAATTAAAAATTATGTTCAAGGAATACTTAAAAATCGCAATTAAAAATTTGAAAACCCGGCCCATTCGGAGCTGGTTGACCATACTGGGAATTGTTATCGGAGTGTTTTTGATTATCGGGCTTTTGTCTTTGGCTGGCGGAATAAAAGAAATGATTATGCAGCAGCTGCGCGCCTTAGGAGGTGATATAATTTTCGTTATACCCGGAGAGGAAAGCAATATGATGATGAACTTGATTGGCGGAGGCTCCAATAAGTTAGAAAGAGAAGATCTTGAAGCTATTAAAAGAACCGAAGGGGTTAATATTGTTCTGCCTTATTCTTATACCACAGAGGTAATTAGATTCAGCGAGGAGAAAAAAGGAGTGGTGATGACAGGTCAGCCCTGGGAAGAGGGTTTAGAGATTCTCCAAAAATTTCAGGGCTGGAGTCTGAAACAAGGAGATTGGCCTCAAACCGGAAAAAGAGAAGTATTGGTTGGCGCTATTACTGCTGACTCTCTTTTTGAGAAAAAAATAAATATAGGTGATGAGATTACTATCCGTGGCAGGAAGTTTGATGTAGTTGGTATTTTAAACTCTTTGGGCAGTAAGAGCGACGACACCAGTATTTTTGTTGATGAAGATCTTTTTTATCAAATAACCGGCATGAAAAAAGGTACAGCCAACATGGCAATGGTCAAAATTGAATCAGGCGCGGATCTGGAAAAAACAGCAAATAATATTAAACAAGCCCTGGAAGAAATCAGAAAAAGAAAAAGAGGCAAAGACATGATTGATATAACAGTAATTACTTCAGAGAAAGTTACTGGCTTGATAGGTGATATTATGGCTGCCATTGAGATTGCTATTTTTGCTTTGGCAAGCATTGGCATTGTGGTTGGCGGAATCGGCATAATGAACACAATGTACACTTCGGTTCGTGAAAGAACAAAAGAAATTGGAATTATGAAAGCTGTTGGTGCCAAAAACTCCACTATTGTGTTGATATTTTTGATAGAGTCGGGGATTATTGGATTAATTGGCGGCGCAGGAGGAGTTTTGCTCGGTTTTATGATGGCAAAAGGAGTGGAACTGGTTGGTCAGATTGATCCTGTCTTCTATCTTGAAGCCTCGGTTTCTTTAGGTTTAGCTTTGTTTGGTTTATGTTTTTCTTTTGTGATTGGATGTATTTCCGGATTTTTTCCGGCAAGGAGCGCTGCTAAGTTGAAGCCGGTTGACGCCCTGCGTTATGAATAGTTGAATTTTTCCGAAGGTAACCTTCGGGAAATTGAGGGCGGTTTGAGTATTGACATTACTAAATAAATTTGCTAAGCTAAAAATAGAAACATGAACCGAATTACTTACAATCCAAAAATACTTTGTGGCAAACCCATTATTAAGGGAACGAGAATTTCTGTTGAGTTTATATTGGAGCTTTTGGCTTCTGGAATGAACCCAGATGAAATTGTCAAAGAATACTCTCAGCTTACCAAAGAAGATATTTTGGCAGTTTTGGATTACGCAGCAAAAACCATTAAACGAGAGGAGCTTATTGCTGTTTAATTTATCTTTAAATTTTTGGCAGATGAAAACATAGCCCCACGAGTAGTTAGGGCTTTAAGGGAAGAAAATTTTAATGTTTTAAGTATAGGTGAAAATGAGAAACTTTTGAGCATTCCAGACGAAGAAATTCTTAAGCTTGCCAAAGGGCAAGAGAGAATTATTTTAACCCACGACAAAGATTTTGGAAATTTAATTCGTCAACCTTACCAATCTCATGGCGGGGTTATTTTATTAAGATTGAAAAATCAATCTCCTCAAAATGTAATTCGCCATTTAGTCCCATTTCTAAAAAAAATTCAGCCCGAAAAAATTAAAAATAGATTGGTTGTGTTGCAAGAAGGAAAAATAAGAATAATATAGAGCGAATTTTTCTTAATATGAATCTATCGAGGGGGGGTATTATGAAGAAAAGGACTTGTCCTGAACCCAATGTGGTTTAGGCTGTGGAAAAGGTATTGACATTTTACATAAAAAAGATTAAAATAAGATAATAGATTAACAATATTATAATATTTTCGTGCAAATTCGTGTTGTTATTCGCATAATTTCGTTTCTACTTTTTATAGAAGCGAATTAGCGCGAATATCTACGCGGAAAGACGCGAATATCAAAACTATGCCAAGATACAAAACAATACTTTTTACCCTCACAATTTTAGCTATTCTGGGAGGGGCTTTTATTATTAATCCGTCAACAGCTAAGGCTCAGGCAGTCTGCACCGATTCAGACAACGGGGATTTTCCTTATACTGTGGGTACCGTTACCGGAAGATTCGGAAGTCAAAGTTATTTTTCAACTTGGACTGATTTTTGTTCTGATGCTTCCGATCCTCAAAACTGGAAAACAGTGTCTTCCTGTAATGGACCTGATTGTTATCAAAGGGAACATGTTTGCAACAACAATATCAATGCGTCAAGACTCTCGTTTAATTGTCCCAATGGCTGTAAAGATGGAGTTTGTTTGTCTCTCTCCAAGGTTGAAGCTGTTTCAACAAAAAGCACAGCTTACGAAAAAATTTCTAATTCTCTGGCTTCTATCTCTATGATGATTTCAAGGCTTATAGAGGCATTCAAGCAAGATATTTTAGGAAGATAGAGAAGAATAGAGCTGTGGAAAACTTGTTGCAATTTATCACAAAAAGGTTTAAAATAAAATAATAACTAACAATTATAATATTTTCGTGCAAATTCGTGTTGTTATTCGCATAATTTCGTTTCTACTTTTTATAGAAGCGGATAAGCGCGAATAGTTATACGAAAAAACGCGAAATCACAATTATTATGCCGAGATGCAAAACAATACTTTTTACCCTCACAATTTTAGCTGTTTTAGGAGGGGCTTTTATTATTAATCCATCAACAGCTAAAGCTTTAACAGCTGAAGAGCTTCGAGCTCAAATTGACGCTTTAATAAGACAGCTTAACGCGCTTCAAGCTCAATTAGCTGAAATGCAACCTCCGACAGAAGTTTGGTGCCATGATTTTAATGTTAATTTAAGAATTGGAGACAGGGGTGAAGAAATTTTATCATTAAAGACAGCTTTGATAAAAGATGGTGTTTGGCCATATATGGCAGTTGGTAATGAATTTGATGAAGAGACTGCTTCATATGTAGTAGGCTTTCAGGAAAAATACGCTTCAGAGGTTTTAGCTCCTTGGGGATTAGCTCACGGTACTGGCTTTGTCGGCGCAACCACCCGGGCTAAACTAAATACTTTGTATGGGTGTGAAGCCGTAACATGGAAAACTTACAAAGATGAGAAATTTGCTTTTCGAACAAGTTATCCTTCTAATGTCACCCCAAGAGTAAGTTACAGCTCAGTTACTTGGGATTTAGAAAGAGATGGGAGAATTTCCTTTTGGGCAGAGAAAGATAGTTCTGAAACTCAATCAATGTCGTTTAAAGACTTTGCGATTCATTTAGCTAGAAATCTTTGTGCGGCAGATGGTCCTATGGGTTCAATTTATTGTACAGACCCGATTGATCTCGCAGAATTTACCAATCAACAAGATATATGGGGTTATAAATTTTATATCACCCAGATAGAACAAAGCAATTGTAATAAAGTTACTGGAGGATGCGATGAAGAGATAAGCAAAAAAGGACCGATAGTAGTTTTTAGATATCCTGAAGGAAGTGCTTATCGAGGAGCATATTTAGAAGTTTTTGAAAATATTCCGGCCAAAGCTTATACTACACATGTCTTTAACCAAATGCTTTCTACATTTAAGTTTATTGAAGCCGAAACGCCCCCCATCACTGTTCTTTCTCCCAATGGAGGAGAGGAGTGGGTGATTGGGAATAAGTATATTATTCGGTGGACCAGCGAGACAGAATCTTCCCGTGTAGTCATTGATCTTCTAGATGCCCAAGGAAAAGTGGCGTCAACAGGATTGCCAGCAGTAGTGGCAAATAATGAAGCTATTGAGTGGACGATTCCTACAGGTCTTGCTTCCGGGCAATACAAGATAAGGGTTATGATTTGCCCTGTCTTTATGAGTTCTCAAGAGTGTGCAAATGTAGATCTCAAGCAATACGGGTTTGACGAATCCGACAATTATTTCAGCATTGTTGCGGCGCCGAGTGGAGGAGTCACTTGTACCGACACAGACAACGGCAAGGATTATGGCACAAAAGGAACTACTAGATGGGGCCCAATCAACGGACAATACTATACATCCACTGATCGCTGTTCTGCTGATGGAAAGACTCTTTCTGAGTTCCATTGTTATTATTCCGAAAACCTTAAAGGATATTATTCTGGCACGAGCTATTACACTTGTCCGAATGGCTGTCAGGACGGAGCTTGCGTGAAAGCAGTAGAACCCTCCATTACCGTGCTTTCTCCCAATGGAGGAGAGGAGTGGGTGATTGGGAATAGTTATGAGATAAAGTGGAATGCGACAAAAAATATTCAAACGGTTAGTATTGAATTGGTTAATCGTTTAGCTAGTAGTGCTTTTAATGAAGTTATCGCGGAAAATACTCCCAATGACGGTAGTTTTCTGTGGATAATTCCAGAAAGCATAGCTACGTTTCAGTCGTTTGGGGGTCCAGAATCTGGGTATGATGTGAGAATAGAAGCAACGAACGGGATTGATTTAGATTTCAGCGACAATTATTTCAGCATTGTTGAAAGACCAGCTTATGGCCTTACTGTAACTTTGGCTCCTGATACTCCAGTTGCTGCTACGCTAATCGCTGGTCAGAGTTTAGCTCCTTTGGCGAAGTTTAAGTTTACTAATGGAGATAGTAGGGAAGTAAAGATTACTAAGATTAGACTAAACAGAATAGGAGTTTCAAGAGATTCTACCCTATCAGATGTTTATCTGTTTGAAGGTGATACTCGTCTAACTGATGGTGCTTCTGTTACTGGTGGATACGCTACTTTTACTGACTCAACAGGTATTATTCGGATACCGGCCAATAGTTCCGAAACTATAACAGTTAAGTCAGATATTGCATCTGGCACTGCTGGACAAACAGTTGGGGCAAGAATTAGTTCAGCTTCTGATATTAACACTGATGCCAGTGGAGTTAGGGGTAGTTTCCC
>CAZUZH010000011.1:0-17008 GCA_964624815.1 uncultured Candidatus Saccharibacteria bacterium
TTTTAAAGGTTCTGGATGGATTAACTTCGCTTGAGGAAGTGGTAAGGGTAGCGGAAGAAAAATAAACCGCTGATAGGCCGCTGATTTATACGCTGATAATCCGCTGATTCAGCCTAAATTCAGCGTAGATTTCAGCGTAAATTCAGCGGAATTATATGAAGACAATCTTATTAGTTGAAGACGACCCATTCTTAATAGACCTCTATGTGACCAAATCTAAAGAAGCTGGTTTTAAAATTGAAGTCGTTGATGACGGAGATTTGGTTTTAGAAAAGGTAAAGGAAGTTAAACCAGATATTTTGTTGCTGGATATTGTTTTACCCAATGTTGACGGCTGGGAGATTCTTAGGAAAATAAAGGAAGACATTGATATGAAGGACCTGATAGTTGTTATTCTTTCCAATCTTGGCCAGAAAGATGAGGTGGAAAAAGGTTTAAAACTCGGAGCGACCAAATATCTAATTAAAGCGCATTATACTCCAACTGAGGTTGTGGAGGAAGTTAAGAAATTACTAAGAAATAAAAAATGAACAAGAATATACTAAATGGGCTACAAAATACTAAAGTTTTACGAATATATGAAAACGTTTTCGTAGTTTCGTATGTTTTTCGTATTTCGTAGCTAAATTATGACATACATAGCAAAACTAAAAACTCTTTTATCTCAAACAATCAAACAGCAGGCTTCGGATTTACACTTATCTGTTGGTCATCCGCCAATCATAAGAATTACAGGCAGGCTTGTTCCGTTATCAAGGAAAGGCAATCTTTCTTCTTCTGACATTGAAGGACTTGCCTATTCTTTAATGTCTGATTCCCAACGCCAGAAATTTTTAGCTCAAAAAGAAATTGATTTTTCTTATGCTTTTGACGGCAAAGCCAGATTCAGGATCAATATTTTCTTTCAGCGAGGAAATATAAGTTGTGCCTTGCGGCTTTTGCCCGGTAAAATACCAACCATTGAAGAACTTAATCTCCCCAACGTTCTCCATCAGTTTACAGCTCCTTCCCAAGGATTTGTTCTTGTTACCGGACCCTCTGGCCAGGGAAAATCAACCACATTGGCATCATTAATTGATGAGATAAATCATAATCGGGCTGAACACATTATTACCATTGAAGACCCGATTGAATATGTTTTTGAGGATGATTTATCAATTATTGACCAAAGAGAAGTTCACCAGGACACACTTTCTTTTGGTCGCGCATTAAGGTCAACCTTTCGTCAGGATCCTAATGTGATAATGGTCGGTGAAATGAGAGATTTGGAAACCATGGGGACAGCTTTAACAGCCGCGGAAACTGGTCATTTGGTTTTTACAACTCTTCATACTAACTCTGCCTCCCAGACCATTCACAGAGTGGTTGATGTTTTTCCGTCAGAACAGCAAGGACAGATAAGGGCTCAGTTATCAGGCTCTTTGCTTGGCGTAATTGCCCAACGTCTTATTCCGAGAATTAAGGGAGGACTTATTCCCGCCTGCGAAATAATGTTCGCTACTCCGGCCATTGCCAACTTGATTAGGGAAAACAAGATTCATGAGGTTCCTTTGGTTATTGAAACATCAGCTGATTTGGGAATGATTACCATGAATAAATCATTGGCTAATTTAATAAGGGCAAGAGAAATTTCCATGGAAACAGCAATGAATTACTCGCTTGATCCGGCAGAGTTGAAGTCGTTGATAAGGAAATAAACCGGTCTGGCTACGAAATACGAAAGTTTTACGAATATACGAAAACTATTTTATGAAGAAAGTGAGCGTAAAGAGAAAAGATTTGGTTTATCCATCTTTATGTTATCAAGTAATGGGGTTTTGTTTGAAATTTGGACAGAAATGGGATATGGGCACAAAGAAAGATTTTACCAAAAAGCAGTCGCCAATGGATTTAAAAACATTAATTTAATTTTTAAAGAGCAACTGCCCGTCAGGATCCGTTATAAAAACAAATTAATAGGAATATATTATTTCGATTTCTTAATTGAGAATAAGATAATTTTAGAAATTAAGGTAAGAAATTATTTCTAAAAAAAAGATATAGATCAGTTATATTCATATTTAAAAGAAAATAAATTAAAATTAGGTATCATTGCCCATTTTATAAGAAGCGGTGTAAAATTTAAGAGGATTGTTAATCTTAATTAAGGTTTCGTATATTCGTATTTTTTTCGTATTTCGTAGCCCAAGAAGACAATGAAATTTCGCTATCATGCGCGAACAAAACAAGGTAAAACGCAGGAGGGGACAGTAGACGCCTCTAATAGAGAGGGCGCTCTTAATGTTCTGCAGAAATACGGATTATATATTACTTCTTTGGAAGCCATAGAAAAGCCTGCTGTTTACGCCAGAAAAATTAAAATATTTAAAGAGGCTTCTAAAAAAGATTTGTCTGTTTTTTCCCGCCAGCTGGCAATTATGTTCAAGGCTGGGGTAAGTTTGGTTGAAACTATAGAAACTTTGGCGAGCCAGACCAAAAAAGACGGATTTAAGGAAAAATTATTTAGAATTGCCGAAGACGTGGAAGGGGGAATGGTTTTTTCCCAAGCCCTAGAGCGTTACCCAAAGATTTTCGACTCTTTTTACATTAGTATGGTTAAGTCGGGAGAAGCCTCCGGCAAACTGGCAGAAAGTTTGAGTTATTTAGCAGAACATTTAGAGCGTGAATATTTTCTCCGCTCCAAAATTCTCGGAGCTTTATTTTATCCAGCATTTATTTTGTTTGTGTTTTTAGTTATTGGTATAATAGTTGTTGTTTTCATTATTCCCCAGTTAAGCGAGGTTTTGAAAAGCGCTGGCAGAGATTTGCCATGGATTACAAAACTTGTTTTGTCAGTAGCCGACTTTTTAAGAACCAAGGGCTGGGTTGCTTTAATTTTTATTGTTGGGCTTGTGGCAGGATTGGTTTATTACTTAAAAAGTAAAAAAGGGAAGAAAGTTATTAATACCCTTTCTTTAAAAATTCCTTTCTTAAACGTTCTTTTAAAAAAAATTTATCTTTCTCGCTTTGCCGAGAACCTTTCAACATTGATTTCCGGAAGTTTGTCTATTGCCAAAGCTTTGGAAATTAGTGGGGAGATTGTAGGCAATCAAGTCTATAAATCAGCTATTTTTCATGTTCGTGATGAGGTTCAGCGGGGTTCTCCGCCAAGCGAGGTTTTGCGTCAATATCCCAAGCTTTTCCCTCCTGTTTTTATTCAAATGACTATGGTTGGCGAAAAGACCGGAAAGCTGGACAGCGCGCTTTTAAATGTTGTTAGTTTTTACCGAGAAGAGGTAACCCGTTCTTTAGAAAAATTTGTTCAAATGCTGGAGCCGCTTCTGATTGTGTTTTTGGGAGTGATTGTCGCCGGATTGGTTGCTTCTGTTTTGATGCCGTTATACTCCTTTGGAGGGCTATAATGTCCGCTGATAAAACGCTGATTAGTACGCTGAATTTACGCTGAAAAATATGAGAAAAGTAAAAGACTTTTTATACGAAGAAGAATCTTATAAAATTAGAGGTGCTTGCTTTGATGTATATAAGGCTTTTAGGGGAGCATTTAAAGAAAAAATAGTAGATAAAGCATTAACCAAAGCTTTAGAAAAGAGAGGCTTAAAAATAGAAGATCAGAAGCGCATTGATATTTATTTTGAAGGAGAAAAAGTTGGCACATATATACCCGATAAAATTGTAAACAAGCTCATTCTTTTAGAAATAAAAGTAAAGCCATTTTTAACAAAACAAGACATAGACCAATTTTGGAAATATTTAAAAGGATCAAATTATAAACTGGGTTTCTTTATAAATTTTAGCCCCAATAGATTACAGATAAAAAGAATTATTTATGACAAAGCAAGAAATCAGCGTTAAATCAGCGTACATATCAGCGTAACTTCAGCGGAATTATCCACAGGTTTGCTTGACAGGATTAGAGCATAGTTATGGTATAATAAAGTATTAGAAATAAGAAAAAGGTCGATAATCAAAATCTTAAAAATAATAATAACATGAAAAAAGGTTTTACTCTAATTGAATTATTGGTAGTTATTGCCATTATTGGAATTTTAGCTTCTATTGTTTTGGTTGCCTTGGGCACCGCGCGAACAAAAGCCAAGGATGCAGCCATAAAAGCAGAGATGTCCCAAATTAGAAATCTTGCTGAGATGTTTTGGGATGAGGGGTCAACTTATGTAGCATTAGATTCAGAGACTGATTATATAACTATGCGAGATGAAATTACTGTTACCAATGGTGGTACTCTGGTGGCGGATGAGTTTGCTCTTGATGATTATTGTGTTCAAGTCACACTTAATGATAGCACTGATTGGTGTGTAGATGGTGACGGTCATTCTGGTTCTCCTGGGGGCGGTTGTGCTGCTGGTAGTGTTAATTGTAAATAAAAAAATAGGTTTCTCTCTATTTTTTTGAAAGTGTGTAGAAAACGAGAATAGGTATTAGATTTCCCAAACACGAAATTCAAACAAGCCAAAAGCGGTTGTGTCCGATTTTGGCTTGTTTTCTTAAATATGCTATCATTAGGAATGAGGGAGAAATGAAAACTTGTTTTCATTTCAACCGAATGAGTAATTATATCCGAAGGTCATAATTAGAGATGAAGAAGAAAAAAAAGAAGAACCCCATGAGATAGCGAGCTTGTGAGCTCTATCTCACGAGGAAAGGTCGGTTTTATTAGTTAATTACTGAAAATAAATATGAAAAAAGGTTTTACTTTAATTGAACTTTTGGTAGTTATTGCCATTATTGGAATTTTAGCTTCTATTGTTCTGGTTGCTTTGGGTGGTGCCAGAAAGAAAGCCAAGGACGCGGCAATAAAGGCAGAGATGAGCCAGATTAGGAGTATAGCTGAAATGTATTGGTCAGATAACAGCACTTATATGGGTTTAAATACCCAAACCGTTCCTCTCATTTATGATGATCCCGATTACGAAGCAATTATGAGTTCAATTATTGATAAGGGTGGTGAGCTTATATGGGGTGAGTTTAAAGATGCTAAAGATTATTGTGTGCAATTTAAACTTAATGATGGAAGTAATTGGTGCGTAGATGCAAGTGGTCATTCTGGTCCCCCTGGTGCCATGGGCTGTAATGCTCCATCCCCAAATTGTTTGTAATTAAAAAAACTCCTCTCTATTTTTAATTATAATTTTATAGAGAACTTTTTATTTCCTCAAAACACGAAATTTCAACTAAGCCGTAGTCCCCTCCTTTCGCGCTTGCGCAAAAGGAGGGGACTACGGCTGGGTAAACAAGCCAAAATCGGCTGCTTGTCTCGTCCTTGATAGAAAGCAAGGCGGGGTGTCGTTTTTGGCTTGTTTTTTTATTGAATCTAATTATTTGGCAGAGTTGGCAGAGCTGAAAAAAATTGCATATGCAATTTTTTTCAGCTCGTTTAACTCATGTTTAAACGTTTCAGATTTTTTTATCCAAAACGGGCGAAGAACAAAACGGGCGGAAGTTCCGACTTCCGCCAGTTTTCAATTGATTTAAAATTTGTTAGAATAAAACAATATGATAAGTATTATTTTTTATTTGCTAATTTTTATCATCGGCTTTACCCCGTTAGAAATTTAGTCCTTTTTTGGAAAACATAACGGGGGAAATAGATAAAAAATGTTTCAAGTTTTATTATCAATAATTATATTTCTAACGGGGCTAGTTTTTGGCTCTTTTTTGAATTGTGTGATTTACAGGCTGGAAACCAAACAAAGTTTTCTCAAAGGCCGTTCCTATTGTCCGCTCTGCAAACATAAGCTTTCTTGGATAGATTTAGTTCCAGTTTTCAGCTTTATTTTCCTCAAAGGCAAATGCCGTTACTGCCAAAAGAAAATTTCAGCCCAATACCCGTTGGTGGAGACAGCCACAGGGATTTTATTTGTTTTTATAATCAACCACATTTTTCTTCCAGGAGTAAGTTTTTTAATGTTGAGTAAATCTACGATCGTAGATTTACTTGACGGAGGTTTTTTTTCTCAAAATTTAATTCTTGTTTTGTTTTCGTTGCTAATCACTTGTTTCCTGATAATTATTTTTGTTTACGACCTCAAGCATTTCATCATCCCGGATAAAGTAATCTACCCCGCTATAGTTTTAACATTTATTTATCGTTTATTTTGGATTTTGAGCTTTGAGCTTGATTTGACATTTGGATTTTGGAATTTGGATTTTAAAAAATTATTAAACCCTCTTTTCTCCGCTGCTATTGCCTCAGCGTTTTTTTTAACTATATTTCTAATTTCAAGAGGCCGCTGGATTGGATTCGGCGATGTTAAGCTTGGGTTTTTTATGGGTCTTTTGCTCGGCTGGCCCAATATTATTTCTGCCTTGTTTATATCTTTTCTGCTCGGTGCTATAATAGGAGTAGGATTAATACTCGCCAAAAAGAAAGGACTAAAAAGCGAAGTGCCCTTTGGACCATTTTTGGTCACGGGAACATTTATCGCCCTATTCTGGGGCGAGAAAATAATCAATTGGTATTTGGGTTTGTTTATTTGAAGTTAAAAATTAAAAGTCCTGGATGGCGCGAAGCGACAGACTCCCCGTCCCGTAGGGTTGCAATTCCAAAATACCAGTATAAAGTTAAAAATATTTTCTATTTAATACTGTAACTTTTAACTTTTAACTTTGGACTTTTAACTATGGAGAAAAATTCCTTCACCATAATAGAGCTCCTAGTAGTCATTGCCATCATTGCTATTATAGCGGTGATAGTTTTTCCCAATTATAAAAGCGGACAAAGCCAGCTTGCTTTAGAAAGAGCAGCCAATAAATTGGCGCAGGATATAAGAAGTATGCAGCAAAAAGCGATGTCGGCAGAGAAGGATGATAGATGTTCGCCACACAATC
Source organism: uncultured Candidatus Saccharibacteria bacterium (assembly GCA_964624815.1). Taxonomy (GTDB): domain Bacteria; phylum Patescibacteriota; class Minisyncoccia; order Minisyncoccales; family CAZUZH01; genus CAZUZH01. Next base: position 6,847 of record CAZUZH010000011.1, read on the forward strand.
ACAAGGGTGGCTGGGGGGTTTTTTTTGACAAAAATGAGATAAAACAATACATTATATTTTCTGATTGTAACGATAATAATAATTATGACCTAGGCAATGATAAGACAGTGGATGTAGAATTTGAGAATGGCGTTAAGATTGACTCTCTTCCTGCGAATTTCATGAGTGTTATTTTTACTCCTCCAGATCCTACTATTACCATAAATCCAAGCTCTTTGTCTAAGGGCGAGGTAAGGATTACATTAGAAAACAATAACAGCAAAATAAAAATTATTACTATTAACAAAGCCGGATTAATCAATGTTAGCGATTAGTAAAGAGTAAGTTGCCCGAAGTCTAATTTCTCGAGGTCCGACCTAGGGAAATTATCTTGTGGAGACCCGGTGTCCGCAAGCTTCGAAAAATACCTTTTTATGGAAAATAAATCTTTCACCCAGTTAAATAGTTCTAAAAGAAATTTAACCGGGTTCACAATAATAGAACTGATGATAGCAGTTTTTATACTTTTGGTTGGAATACTGGCGGCTTTTGCTTTGGTTTCAAATTCAATTGCTTACAGTTCAACTTATAAACTTCAACTCACCGCTGCCTACTTAGCCCAAGAGGGGATTGAGATTGTTCGGAATATCAGAGATACGAATTGGATAGATCCGGCAGAACCAGCTTGGGATGATGGATTAACCAGCGGAAGCGATTTTTATAATTTTGATTACCGAAGCCAAAATATTCCTGATAATTCTAATTGTAGTGGAAAAGAGTATCTAAAATTTGATGGAAATTTTTACACTTGTTCAGACGATTTAATAGCTATGTTTAGAAGAAAAGTTTTCATCGATTCATCAACAGCCGATGTTTTAGATGTTTCTGTGACTATTGAATGGTCAGAAAGAGGACGAGATCATAATTTTCTGATCCAGGAGAAAATATACAAATGGAGATAATATCATGGAACATGGAACATGGAACATAAAACAAAATCTTTTAGTTTAATAGAGTTATTAGTCGTTGCGGCGGTTTTTGTATTAGTCACTTCCATTACGGTGGGACTCTTTGTTACCTCTATTAAAACTCAAAGAAATATTCTGAAACAGCAGGAACTTATGGATGAAGTTTCATATGTTATGGAATATATGAGCCGGGCGATTAGGATGGCGAAGCTTGATTCTTCGGGTTGTACTTCAGTAGATGTTTTTGAAAGTACGGGTTCAAATATAAAGTTTAAAAATTATTCGCATGATTGTCAGGAGTTTTTTCTTGATAATACTGACAAAAAACTAAAAGAAGATAAAAACGGAGCTAATGACTTAACCTCTGATAATCTTCAAATAAATTTATTTAATGTTCATCTTGAAGGAGAAGAACCATATTCAAGCAGTGATATGCAGCAGCCCAGGATAACCCTGTTTTTAGATGTTCAGCACGCAGATGAAAGTTCTGTAAAATTACAAATCCAAACCACAATTTCTCAAAGAGATTTAGATATTGAGTAAATTACTAATTTCTAATTTCTAATTCCTAACTAATGTCTAATGCCTCAATGTCTAATGAACAATTATTATTTGGTCATTGGTCATTGGGATTTAGTTAGAAATTAGGTCAATTAGAAATTAGAAATTTTATTATTTTTATGTCCAAACCTAATCAACAACAAGGAGTAATTCTCTATCTCGCTGTTGTAATAACAACCATTATGCTTGCCATTGCTCTTGGAGTAAGCAGTATTTTATTAGGCCAAATAAAAACAATCAAAGAAATGGGTTTTTCGGTAAAAGCTTTTTATGGAGCTGACACTGGAGTTGAAAGAGCGCTAAAGGAAGGAGATTTTGGTTCGTCCGAAGCATCCCCAGAGTCTTTAGGGGGCGGAGTAGAGTATTGGGTTGTTTATAGTGATCCTATTACTATTCAGTCCTACGGAACCTATAAAGGAGTTAGAAGAGCAATTGAAATCGGGCTTTGATACACTGCTAAAACCGACGCAAAGCTATACGCAAAAACTGACGCAGAATCTTTGCGTCTGTTCTGCGTAGGGTTCCCGCAGAGCGGGAGTTCTGCGTCTGTTTTTGCGATTTTAATGGATAAAAAAGAAGCCAAAAAGCGAATTGAAAAACTGAAAAAGGTTATCAACCATCACCGCTATCTCTACCATGTTTTGGATAAGCCGCAGTTTCCTGATGCGGCTTTTGACACTTTGAAGAATGAACTGGAAGAGCTGGAAAGAAAATTCCCGGATTTAATTACTCTGGATTCGCCGACTCAAAGGGTCGGCGGCAAACCTTTGGATAAGTTTAAAAAATTTAAGCATCCTAAAATGATGCTTTCTTTTAATGATGCTTTTGGAGAAAAAGAGTTGGATGAATGGGAAGAGAGAATTAAAAAATTAATTCCCAATAGAACAATAGACGGCTATTACTGCGAGTTAAAATTAGACGGATTAGCAATAGAACTTGTTTATCAGAATGGAATTTTTAAAATAGGTTCAACTCGGGGCGACGGCAAAGTTGGAGAGGATGTAACCCAGAATCTTAAAACAATTTCTGCTCTTCCCTTGATATTATTAGAGCCAAAACAGATTATTAAGAATTTGGAAAAAATAGGCGAAAAAGAATTAGCGAGCCTTTTAAAAAAGAACTTTCCAAAACAACTTGTGGTCAGGGGAGAAGTTTTCATCAATAAAAAAGAGTTTGAAAGAATAAACAAAGATCAGGAGAAAAAAGGCGAAAGAGCATATGCCAACCCCAGAAATTTAGCTGCCGGCTCAATAAGGCAGCTTGATTCAAAAATAACTGCTTCTCGACATTTAGATTCTTTTGTTTACGCTCTTATTACGGATTTGGGCCAAACCCCCGAAGGAAAGTATTCACCTATCTACGGGGCAAGTACTCATGAACAGGAGCATAAAATTCTAAAAGCCTTTGGTTTTAAAATAAATCCCCACAATCAATTCAAAAAAGATTTGAGGGGAGTTAAAAATTTTCAGAGTTTTTGGGAGAAAGAACGGGAAAAATTAGCCTATGAAATTGACGGAATTGTTGTTATAGTAAATAGCAATTCTTTATTTTCTCAATTAGGAACAGTTGGCAAGGCTCCTCGTGGAGCAATTGCTTACAAGTTTTCTCCAAGACAAGCAACGACTAAGATTCAAGATATTATTGTTCAGGTTGGCAGAACAGGAGCTTTAACCCCAGTAGCCATTTTAAAACCTGTTCAAGTTGCCGGAGTAACTATTTCCAGAGCAACTCTGCATAACGAAGATGAGATAAAAAGATTGGGGGTAAAAATATTGGACACCGTGATTGTTGGCAGGGCAGGGGATGTAATTCCTAATGTAACTAAGGTTTTGAAAGACCTTAGAACAGGCAAAGAAAAAGAATTTCAAATGCCAAGAACCTGTCCTGTTTGCGGAAGTAAAACTTTAAGGCCTGTCGGAGAAGCGGTCCGACGTTGCCCTAATCCCAAGTGTTCTGCCCGGCAAAGCCAGCAGTTTCATCACTTTGTTTCCAAACAGGCTTTCAATATAGAAGGTTTAGGCCCTAAGATTATTGACCAGCTTCTTGAACAAGGTTTGGTTCAGGATCCGGCTGACCTTTATGATTTGAAAGAAGGAGACTTAGTGCCCTTAGAGCGGTTTGCTGATAAATCTGCCGAGAATTTGGTTAAAGCAATTGAGGGGAGTAAAAAAATTAGCCTGCCCCGTTTTATTTATGCTTTAGGCATTAGAAATGTTGGGCAAGAAACAGCAATTGATTTGGCAGGGCATTTTGGCAGTTTGGAAAACTTAAGCAAAGTAACTTCAGAAGAATTGGAAACAGTTAAAGATGTCGGACCAATATCAGCAAAAAGTATTTATCAATGGTTTCAAAATAAAAAGAACATAGAGTTTCTGGAGAAATTTAAAAAAGCTGGTTTGGAAATTACTGGGCGGGAGAGAGTAAAAGAGCAGAGTTTTAAAAATAAGATTTTTGTTTTGACCGGCTCTCTGGAGACCATGAACCGTGATGAGGCAAAAGAAAAAATCCGTGAGAAAGGCGGAGATATTTCGGAGTCAGTTTCAGGAAATACAGATTATGTTGTTGCTGGAACAGAGCCGGGATCTAAATACGAGAAAGCAAAAGCACTCGGCGTGAATATAATAATGGAGAAGGAATTCATTAAATTAATCAAATAATGAATAGCTTTCTACTTCATTTTAAAAAATTAGATTGGATATTAATAATATCTGTTTTTTTGTTGGTTGGCTTTGGTTTATCTTCTATTTACAGTTCTTCGTTGAGAAGAGGAGATTTTACTAATTTTCAAAAGCAGATTGTTTGGGTTGTGCTTGGCTTTGTTTTAATGTTCGTGTTTAGTCTTTTTGATTGGAGAATATTCAGAGTTAATTCTTATTTAATATTGATTTTATACTTTTTAAGCCTGCTTGTTTTAGCAGGTTTATTTTTTTTCGCTCCGGAAATCAGAAATGTAAAAAGTTGGTATAAGATTGGTTCTATTTCTATTGACCCAATTGAACCAACGAAGATTATTTTAATAATTTTATTGGCAAAATACTTCTCAATGAGGCATATTGAACTCTATCGGATAGCACATATAGTCTTTTCAGGAATGTATATCGGATTGCCAGCTTTGTTGATTTTCTTTCAGCCAGACCTTGGTTCAGTTTTAGTTATAGTTATGTTATGGCTTGGAATTCTGATAATTTCAGGCATAAGAATACGTCATTTTCTTATTTTAATGTTCGCAGCGCTTTTAATTGCTATTTTGGCATGGTCTTTTCTACTTCAGGACTATCAAAGGGTTAGAATCAGCAGTTTTATTAAGCCCCACCTAACTGAACCGCTGGAAATAGGCTGGAGCCAAAATCAGTCAAAAATTGCCATTGGGTCCGGCGGTTTTTGGGGAAAAGGCATTGGAAAGGGCACTCAAACGCAATACGGCTTTTTGCCAGAGCCTCAGACAGATTTTATTTTTGCTTCTATTGCAGAGGAAACTGGTTTTTTCGGAGTAGCAATTCTTTTAATTATCTTTTCTGTTCTTATTTGGAGAATTTTTAGAATTGCGTTATCATCTGAGAGTAATTTCCCACGGCTTTTTGCGTCTGGATTAGCCCTCTTAATAAGTTCGCAGGTTTTTATTAATATTGGTATGAACCTTGGTATTTTACCCATTATCGGAATACCTTTGCCATTGGTAAGTTACGGCGGCAGCGGTATAATTATGACGTGTATCGGATTAGGAATTTTGCATTCTATTAAGCTGAATAAATAATAAGTTTTTTAAGATTTTGAATAAACATATATTGATAAAAGAATAAATAGAAATGAAATTCTGAATTTTTATACAAAATTCTACGCTTAATATAAGGCTAAAAGTAATCCATATCGGATAACAGATACTTATCCACAATTAAGGCTATTGACACGCCTTTTTATATTGGCGATAATTAAGGTAGATGGGGAAAACATTAAGCAGAAAAACAAAAAGTAAATTTAAAAAACAATAAACTAAAAGAAGGCCTGAAAAGCTTTGTTCAAAGGGGTAAACATTAAACAAATTTTCTTTTTGGCCTTCTTTATATATCTTAATCCTTTCAAAAAATTTGTCAATCATATCGGATGTGGATAATTCAAGAGCAGCGAGAATCTCCTTTTTTTGCGAGAAGTAAAAGGGAGATTGGTAATCCAAAAAGACTATTTTTAGAACGCAAACCTGAAAGGGTTTGCGTATTTACTTCCCAAGGGCTTACCAAAGGCACCCTTTGGGAGAATATAAAGGCTGCCTTTGGGAAGATTATGCAGTAAAAGGAAAACAATATGGACCCTAACGAAAATAACAATTACATATCACTTCAAGAAGCGACTAAACATTGTGAGTACTCACAGGAATATTTAAGTTTGCGCGCAAGAAACGGCAAGTTAAGGGCAATAAAAATTGGCAGAAATTGGGTAACAACCCAGGAATGGCTTAAAGAGTATGTATTAAAATCTGATTTTTACAAAAAAGCAGTTAAAGTAAAGCAGGAAGCTATAAAGGCAGGCATTAGAAAGCCAAAAACTGTTTTTGAAATTCAAGAGCAAATGATTGCTAAATTAAAGCCCGTAGAGCCTAAGGTATATCGGATAGAAGAGTCTGAAAAACCTATTTTAGAAAAAGCTGTTGCAAAACCTGTTTTAGAGGAAAAACACAGGGTTTTACAAAAAGAAGAACAGATTTCTCCGTTGCCCCGTAAGATGGTGGCTCCACCTATCTTACGGAGTTTGCCGGAAAATCTGCCCGTTGTTGAGGAATTTTTAGTCACGCCCAAAATTATAATAGCTGAAAAGTTTGCTCAATTCGTAAATTCTTTAAAAACTTTTGTTGTTCCAATTAAGCCAAGATTTGCTTTTGTTACCGCCCTGACTTTTGTTTTAATTGTCTCAGGGTTTGTTCATGGAAAAACAGCGCTTTTTAATGTTCTTGACGGAGTGTCTCCAATGGTTTCAGGATTGAGTAAAGCTTTTGACGGAGATACTTCAGACTTTGTAAACATTATTGAGGCAGGCGGGGAAGTTGTTTTTGAAACAGGAGAGAAAATAAGCGGACTTGGTGATGATGTGGTTTTACTTCCGGGCAAAGCAGTTATTGGTTTTGGCAAGGCGTTGTCTTCTGCTCCCAAAGAAACTGTTAAAAGTTTGAGCCGCGTTGCTGGTCAGACAAAGAAAAGTTTTTCTGGTTTGACCATTGATCTTTCAACTGGAATTAGAGAGGCTTTTAAAGACATAGAAAAAGGAATTGCAGAAGTTGAGAAGAAAGAAAGCGGGCAAACCAAATCGTTGTTGTCTCAAGTTGATGAACGGGGAAGTAGAAGGACAAAGCAGATTTTGGAAAGCTTTGGCGTGGTTGCCGAAGACATTTCTTTTTCAATTCACTTAATTAGTAAAACAGGAGACGAACTTTTTGTTAAGCCGAACAAATCTTTTAATGTTGTTTGGAGTAATATATCTGGAAGTTTCCAGAAAATAAATAGAATGGGAAGCTTTACTGCCCGTGCTGTATTTATTGCCCTTACTGACAGCTCTGGCGCCTTTGAAGAGTTTTCTCAATGGTTTAACAATAATGTAAAATCTTTCTTTGTTCGCGCTTCAGAGAAGTTTGTTGTAAAGAACTATGAAAATATTTCTAAAATAAAAGAAGGGTTTAAAGGTTTTAATGAGGGGACAAACATAATAGGCAGTCGTTTGAATAAGGCGATTGTTAGTATGTCTAGGGATGTAGAAAACGCAGTCACAGAAACAAGATATCAAATAACAAAAGCAATTCAGTGGTTTATCCGTCCTTGGAAATATTTACCAGAAAGAGTTTTTGTTGAAGGAGTTTCTGAAGAAAAAATTAAAGAATTGGAAGCTCTGATTTTTCAGCTCCAGACAAAGGGAGTTTCAGTAAAAGAAATTATTAAAGAGATTACTGAAATCACTCAAGTAGAGCCGGTCAGGGAAATAACCAAAGAATATGTGAAAGAGATTGTGCAGATTGATGGAGATGAAGTTGTCAAGATTAAAGCCCGGTTGGCCGATGTGGAAACCAGAGCCGGCAATTCTTTTTATCTTCCATCAATGCCCAGCGCTAATTTAGCTCCGGCTGTTCCGACCATAGCTATCCCAACTGGCGAGGTAGCCCTTTCAGCGCCTGAAATTTTAGCTTTTACCAGTAAATCTATAAAGATTGCAGGAAACACAAAGATTATAAGCGGAAATTTAACCGTTGGCACTTCTACTGCGCCAATGAATTTTACAGTTGATACTTCCGGAAACCTAACTACGGTTGGCAATATAAGCACCACCGGAAACCTCACAGTAGGCGGAGACCTCACCGTTAGCGGGGCGCAAAATTACTCAGGCGCTGCAGCTTTTACCGCAGACTCCACATCACCAGCTCTGCGAATTACCCAAAACGGCACTGGCAAAATCGTAGAATTCAAGGATACAGACACTATTGTGTTTGATATATTAGATGGAGGCCAGATCACAGCCCAGACAACAGCCACTTTAGCCGTGGCCACTGACAAAGGATTTTATTTCAAAGGTCCGGGAACAGACTCAACTGCCGGAACTTTATTTTATTTAGAAAACGAAGATGCTGATGTTATACCATTGTATATACTCGGAGCCAACGGCAGACAAACTGCCCAGATTGACAACAGCGGAACACTAACCCTTTCCAACACCACAGACGGAACAGGCTCTCTCACAATCTATGACACGGCTGGCCAGAATTGGGACATGGGTTCAACAAGCGGCACATTGTCATATACAGGCAACACTACCATTCAGTCAGGCGGCAATTTATCTATTCAAGGAGATGGCAGTGGGACAGACAATTTAACAATTCAACAATTTAGCAATGTGGCGATAATGGACGCTAATGTCGGCATTGGCACACTCAGTCCGACCTCAAAACTCTCTGTTGCTGGCGGCGCTTCCATCGGGTCAACTTATGCCAGCGTGACTCCGCCGACTGACGGCATGCTCATAGAGGGCAATGTGGGAATTGGCACCACTTCGCCGCAGGTAAAGCTGGATGTCAACGGTTCGCTGGCAGTGGATACCAATACTTTATACGTTGATTCCGGGAACAATAAAGTAGGAATCGGCACTATAAGTCCAGGATATGAATTAGAAGTCGTTGGTGATATTTATGCTTCAGGTAGCATTGTGGGAACAGGAGGCGTTACTCCCGGCGGAAACATAATAATGGCTGACAACGAGTACATTGGCTTAGGAAGTTCTTCCGGCAGATTGGTTTTTGACGACAGCGCAACAGACATCCTAAAAATAAAAAATGCCAATTTTGGCATTGGTGCTGATTCTCCGGCAAATCTTCTTTCGGTGGCAGGAGCAGCGTCAATCGGCAGTTCTTATGCGACAGTAACTGCTCCGTCTGACGGTCTTCTAATTGAAGGCAATGTCGGAATAGGGGATTCATCACCAGCTGCTCTGTTATCTGTTGGTAATGGAGACCTGTTCCAGGTCAACAGTTCCGGAGACGTCACCTTTAATCACGCTTCACCAGAAATCTCTATATCAGATGGCACCACCTTATACTTCAAAGACACCGCAGGCAGTTCCAACACCCTAATGCAGTTAGCTGATTCAGGCACCTCGGGCACTCTCACCGTTAACACTATAGCTGCAACCAACATTGGTGCTTACGCCCTGACAGGAGACATCACTGGTTCAGGTTCACCTAATATCTCGTCAATAATCACAGTTAGTGCCACTAACCTCTCTGCCTCCTCAGAGATTTACTCAGCCGGCACTATTAGCGGCGCTATCTTCCGCAGAGGCAGTGACGCAGTGAGCGACTTCACGGGCACAGGCATTGTCCTGCAATCAGGAGCCCTCACCGTAGATCCGGACGCAGCTATCACAGCAGGCACTAATCTGTCCTGGTCAGGAGGAGACACCCTGAATGTAGATGATGCATTCCTATTAAACACAGGAGACATTGGAACAGGAGACTATGACTTTACTGGAGCCATACTATTAGGAGCATCGCCATTAGTATTGGAAGGATTAACAGACGATGCTCATCAAACAACATTCACCCTTGCAGATCCTACAGGAAGCAGAACAATCACAATACCAGACTCAGACCAGACAATAGGAACAGCAACCACAATCACAGACAACCTTATAGTAGCCGCTGACTTTGCCCATTCACAGGACTATGGAGACTGGAGCATAGATGCTGATGGCGCAGCCCAGATAAACAGCGGTTCAGTAGGAGTGGGAGAACTAGGCTCTGCTGACTTTGGCGATTGGACATGTGATGGCTCTGCCTGCACTATTGACGAATTAACCTCAGCTGTCTGGGCAGACAATATCTCTGATGAAACAGGGACTGCCGGAAGCTTGGTCTTCTCTATCTCACCAGCATTCACTGGAACTGTGGGAGCAGCTGACATTAACGCCACTGGAACAGTAACTGCCACTAACTTTGAAGCCTCCAACTATATATATTCAGCAGGAGAAGTGAGTTCAGCAGCCTATCGCAGAGGAAATGATTACATCACTGACTTTACAGGCACAGGAATAACCTTAAGCTCAGGAGCATTAACAATGGATCCTGATGTTTCTATCACAGCAGGCACTAATCTGTCCTGGTCAGGAGGAGACACCCTGAATGTAGA
>CAZUZH010000011.1:17108-17996 GCA_964624815.1 uncultured Candidatus Saccharibacteria bacterium
CTGACATTAACGCCACTGGAACAGTAACTGCCACTAACTTTGAAGCCTCCAACTACTTGCAAGCAGGGAGTGCAGGGATTACAGGGGATTTAACTGCTGGAAGTATTACTCCTTCGGGATTTACTCAGGGTTCAGTAGTTTTTGCTGGTTCTGGTGGGACTTTGAGTCAAGATAATTCTAACCTCTTTTGGGATGATACGAATAATAATGTGGGGATTGGGACGACGGGACCTGGGTATAGGTTGCATGTTTTTGGCACAAGCGATTTATTATCCTCAATTGCTCAAGAGAGAAATTCTGCCAATGAGTATGGTCCTTATCAATATTTCATTAAGGGCAGAGCAAGTCAAACAAGTGCAGTTGTTAATGATTATATTGGCGGGACCATTTATAGTGCCTATAACAGCGCTGATGCTATTAAAAATGTTGCTGGTGTATGGGGACAAGTAACTAATGTGACTGCTGGTTCAGAATCAGGCGACCTTCTTTTCTATACGGCAACGGATGGGGCAATAGATAAAGTAGCAGATGAAAGGATGCGTATTACAAGTCAAGGCAAAGTCGGCATCGGGACGACGAGCCCAGGGGCAAAGTTGGAGGTGAGTGGAAATTTGAATTTAGGTACAATTGGAGGTGATGGATATATTGTACATTCTGGAGATACAGATAGTAGGTTTGGGTTTGCTACAAATGATAGGTTTTATGTAAAAATTGGAAATAAAGAGGCAATGGATGTTTATGAAGGAGATTTTGGAGGAGGAATTGTTGATAGGATAAATTTAGGTAAAGATAATTACGATGTAAGTATTAATGGATTGTGGTCGGATAAAGACGGCAACGTCGGCATCGGCTTAACTGACCCAGGGGAAAGGTTAAGTGTATCAGGAA
>CAZUZH010000012.1:0-17612 GCA_964624815.1 uncultured Candidatus Saccharibacteria bacterium
AATTCTTTTTTTAGTTTCCACTCCCAAAACTTTGGCATAATAACTTACCTTATATTGATATTCTTCTCCGAATATTTTGGGGAAATAAAAAGCCAAATACTCTACGCGGGAAGCGTTTTTAGGAGCTGACTTAACTGGGATATGATACCAGCCTTCTTCCTGAATTTTATGCCAGAGATTTTTTCTCGGCACGATTCCGACTAACGCCGGGTATTTTGACATATTCGTTTCTTAAAAATCTTCTTCTTCAAAATTATCAATTACCTTTTTTCTTACGCGCAGCGTCTGGAAATCCTTTTTTAGTTCTTCGTTCCTGTTCTTTTCCATTCTCAACATATCTTCCAAAGCATAAACACTATATTTTACATCTTCTTTTAAATTTTCATCTAAACCGTCTTTCAGTTTTTCTAATCTTTTTTCAACTTTAAGTTTCGCTTCTAAAATTGCTAATTCTTTATTGGATTCCTCTATTTCTTTTTCTGTTTTTTCAATCTTTTCTCTTGTTTCATCTTTTAAATATTGTTTTATATTTTCCATTTTAATTAATTTTAAATTATTTCCGCGACCTTTTGCTGGATTAAAAAAATTCTCAGTAATTTTGTCTGTTTTGTCGCTGGGGACCTTTATAGTTAATCCCTCTGCGCACTCTAATATTTCTATTGGAAAATTATTGGAAACTCGGGGCGGTATAACAACATAATCTCCAGTACCTAAAAACACTTCTTCATTATCTATTTCACCCCTTATCCTACCCTTTAATATAAAAGTGCATTCAATAGCTCTACATTGTAATTTTTTCTCGTGTTCAATTTTTCCGTATTTATTAAATTTCCAAAATTTAATTTCCACTGATTTTGTTTTTCTAAAACATTCCATAAATTCTCCCACTAACCATCCTTTGTGTTCGTGATATTCCTTTTCATAATCCTTATAATAATTACCTCTATAATATTTTGACATAATTTTTATCACTCAATTAAATTTTCGAGTTTGTTTCTTGTTTATCTATCCTAATTTTTACATCAGCTGGGTAATTATTTTTAATCCATATAATTGCCTTATTTTCTGCAATCTTTAACGCTTCTTCCTTAGAACTATATTCACAATCATTAATCTCAAATTGTGTAATCCTAACCACATCCCCAAAATGTTCTCCAATATCAAACCTTGCACTAAATTTATCGTTCTTAGAATCCATATAATAAGGTTTTACAATTAAGAGATTCATGAATTTGTTTATTTTTAATGAATTTTATAATTCTAAAGTTTTCCACAGCTTGAGGCTGATTTGACAGCCTTTTTTGCTTTAACTAAAATAATTTAGGCAACTATAAGGCAAAAAAGGTCGGGTTGCGAAGAAAATTAAACCATTAAATTAACAATCATGGCTTTTTCAGAAGAAATAGTTCGCCAGGCTTGGAGTAGAGCTGACGGTAAGTGTGAATGTAGACGCATTTCATGTGGTCATTCTGGTAGATGTAATAAAGAATTACTATGGAGCAGTAGGGGTGCTGAAAGTGAATACGGGTGGGAAGCTCATCATATAGATTCAAATGGAGATGATTCTCTAAATAATTGCGAAATTCTCTGTCAAAACTGTCACAAAAATACCCAAAGTTATGGCGGATAATTAATGTAGAAAGCGGAAGGGAAAAAATTATTTAACCTTTCTGCTTTTTATTTTTTTGTATTTCCATAAAACTAAATTAAATCAACTAATCGTGTAAAACGGCCCTTCTCAAATCTCGCTTGGTCAATTCTTTTGTAATTCCACTTCTTCTTAGTTAGTTTAGAAACTTGCTTACACCATTCCTCGGCCCGCTTGTCTTTTAGCTTCACATCAACATCTTCTCTGCCCTTGGTTTCAATAACCCAGTTAGTATCCTTTGTTTTTGCGATAAAATCGGGTATATAGCTTCTCACAAAGCCGTTGGTATCAATATACGAGATACGGAAATTAAGCGTCTGCTGATGATTTTTTATAAACGCCAAAACATCGTCATCGTTATCAAGTAAGTGTGTAAATTTATCCTCCAGTTTATTTTCAATAGGAGTAAAATTAAGGACGATTTTTTTGGCTTCAAAAACCTCGCGCGACCACGGAAACGGCTTAATATTTACTGCTCGCAATTCTTCACCAGCCAATTCTATATCCTCGGACACTGCCGTAAGGTCATTGATGCGGTCAACAAAAACTTCAATCAATCGCACCCTTACTTTAGTATTATTTAATCGTTTCAAATCTTCTTCCGTAAAGTCCAACGATTTATCAAAAAGTTTATTTTTAATGTAGCCCTTTGTTATACCCGCAATGTTTTCAAACTGGCCGGGCACGCGACTATATTTTTGAATCTTTTTTGTAATTGCGCTGATATAAATATCCGGCCTGTCCGCGAAAGGCATTGTTAGTATTTCTTCTTCCTCAACTTCTTTGGTAAGCAAATCACGCTTGCGCATTTTTATCTCTGTTGGTTTCAAGTCCTTGTAATGAAATAACGGAGATGGAAAATCGGAAACTTTTAGCCCTTGAAGTTTTTTTACTGACCTTGTTACGCCGCCTTGCGTAATCGGAACAGCAATATCATATTCTTTTTTATTCTCATCAACGCTGATAATTTTTGGTAAAGTTTCTGGTTTTTGAATCGGAACAAACTCAATCTCAACTCCTTGTTCAGTTAACGCTTCTTCAATTAAATTATGAAAGGCCGGATGTTCTATTACCAATAATTCATCTCCGAAACTAAATTGTCCCGGAAACATTCTTCGTAATCCACGACCAAGTGTTTGTTCGGGTAAAATTTTAGCATCAGCACTAAGGGGACGTAATGGAGCGATCACTTTTACATTTCTTACATCCCAACCCTCTCTAAGCATCAACACTGAGACTATCGCAAGATATGGATTATCGGGTTCATCAATTTCTCTTGCCCACTTACGCGCCGCATCTAAATCCTTTTTGCTTACTTCGCCGCCTTTATCTGTGTGTATAGTTAAAACCTTGTCCGATAGATCACGGAATGAATCAAGATAATCAGCTACTTGATCTGCGGCTCTGGTATTCTCGGCCATTACAAACAGAATTGGCTTTTTACCCGTCTTTTTTAACTCTTTGTAAAATAACCGCCATTTATCCACGGCCGCATCTATTTGTACGCGATATTTTTCTGCCGCATCGTCGCTTTCTATCTCTGGTATGTTTTCTATTTCAGCAATTTTTGGTCGCTTTACCACAGCGTCGGAGATTGCCTCACCCAGAGTATATTCGGTAATAATGTGAGCGAAAAGATTACCTGATTGGTCTTTAGGTGTTGCCGAAAAATCAAGCTGGCACATCAAACCTGTTTTTTCGTAAAGATCCGCGATTGCCTTATACCACACCAAATTCTCATCCCAAACATGATGGGCTTCGTCGTTTAGTACCATTACATTTTCAAGATGAAATAATCGGTCTTTAAGTTTGGCAAGCGTAACGGCAATCTCGCTCGGCGGTTTTTGACCGAGAATATTTTGCACTGGATTCTCTGCGCCGCCATTCTCACGCTCAATAAACTTTTGCCAGTTTAAAAGATACAGCGTTGCCGTTTTTGTGCTGGTTCGTTCTTCTTCCGCTCCGATAACATCAATTTGAAAATCTCCGCTCCACTCTGGCGGAAGAAAAGGATATTTTTTGAAAATACTGCCTTTAAAAAACTCCGGCGATTTTGAATCGCCCATCAAGCGGTCAAGCACGATGAGGTTAGGTGCTATAAGGACAAAGTTTTTACTGAAATCGCTCCGCTTTTCTCGGATAGCGTTGAAATATGACCAGACAATAGCCATCGCCATAACCAGTGTTTTGCCAGAGCCGGTGGCCATCTTGAACGCATACTTGGCCCATTTGTCCGCGCTTGGGTCAATCGGAATATGTGCCTCTAATTTTTGAGCAAGTTGATATAAACTGCGGGTCTGTAATACCTCGTGGCAGAAAATAAAATGTTCAATAGCGTCCCGTTGCGCGCGCCAAAAAGAAAACGATGCGCCGCTTTCTACCCGGTGCTCCTCTAAAAACCACCACTCCAAAAGCCGCCGCGTTGTTTCGGTTGCTCCTTCCTTATATCCTCCCTCACGCCACGCCTTAACTAATGGTCGCAACGCGCGGACAAGTGGAAGATGTGATTGTTGTAGTTTTGTGGTCATAATCTAAAATGGTATGTCTTCGTAATTGTTTTCTGGCGAGAGCCGTTCAGGAATTTCTTCTTCAGATTCTTGATCGG
The DNA here is from genome assembly GCA_964624815.1 of uncultured Candidatus Saccharibacteria bacterium. Classification (GTDB taxonomy): domain Bacteria; phylum Patescibacteriota; class Minisyncoccia; order Minisyncoccales; family CAZUZH01; genus CAZUZH01. The sequence goes on from CAZUZH010000012.1 coordinate 4,254, forward strand.
TAATAGTCAAGTTTTTAATTTTTGTCGTAAGTTCTTTTATTTTCTCCCATCCGTTTCCATCGTTCCCGTTTTCTTCTGAAAGTTTTCGCGCCACAAACCGAGCGGTAAAAGGCTTAGCCCCGGAACCTATCAGTTCCTGCGCTTGCGTCTCATATTCTGAATACTTTGTAAAAAGACTTCTCATGCAAGTTTCGAAGTCGCTACCAAAAATTGCAAATTTTTCAGCTATATGAATTTCGGTGATTACCAAAAGATCATCCATATTATCACTAACCCCGATTGTGTTTAGAATGTCTTTACGCTTCACACTATCTCTATCGTCGTCGGGATCGTTATCAAAAATGATATAAACCGGAATATCAAAAGCAGTAAAAAGCCGCCACCATTTCGCAATATTTCCTTTTCCTTGTACCGGAATCACCGCGACGGCCTCTTGTCTTGTGTAAAGTCCAACTGATTCAAAATAAATCGGCAATGACAATGATTCAGTTGGCCCCTCTACTAAAACAATTTTCTTAGTAAAAAATCCTTCCAAAATCTGTTTTGTAGCGTTGGCGTTGTAAAACTCACCGATGTTTTCATCTGTTATTTTATTTTCAGGGACACCATGATTATGACAGTACCTCACTAACTGTGATTTACTTTTCTGAACAACAAAAGTGCCTTCCGAGTTCTTGCGCACGAGTACAAGACTATTAAAATTCAACACATTAATAAAAGCAGCGCTATGAGTTGTGAGAATAACTTGCATACCATCAGAACACATTTTTTCAATTTTCCTTGCCAACCACTCTTGCGCCAATGGATGTAGATGCGATTCCGGTTCTTCGATGACAAGTAATACACCTCCATGAAATGCTTTTGCGTAAGCATGTGCAAAAGCAAGAGCTAAAATTTGTTCTTCTCCAGTACCTAACTCCTCTAAAGTTCTTGGTTGTCCTTCTTCATCGGCATGAAGTCGTAATGCATGAAAGAAATTCACAGGGTTATATGCTTCAAAATCAATATCCAATTTATGAGACATAGAAGAAATTAAGTCAGCGAAATCTGCTCGCAAACTTTCACGAAATGTCTTAAATTGTTCAATTTTTTGGAATTCGCTTTTAATCTCCGCAAATTTTTCTTCAAGAGCGTGTTTGACATCTTGGCTTAATTGCATCGCCTTATAAAAGCGCTGCATTAGTTTGCTAAGCATTGTTGACTTCGAAGCATAACTCAATTGATACGATAAACGCCTGTCAGCCCCGACAGTAACACAGATCAGTTCCGAACGATCTTCATTTTTGGGCCATTTCTCGTTCCCGTATTCATCAGTACCAGTAAAGGATATCGACTCTTCAGTATTATTTGCGTCATAGCCCCATTTCACGTTTTGAAAACGCCCTAAATTCTCTGAAAAATCAATTGTTATGGAAATCGGTTTTGTTTGGTCTCTGAAGTAAAACTCGTTTTCATCTGGTTCATAATTCTTCGGGTAATATTCACCCAAAATTAAATCTATAGCTTTTACGATATTTGATTTTCCTGCATTATTTTCCCCCATGATTATCAAAGGGGCGTTATCAGAAAGAAATATTTCTGCGTGCTTTACGGAGCGGTATTTATCAATCGTGATTTTAGAGATTTTTGCCATGATTAAACCTTAACGTGTACAAGTTTTGTCGTATCATTACCGAAAATATCAATGACCTTAACAAGCACATTGTATTTTCCGGCCTTTTTGTATTCATAATCCATTGATAGTCCCAATTTACGCTCTTTGCGTGTGCGGTATTGCTGATTCATGTTGTGGAAAGTGTCGTCCTCCTCGGTTACTTCCTCATGCTGGTTGAACATCCAATCCACCGCCCAATAGTCAATAAAATCGCTCCAGTTTTTAACTTTGTTTTTTATTTCTTCTGGCAACAATTCTGGATTTGGAATAATAAAATCTTTAAGCGTGATTGTCGCGCGTTTTCCTTTTACCTTTGGTTTAACTTCTAAATACGCAAGTTCGTAAAAATGTATATCCTCTTTTACTTTCGGGTCGTTTACATTAAGCTCCATTACCTCGCGCGGTATTTGAAAAGTTTAAAGTTTGACGCCGTATCGCTCGGCTTCTTCTTTGACTAAATCGTGTAATCCCATTTCCCATTCCCAACCAAGCACATCAAGCGACTTGATTTTATTTTCCTTACACTCGCTTAATGCCTCACGTATTTCGGAAAGCGTTACCGGAGCGTCCACTGCGCCGACACGCACGAACGCCTTATCTTTTTTGCCATGTAAATTTGTAAATCCCTCTACTGGTTCGGTATGATAAAGCTCTAAAATAAACTTGAGATAATTTTTATAGCGACCGTTGAGTTGAACCCAGCGATGCCGTTCATATTTACCCAAGTTTTGAACGACAAATGGCTTTGCTCCCAAATCCAAAAGACGCTTGCGGGCAGTGTGAATTGCAAATCTGCCTAAATCCGACATAATCCAACGCCTACCAAGTCTTTCCGCCACCACACCAGCAGTGCCAGATCCACAGAAGAAATCGGCTATCAAATCACCTTCATTAGATGATACTTTAATAATACGATCAAGAAGAGCTTTGGGTTTTTGGGTGGGATATCCAACATTTTCTTCTCCTGTAAAGCCTAAAGTTGAAATATCAGTCCAAATATCAGACAAAGAAACTCCCGAATCTTCTTCAAGATACTGTTTTAAATGTTTTTTACCTTTTTCATCTGTAAAAATTCTACCTTCTTTTTCCATTTTATTAATAGTTTCATCTGAGTAATTCCTTAAAATATTTAATCGGAATTGCCCTCTCTTATCTTTATACTTAAACATATTTAAAGTCGTTTCAGCATAAGGCATTTTCTGATTATTATAAATGTTATTGCTACCTCTAGAATAAAATAAGATGCTATCCTGTAATCGAATATAATTATTCAAGCCAGAGGATACACCACGTGCTCCTTGAGATTTTTTCCAAGATATTTCGTTACGAAAATTATCTCTCCCAAATATTTCATCTAAAACTAAACGGAGATAACTATTTAATCTCCAATCACAATGAATATAAATTGATCCATCATCAGCTAAAAGTTCTTTCATTAAAACAAGACGGTCATACATCATTTGAAGGTATGACTGCATACCCTTGCCCCAAGTATCGCGGTATGCTTTCATTTCTAGCGCGGACGGTTCTTTGATAATTTCTTGATCGCCGATTTGAACTTTAAATGAAAAATCATCACCAGTCGCAAACGGCGGGTCAATGTAAATGAGATTTATCTTGCCAGCAAATTCTTTAAGGAGCGAACCCATTATCAAAAGATTATCACCCCAAATGAGCCGATTTTTCCATTCCTCTTGTTGCGGAACTTTTAACTGGCCCCTATCTTTAATTATTTTCTTTTGCCCTTTTAAACTATCAAAAATATCTTTTTGCCTACGCCCACGAGGTAAATTAATTGTCTCAATAGTTTGAAAGGGAAGATCAACGCGTTCCACTTCTTTACGCTTTCCGGGCCAGACAAGCTCTGTTTTGTCAACTAATTGATGATTATTATTATTTTTGGTCATTTTTAAATTTTTATTTTTTATTTAATAATTTTAAAATATCTTCTTTTCTATATCGTCTATCTTTCCTAGTCCCAAAACGAATGGCTTTAAGTGTGCCTTTATTATCCCAATTTCTTAAAGTGTTTGGGTGAACATTTAAAAGCTCGCAAACTTGTTTCATTGTTAATATTTCTGATAATTTGTCTTTATTCATAATTTAGTATAAAATAAGTTAAACTTACCATTAGTTTACAATGATAAAAGATAAAAGTAAAGGAAAATTAAAAACACGGAACCAAAATTCCGTGTTTTTTGATGCGTCTCGGTCTCTCGATAAAAAATGTTGACGGTGGGTGATACAGGATTCGAACCTATGCCCCCTGCAATGCTTGCCCAGTTAGATTTTAAATATGGACGGTGCAGGGATCGAACCTGCGACCTCTTCGACTTGCCCCGTTAGATTTTTCTGTGGGTGATACAGGATTCGAACCTGTGCCCCCTGCAATGTGAATGCAGTACTCTACCACTGAGCTAATCACCCATAAAATCTAACGGGGTGAAAACGAAGCGCTCTACCACTGAGCCAACCGTCCTTAAAAATAAGTGCTCCCCGCCACAAGCTTCGCAAGTTGGCGGGCCCGCCATAATGGCGGTCTTTGACCGCCTTTAGGCGGGTACCACTGAGCTACACGCCCGATATTTGCTCCAAATCTCTTAATACATTATAATATATAGAATACCGCTATGTCCAGTAGGAGAGCAAAGCTCTCTACCGGACTAATCCCGTAGACAGCTTCACTGTTCTGCGGGGCGCTACTGGATATGCAAATATTTGAATTTCTTTTTAATCCTCTGCCTCGTCGAAGCCCTTCTCCTTTCATTCGAAGGGTGAGAAGAATGGGCAGGAGCGCCCGCCAAAAGAAAATCCAACAAAGCAGTATCTTTGATAGCTTTATTTTTGAACCGGAAAATATTAACGAGAAAAAACTGGGTTATTTGTGTATAATCGGCCAGCTTTCCAATCTTTTACCGACCCAAGTTTCTTCAAAATTTGGGCAGGCGAGACCAAGATCCAATTTATTAGAAAATCTGACCCAAATAATAAAAAGCAAGTATTATTCTTATCTAATCAAACCTACAGCAGAAAAAGCTCTCAAAGAAAGCTTAAAAAAGACAAATCAATTCTTGTCGGAAATGGCTCACAAAGGAGATGTTGCCTGGCTGGGAAACCTAAATTTAACAATATTATGTTTAGGTCTTAATTCTCCTACTAATTCCATTGAACTTAATTTTACCAAAGCTGGCGATCACAAGCTTTTTTTACTGCGGGGAAAACAAACAATAGACATCAGCCATGATGTAGAGCTTCAGAATATAGACCCATACCCGCCAAAAGCTTTTGGCAATATTATCTCCGGACAGCTAAACAGAGGTGACCGGCTTTTGGTTTTAAGCAAAGATATTTTTTCTGTGTTTGATAAGGCTTATAAAAAAGGGGGTCAGAATCTGTTTTCACATTTAGCTAAAGTTTCTGATTTTAGCGAGAAATCAATAAAAAAAGTTTTGAAATCAAGAGAAAAAGAACTTTCTGAAACTTCTGGAATTTGTCTAGCAATTGATTTATCAGAAAAAAGCTTAAGCGAGAAGTTAAGGCTGCCCATAATTGTTCAAAAGCCAAAAAAGGCAAAGCTTTTAAAAGTTCTCGTATCAGAAAAAATAAATAATTTTAAAAAATCAGTTTCAAGCCGTATCTCGATCAAATTGCTCACTTCTTTGAAGAGAAAGAAGAAAGAAAAGAAAAAAGTTTCTAAAAAATATTCACGATTTTCAAAAATATTTAATTTCTTAACTCCCAAAAAATCAATCTCTTTATTAAAAAATAAATTCAGAAGATTTATTCCCAGTCCAAAGAAAATTGAACTAATAACCAGAAAAAAGAATATAATTTTAATCTGCGGATTTATTTTTATTCTTGCTTTTGGCTTTATGATATTGGATAAACAAACTCAAAAAGAAAACCAAAAAATTCAGGAAACATTAATGAATGCACAAACAAAAATAGATCAAGCTGAAAGCGCATTAATAATAAAAGATGAGAACTTGGCAAATAAATTTTTGCTGGAAGCCTGGCAAATGGTTTTTCCTCTTGCTGAAGAAAAAAGAAAAAATAAAGAATTAGCTATTGTAAAAGAAAAAATTGAAAGCGAATTAAATAAATTAAATAAACGGGCTGAAATCAAAGAGCAGGAATTGTTTGTTGAATTAAACACAGATTTTAATCCTCAAAGATTTATTTCAAATGGAAATAATTTCTATTTCTATAATCCCGGCTCAAATAAAGTTTATGAAACGAAAACCGGCCGAACCCTTGAGGCCCCTCAGAATATTAAGTTCGCTGTTCTCCTTGGTTCGTCTGTTCTATTCTTTTTGGAAAACAATAACCTTATTATTTTATCTGAAAATCAATGGTCGTCAGAAATAAATATTGACAAACCATTCGCAGGATTTACCTGTGATGAGTTTGCCTCTTATAATTCAAATCTTTACTGCTTAAACAAAGAAAAAGAGCAGATTATAAAATACAATCATTTTACTAACTTGCTTTGGGGGTCTGCCAAGAACTGGCTCAAATCTCAACAAGATTTATCTAAGGCAAAATCAATGATAATTGACGGCTCAATCTGGGTTTTAAATCAAAACAACTCTATTGACCGCTATCGCTTGGCAGCCCATCAAGAAACCATAGACATTAACACTTTTCCCATAATTGAAAACATCACCAAAATTAAAACAAGTTCTACTCTCCCTTATCTCTATCTTTTAGAACCGAGCCAAAATAGAATAATTATTCTAACCAAAGCCGGGGAAATCTATAAACAAATATTCAGCGAAAAATTTGATGATTTAAAAGACTTTGAAATCTCTGCTGACGGAAAAACTATTTGGCTGTTGAACGAAAATAACATTTTCCAAATTAAATTATAAAACTACAAACAAGGCCAATTATACTCAATAACAAAACGGGTTTAGGTCGGACCTAAACCCGTTTTGTTTAATATCTAATATCCACTATCCACTATCCAATATCTATTATCCAATATCTAATATCTATTTCAGCTCCACTTTTGCGCCGGCGGTTTCAAATTTCTTTTTGATTTCTTCAGCTTCCTCTTTTTTGACATTCTCTTTTATAACCTGAGGACCTGAAGCTGTTGCGTCAACCAAATCTTTAGCTTCTTTTAAGCCTTTTTCGGTAACATCCCGAACAGCTTTAATCACTTCAATCTTTTTATCTCCTACTGATTGAAGCTCAATGTTATAAGAGCTTTTTTCTTCCTTGCCCGCCGCAGCTTCAGCGGAGGCGGGAGCTCCTGGAGCTACTGCTACAGGAGCAGCGCTTACTCCAAATTTCTTTTCCAAAATTTTAACCAATTCAGCTAATTCGGCTACTTTCATTTCTTCAATCTCTCCAACTAATTTTTTAAACTTAGTTGGAACCTCAACTTCCTTTTCCTGCAAATCCTCTTTTGGTTTTTCCTCAGCCTTGGGCTCTTCTCTTGGAGCTTCTTGTTTAATCTCTTCTTTTTTTGTTTCTTCTGCCATAATATTTTAAAATTAATTCTTAACGTTTGTTAAAACACGCATTAGACCTTTAATATTACCCTGTAAAACATTTACAAATCCTGAAACAGGGCTGGAAATAACTTGAATTAAACGACTTAGTAATTCCTCTTTAGTCGGAAGCTTGGCAATCTCTATAACTTTTTCCCTGTCAATAATCTCGCCTTCAAAAATACCAGCTAAAATTTTAAGACCCTCTAATTCAAGGGATTTTTGATGAACTAATTTAATCGGTAAAATATCCTCTTTAAGACCAAAAACCAGAGCAACTTCTCCCTCTAAAGCCCTGACATTCATATTTATTCCATTTTTCTTAAAAGCTCTATCGGCCAAAGTTTTCTTTACTACTTTTATTTCACCGCCAACCTCTTTAACCTTATTTCTTAATTCAGAAATATCATGAACATTAACTCCCTTAAAACCAATAAAGACAACTGATTTTTGCTGTCTTATTTTTTCTTCCAAGTCTTTAAGAAGTTCTTTTTTTTGTTCTTTTGTTTTAGCCATTTTAATAAAAAATCTGCTTTACCGCAGACAAAATCAAAAAACTTTTGATTTACCTCGGTAGGACTTACTTAAAAAGCCTACTGTCTACGGCTATTTTATTATTTAACTTTTGTTTCTAAAATTCTTACTCTACCCTCTAATTGTTCAAAATCTTCAATATCAACTTTCCTTTTCAATGTCATTTTTAATGATTTCAATATTTCCTTCCATTGATGCAAGTTTAACATCATGCGAATCTAATTTATTTTCAATGGAAGTAAATCTAACATCATGCGAATCTAATTTTTCTCGAATTCCCTCTTGGCCTTCAGTTAATAACTGAATTTTATCATCGAAATCTTCTTTTACGACATCTATATGTCTTTTTACATCTTCGTTGTATTCTTTTAAAATTTCTTTGAAGTTTTCCATTATACTTTAAGTATAATCATATTCAAAAAATTGTCAAGCGCGTTTTATTTTTTCAACAGGTTTATTATCTCCCCAGCCCACTGGCTTGCCGCTAATGGACCGTCTGCTGTAATAATTTTTCCATCAACGACTACTGATTCATTTTGATAATCCGCTCCGCCTTCTTGTAAAATCCTTACAGGTCCTTTATCCATTGGACTTGACCAAACTGTTGCTTTTTTTCCGTCTAAAACTCCCGCTTTGGCCAAAATAGTTGGAGCAACACAAATTGCTCCCAAAACCTTTCCAGCCGTTATTGTCTGCCTGGCAACTTGATGAAACTTTTCATCATTAATATATTTTGAAGCTCCTGGTCCGCCGATAAATAAAACTGCGTCGTAATCGCCAACATTGAGATTTTCAATTAAAATATCAACTTGGGCCTCTCCCCCGCTCGCCCCAATAGCTTCACCAGCAGCGCTGCTTACAGTGGCAATTGAAAAACCAGCCCGAATTAAATTTTGTTTAGGAATAAAATACTCTTCATCCCGAAAATCCCTAAAAGCAATAACCATTGCGATTTTTTTAGTTGATTGTGGCATTACTTAAATATTTCTCTTTAGCAATATTATGTTCTTCTAAGGTTTTGCTGAAAATTGTTTCTCCTGTTTCTGGAACTGATAAATAATACCAGTAATTACTATCTTTAGCATACAACGCAGCTAAAATACTTTTAATGCCCGGGTTGCAAATCGGACCCAATGGCAAGCCCGGATATTTGTAAGTATTGTAAAAAGAATCAATTTGTGTTTCCTCTTTGAAAATTTTTGTTGTTTTCTTGCCAGTAATATAACTGATGGTGGCGTCAACCTGCAAGCCCATACTGTTTTCTAATCTTTTCCATAAAATTCCTGAAACAATTTCTTTATCTTGTTTTGTTCTTACTTCTTTTTCTATTAAAGAAGCCATTGTTATTATTTCAAAAATTGTTTTTCCATGATTAGTAATTTTCTCTCGTAAATCCTGTGTCATCTTTTTGTCAAAATTATCCAGCATTTTCCTGATAATACTTTCCAGCTCATCTCCTTTATTTAACTGATAAGTATCTGGAAAAAGATATCCTTCAAGCCCAATATTTTTGGGTTTGTCTTTTAGAAAATCATAATTATTGGAAAAATCTCTTGGTTCTGGCAAGTCCACCACTTTATTATAGTCTATTGTTGGGAAACCAGCTAATTCAAACACCTCTTCTGCCATAAACATTCCTTTGCTTTCAAAATACCAGCCAATATCCCTTAAATTCCAGCCCTCGGGAATAGTAATAGTATTTTTAATAACCTGACCGGAAATTATTTTTTGGGCAATTTCTGGAATACTCATTGATGGATTTAATTCATATTCTCCGGCCTGAAGCGATTTTATGTTTCTTGTTAAAATTCCATAAACATTAAAAAAAATCCTGTTTTTAATTAGATTCTTTTTCTCCAAATTTTTGGAAATATCAAAAAGACCTTGACCTTTTTCAATAACAAAGCTTTTTTCTTCTGTTGTTAGGTTGTATTTCGGAAAATAAATACCCCAAGCAAACAATAAGCAACAAACAACAAGAAATAATATAAAAAATAGTAATATTGTTTTAATATGTTTCATGTTTCATGAACGAGTGGCACAAAAGCAAATCCAGGAAATTCTTTTTCTTCAAATTCGTTTTCGTTCTTCTTTTCAAATTTCCAAATAGAATTATTAATTGGAGTAACGATTCTACCTTTGACTTTTAGTTGTTCTTTCCAGGCTGTTGGAAGCTCTCGAGCCCCGTTAGAAACAAAGTTTCTAACGGGGTGAGCGCTCGCCGAAGCCAAGATTCCGTCAAATGGCGCTTCTTTTTTATAACCCTTAGAACCATCGGCGCAGATAAACTTTGCAATCCCTTTTTTAATAAAATTATACTTTGCTGTATTTTTTTGACCAAACTCTTTTAACTCTGGAATTATTTCTATTGCTATAACCTTTCCCCTGTCCCCCACTATTTCAGCCATTAAAGCTGTGGTCCAGCCAGAACCACTTCCAATGTCTAAAATTTTATCACCGGGCTTAGGTAATAACTGCTCCAGCATAAAAGCGACGACCAATGGCTGGGAAATTGTCTGACCATACCCAATTGGCAGAGCTTCATTTAAATCAGCTAAGTCCTTACTATCCTCAGACATAAAATCCACCCTTTTGATTTTTTTAAAAGCGTCTATAATACTTGGAGTTTTTAGCCATCGATCTTTAATTAAAGAATCAATAAATCCCATAATATAATACCCTGCCTTCGCTAATCCTGCCTGTCTGGCAGACAGGACTTCATCAGACAAGTAATATCTATTGTGAAAAATACCATGATAAAACCTCTCTGGCAACTGGGAGCACAGCGGCTTGGATATCTCTAACATCTTCAATTATTATGGTTAAAACTATTTCAGGGTCTTCATAAGGCGCGAAAACTGTTACCCAGTTATGATAATGATTTGCTTTGGGTGTTTGGGCAGTACCAGTCTTGGCTGCGGAAGTAACTGGCAGGCTGTTTAATAAAACTGCAGAACCATATTTTACTGCTTCTCTCATTCCTTCGCGAATAACTTGTAGATTTTCTGGATCAATAAAATCCTCCCGCAACACTCTAACGCCAACTTCTCCCTGGTCTTTAATTTCTTTAACTATTCTCGGATCTAAAAGCCTGCCGCCATTAGCTATGACTGAAAAAGCTGAAGCCACTTGCAAGGGTGTTGTTAAAATATCACCCTGACCAATTGAAAGATGATAAGTGTCTCCGTCCCACCAAGGTTCTCCCTTGACTTTTTCCTTCCACTGCGGCGAGGGGATAAATCCTTGCGCTTCGTTCGGCAAATCAATATTTGTTAAACTTCCCCAGCCAAAAAGCTCAAGATATTTTTTAATTCTTGACGGACCAAGTCCCTCTTGATCCTTGTAACCTCCGCCAATAGTATAGAAGTAAACATTACAAGATTCAGCAATTGCTTTTCTCATATCGGTAATGCCATGAGTTGTCCAATCCCGGAAATAATAAGTAATTTCCGGATCATAACGATGAGGAATTTCAATCTGGCCTTTACAATTAATCTTTTTCTCCGGAGAAATTATTTTCTCTTCCAAGGCCGCAGAAGCAATTAGGGGCTTAATAGTAGAACCAACAGCGTATTGGCCAGAAATCGCTCTGTTAAAAAAAGGGTCTAATGGATCTTTCTTAATTTTTTCGTAATATTCTTTTGAAATTCCTTGAGAGAAAAGATTATTATCAAACCCTGGAATACTTACCAAAGCTAATACTCCTCCTGTTTTTGGATCAATCGCTACCGCTGCTGCTTTTGAACTTCCTACATTTTTAGCGCTTCTATGCAGTTGCTCAATAATTTTCTCTTGAAGACCTAAATCAAGCCAAAGTATCAGATTTTTTCCTTGCTGTGGCAAAGAAACAGTTTTTTCTGATATTTCGCTGCCTAAAGCGTCTTTTTCTATTTGGATAATTCCGGGCTGTCCCCTTAAAAGCTCCTCATAAGATTTTTCAACCCCGCCTTTGCCAATATAATCGGCAATTGAATAATTTCCCAAAGCAGCAAGTTCTTCTTTGTTTATCTTACCAGTATAACCAAGTAAGTGAGCGGTTTTTTCTCCTGTTCTGTATTCGCGTAAAGTGTTCTCTTCAATTTTGAAAGCAAAATCATCTGATTCTTTTTGAGCCAAAAAGGTTTCCAGCAAGATTAAGTTTTCGTGATCAAGATTTTCTTTAATGAGAACTATAAAATCTTGATTTTCCTGAATCCTTTCCCTCAGACCTTTTAGATCTTCATTAATTACTTCTGAAATTTCTTTTATTACTCTGTTTCTTTTTTCATTTTCAAAAGGCAAATCCCTTTTGTCGCAAACCAAATCAAAACTAGGCTGATTAAAAACTAATTGCTCTCCGTTTTGGTCGTAAATCACTCCCCTTTCCGGCCTAATGAAATAGATTCTTTGCCAATTTCCCTGGGAAAAGGCTCTAAATTTTTCTCCTTGAAAAATCTGAAGCTGGAAACTTTTAACAGCTATACCAAAAAAAAGAATTGAGATTCCGAAAAAAAATGACAGAAGAATTTTATTTAACAAAGGGGTTTCCAGTTTCCTCTCGGAAAAACCAAACTCCTCCTCTTTTTTCTTAGCTAAACTATCTAAGAAAACCTCTTGTGGCTCTATATCGGGAAGAATTTTCTTTTTAGATGATCTTCTTTGGTGTAGGAATTTTAACATATTTTCTTAAAACTAATTTTATAAAAAAAGACAGGACAAGTAAGGCTAGGATCCAGAAACCAATAATTCCGTTAGAAAAAATATCAAGAAAAAATCCGCCAATAAAAGCAGTAAGAATTCCGTATTTTTGTTCAGGTGGTTCAAACAGGTTTAGTAAAATCACCAAAAGTAAGATAAAATTTATAGTATGTCCCCAAATGCTAAAATGAAATAAAAGGCTTGTCTGAAATAAAACACTGAAATAACAAAGAAAAATTAAAAAGAAAATAGTTCTAAAACTCATAAATTATAAAACGTGAAACATTTTACACCTACTGACTATTCTGTAGGCTTAAAGACTTCTGAAATGATAAACAATTCTTCAATTTCTTTGATAACGCAGAAGGGGGAAATTTCTGCTTCTTGGAACGGTTCTGTGTCGCCTTTTTTTATTTTGCTGATTTTTCCTATTAAAAGATTATCCGGATAAACTCCTCCCAAGCAACAGCTTATTATTAAATCTTCCTGTTTTATTTCTTCCTCTTGTGGAATAAGTTCCAGATAAACATTAAGACCACCCCTTCCACTCACTAAAGCAGATATCTCTTTTGACTCTGTTAAAACCTTTCCGTCAAAAGAGCTTTTTTTGTTTGAAATTAAAACAACTTTGGAAAATTTATTGTAAACTTCGCTCACTTTTCCACAAAGCGCTTTTTGAGAAGTGATAACCGGCATATTCTCTTCTATTCCTTGCTCGGAGCCTTTATTAATTAAAATAATGTCTTGGGAAATATCCTTGCTTATGATTTGGGCTTGGATTAATTTAAAGTCTTTTTCCAGGTCAAGATTCAGAGCCTGCCTTAGGATTTGGTTTTCTTTTTCAAGGTTTTTTAATTCAACTAATTGAGATAGCAATTTCTGGTTTTCAGTTTTAAGTTCTTTGTTTTCTTGCTTTAAATCTTTAACAAAAACCAAGGCTTTGAAAAAATCAGAAATACTATCCCCTGTTTTCCAAAAAATTCTTTGAAAAGGAGA
>CAZUZH010000013.1:0-6313 GCA_964624815.1 uncultured Candidatus Saccharibacteria bacterium
AGTTGTAATATACCACATTTCTGACGGCCGTCAGAAATGTGGTATATTACAACTTCTTTCCAACGAATTCGGCGAATTCGGCTAATCGGCAAGCATAACCATATTCATTGTCATACCAAGAAATTACTTTTACTAAATTATCTTTTGCTGAAGTTAAACCAGCATCAATAATAGAGGAAAAAGTATTGCCTTTAAAATCTGAAGACACTAAAGGAGCCTCCTCTACCCCTAAAATTCCTTTGTATCTTTCATCCTGGGAAAAATCTCTGAAAACCTTATTTACTTCATCAGCGGTTACTCCCCTGTCCAGCTGGCAAACCAAATCTATAACTGAAACAACTGGAGTGGGAACACGCATGGCAATTCCATTTAATTTTCCCTGAAGGCTCGGAATTACTTTCCCAATCGCTTTTGTCGCTCCGGTAGTGGTTGGAATAATATTTATACCGGCTGTTCGAGCTCGCCTCAAATCCTTGTGGGGCAAATCTAGAATTTTCTGGTCATTAGTATAACTGTGAATAGTAGTCATAAATCCTTTTGTAATTCCAAAGCTATCATTAAGAATTTTAGCTACTGGAGCTAAACAGTTCGTAGTGCATGAACCCATATCAACAATATGATCTTTCTCGGGATTAAACTCCTCTGCGTTCACGCCCAATAAATATGATGGGATTCTATCGCTCTTTGATGGTGCTGAAATTATTACTTTTTTAACTCCAGCCCTTAAATGCTTTTCTGCTCCATTAAAATCCCGGAAAACACCAGTGCACTCCAAAATAATATCAATATCCATTTCTTTCCAAGGTAGTGTTTCCGGGTTAGTTTTTGCAAAAACTTTAATTTCCTTTCCATCAATTAAAAGAGAGTCCTTAGTAGAACTCACTGATTTAGGATAAATGCCATAGGAAGAATCATACTTCAAAAGATGCGCCAGAGTAGCTGAATCTGTTAAGTCATTAATAGCCACCACCTCTAAATCATGGTGGTGATCCAAAATCCGCTTTAAGGTTGGCCTGCCTATTCTACCAAATCCGTTTATAGCAATCTTAACCATAATGTGGCTACGAAATAAGAAAGTTTTACGAATATACAAAAGTGCTCAACTGGCCTAAATTTAGTTTTCTTACATTCGTACTTTTTCCGTATTTCGCAACTAAAACTTATTAAGTTATATTAAGCAATTTTGTAATTCTTTCTTTGTCAAATCCAACAACAATCTCTCCACCTATTTCCACCACAGGAACTCCCATCTGGTCTGACTTTTCAACCATTTCATCTAAGGCTTTTTTATCTTGAGAAACATCAATATCTTCAAACTCAATATTTTTCTCTTTCAAGAACTCTTTTAGGGTGACACAGTAAGGACACATTTGGGTTGAAAATACGCGAACTTTTAATTTCTTTTCTTTGGTGTTCTCCATAAAACTTAAAGCGAACAACCAGATAATTCAGCCAACCGCTCAAGTTCTTTAAAACCTGGTGACTTTTCTCCGTTAGGCAAAATCCAAGTAGGAACCCCGCTTATCTGCTTTTCTTCACATTCCTCATTAGACTCAAGGCAATCAGTAGCAACTAAATACTGAAAAGAATCGGTAAAAAGTTCTTTTTGCTTCTGACACCAAGGACATGATCCGGAAAAATAAAGCTTCATTCCCTTATCAGTCAAACATTTAGCAAAATCTTCCAAGGAACCGCTATTCTCTGGAGTCTCTTCTTGCTTCTCGGGTTCTCCTAATTTATCTGGCTGCTCTTCTGGTTCTTGCTGAAACTCTTCTAAATTAACTGCTTCGGGGAAAAGAATCTTTCCATCTAAAGTAACATAAGAATCAAATGTCTGTCCTTCTATATCCAAGGTAATTTTATATAAACTACCCTCTTCTACAATATTAGCAATTGAGGCTTCTGCCTGACCCTGAAGAATGCTCTCATTGATAAAATTTACTACTTTTTCTGTTGCTTCTTCTTTAGGTAATTTAAATACCTCAGGACACTTTCCCCAGTTACCCAACTCATTCTCTGCAATGTAAAGCGCTCCTGCGCCTATTACTACTCCTATTAAGATGTAAATTGGTATTAAGTTTTTCATATAATCCGCTGATCTAACCGCTGATATTTACGCGGATTTTACGCTGATATCAGCGTACTAATCAGCGACTTATCAGCGGCTACAAACCGAACTTTTTTCTTACCTCCTCGTACATATCCTTGTAAATCTGCATACTCACTGAAAAGTGAGTGTAAGTGCCTGTCTCTACTCCTAATTCATCTGCTATATGTTTCTGCAGGGCTGAAAAAGCATAAGCATTTTCCGGCCAGGCATTATATAAATCATTCGTTTTCATTATTATAAACATATGGAGTTTATTGTCAACCAATTGTGGGTAAGCCAACATTAAACAAGGTGAAGAAGTATCTCCTCTTTTCGGACCGAATTTCATTAAATCACGAAAAGGAATCCATGTATGCATTACTACCGTCCTACGAGTTGGATCTTTTTTCAAAATTTTAATTGCTTTTTCCACCTGGTCTATCCTTTGAACCACGCATTTGCCATCCGGGGAAATTTTCTTTACTTCATCTGCCAATTCCTCCTCACTTTCAGTAATACTCGGCAGCCAAGCTCTGACCTTACAGTCAGGATAACAGCGGAGCCGAGAATAATAAGTATAATCAAAACTATTTTCGTTTTCTTTTCCAGAGCCGAATAAAAATTTTTTGGCATACTCGTCGGCCAGCTCTCTGGTGGTATTTACCTTTGGGCTCAATCTCGGCTCAGAAAACGGCTCTGATATTTTCAGAAGCATAGGATTGTCTTTTGTCTCTATCTGATATTCAGGCGCCTGAACATAACGGATATGCCCCTCCTTAAGCATTAAAATACATGCTTTTTCCCATGCCTCACCCAAAGTTTTTGCTTCTATAATTTTAGTATCGTACATAAGCGCTCCGCTAAAATTAAATATTAAAAATAAAAAATGAAAAACAAATATGCAAAAACGCAAAAATATTTATGTTTTTATGTTTTTGTTTTTTATCTTTGGTCTTTTATTTTTTATCTTTTAGTCATGCCACTCATCCTCCTCCGCTTTCTTTTCCTCATTCTTTTCTAAATTTTCCTTGTCTAAAATTAGGTCCGAGTCTTGTTCGTAGTCCAGGTTATTTTTCAAAGCAATTTCTGCTTTTTGCAGTTCAGCCGCTAAATACATGGCATGTTCTATTGTTTGTTCAAACTTTCCTATTAAATCCAAATTAGCAATAGTCTTAAAAATCTCGCTTGCTGAATCGCCGATTATTTTCCTAACTAACTTATCATTCTGAAAGTGTTCAACTATTATCTTACCACCTCCCTTATTAATTGCAACTGTGAAAAACCCGTTTGGGTCAGCAATCCATTTAGGACAAGCTTTTGCTTCTATTATCTCTACCTGCTCAATCTTGACTTCTTTTCCGTCAAAAACATCAGGGTTTTTATTTAAACAATCTTCAACTATCCTCATTATTTTTCCAGCATCTTTTTCTGGCATTAAATCAATTGGAGTTATCTGCTGTTGAAACCTATTTATTAAATCTTCAGAAATTCCTTTTAAAAAAGGGGTATTGCCTTTTGCCCCAATAATTTTTTTATCTTTATCAATACCATTATTTTTCAAAGAAATAATTGCTTGTGAAACAAAGTGACCGTTTGAAACTTTGCCGCAAAGGATTAAAAACCTGATATATGGGTTGGAAACAATATTTTGAATAATCTTCTCAATACCAATGTTCTCTGTAACGCACTTTCCAATTATTGCTACTTTTTCCATGTCCAGCTCAATACCCTCAACTGTTCCGTTGGTACAAACAGCAACTGGAGACTTACTGTTTCCAACCTTATACCTTCCTTCAACTGGCGGCCAATTTGTTAAATTTGTAGAAGCCATAAAACGCCTTTACAACGCCATTAAATGCCTTTATCTTTTGGCGATTAAAGGCGTAGTAATGGCAACTAAAGGCTTCTATAATTATAATTCTTTATATATTTTGCTTTCCCCAGGAGATTTTGACCCTTTATATTTTGCATTATCTCTTTTATAATACGGCTTTTCACTCGGCGAAGACAATTCTTGAAAAACTAACTGGCAGATTCTAATTTTAGGATAAAGAAGAACCGGCAAATTGCCAATATTTGACATTTCCAAAGTAATTCTCCCTTGAAATCCGGCGTCAATATGGCCGGCGCTGGAATGAATTATTATTCCCAAACGACCCAAACTGCTTTTGCCGTCAATCCGGGCGCTGATGTCGTCCGGCAGAGAAATTTCCTCCAAGGTCATTGCTAAAATAAATTGATTAGGTTGAATAATTATTGGTTTTTCGTCTTCAATACTGACCAAACGAGTTATATTTTGAAAAGTCTCTGATTTTTTAATATCAATATAGGGATACTTGGTATCTTCAAAAATCCTGAATTCACTTCCCAATCTTAAATCCAAAGAAGCAGACGAAACCTGCTCCTCAAAATTCGGAGTAGGTTCAATTTTTATCTTTCCTTGCTCAATATATTTTTTGATGTCTTTGTCAGAAAGAATCATATCCTAAAAATTTCTAATTATTCTAATTAACCTAATTGATCTAATCAAATCCTAATATCTAAGTCCCAATAGCCAAAACGCTTTTAGACACTAAATATTGGGATTTGGGATTCTTGCCCGATTAAAAAATCAAAGATTTCTAACGGTGTCAAATTAGACTAATTAGAATAATTGGGTTAATTAGTCATTCTATCGTAATCCCCATATTCTTGGCAGTTCCCTCAATGATTTTTATTGCTTGTTCAATGTCTGTAGTATTCAAATCCGGCATTTTCCTTTCAGCGATTTTGCGGAGCTGAACACGGCTTATTTTTGCCACCTTCTTTTTATTTGGCTCGCCTGAACCTTTTTCAATTCCAGCCTCTTTTTTCAATAATTCAGACGCTGGAGGCTGGAGCAACTTTAAATCATAAGAACGGTCTCCATAAATAGTTATTTCAACTGGGATTTTCCAGCCAGTTTGATCCTTGGTCGCATCATTAAATTTCTGACAGAATTCAGAAATATTCAAACCGTGCTGAGCCAAGGTTGGACCTATTGGGGGAGCAGGATTTGCTTTACCGGCTTGAATTTGTAATTTCACTACGGCTTTTATTTTTTTCGGCATAATTTAGCTTTAGCTACGAAATATAAAAAGAATACGAATATGCGAAAACAATTTTGAAACCTATTAGCGCTTTCGTATATTCGTAAAAAATTCGCATTTCGCAACAATAATATTTAAATCTTTTTGATTTGCAAATAATCCAATTCCACCGGTGTATCACGGCCAAACATATTAACCAACACCTTTATCTTTCCTCTTTGCTCATCAATTTCCGACACCTTGCCGTTAAAATCTTTAAACGGTCCGTCGGTAATTTTAACTAAATCTCCTGCCGTTACATCAATCTTAATCTGCGGAGTCTCAACTCCCATTCTCTTTTTCAAACTTTCAATCTCTTTCTCTGAAACTGGAACAGGCGTAGTGCCAGCTCCCACAAAACCAGTAACATTTGGTGTGTTCCTAACCACATACCAAGAATCATCAGTAACAATCATCTCAACCAAAACATAGCCAGGATAAACTCTTTCTTCAATAATTTTTCTCTTGCCCTCTTTTATCTTAATTTTCTTTTCCTTTGGCACCAAAGCATCAAAAATCTTGTCTTCCATACCAAGACTATCAATTCTCTGCTTGAGATTTTTTACCACCGACTCCTCGCATCCGGGATAAGTATGAATTACGTACCAGTTTTTAGTTTGGGGAATTTGCTGTTTAGACATTAAATTGCGAATTTATTTATTAATGTTGTAAATACAAAATCCAGGGTTCCTAAAAACATTGCCATAACAATAGAAACTCCGAGAACAATTAAAGTGTATCTTAAAGTCTGCTTTTTTGTTGGCCAGTTAACTTTTTTTATTTCCATCCTGACCTCTTTCAGAAATATAATAATTTTCTTTGGAATATTTATAACTTTCATAATGATTTCCTTATATTAACAAATCTAAATAAAAAAATCAACAAGTTTAATGTGGTTGATAAATTCTGCCGGGTTTAGACTTGCTTAAATTAAATATCCAAGTTTTTTACTTTTTTAGCATGAGTCTGAATGAATTTCTTTCGAGGCAAAACTTCCTTACCCATTAAAACATCAAACATTCGGTCAGCTTCTTTAGCGTTCTCAATCTTGACTTGGAGCAAAATACGATTCTCTGGATTAAGGGTTGTTTCCCATAACTCTCCTGAATTCATTTCT
>CAZUZH010000013.1:6323-17066 GCA_964624815.1 uncultured Candidatus Saccharibacteria bacterium
CGATCAGCTTCCCTGGCATTGTCAATAGTCACCTTTAATAAGATTCTATTTTCAGGATCCATAGTCGTTGACCAGAGTTCCAAAGGATTCATTTCTCCCAAACCCTTGTATCGTTGAATCAAGCCAGGTGTCTTTTTCTTCTTTTTCATCTCGCTCAAAATCTCTATTTTATCACCCTCGGTATAACCATATTCTATTTCCTTGCCTGTTTGAATCTTATACAAGGGCGGTTGAGCAATATATAAGTAGCCAGCCTCAATAATTGACTTAAAATGTCGATAGAAAAGGGTTAAAAGCAATGTTCGAATATGATTTCCATCCGAATCCGCATCAGCCATTATAATTATTCTATGATAACGCAGTTTTTCCAAATTAAAATCATCTGCAACAGCTGTTCCCAGTGCAATAATTAAAGATTTAATTTCTTTAGAAGCCAGAATCTTATCTAAACGAGCCCGTTCTACATTCAGGATTTTGCCCCGAAGCGGTAAAATCGCTTGAAAATGCCTATCGCGAGCCTGACGGCTTGAACCGCCAGCGCTTTCTCCCTCAACAATAAAAAGCTCAGATTCTTCTGGCTTTCGAGAAGTACAATCGGAAAGTTTACCGGGCAGAGCTAATCCAGTTAAGGCACCTTTTCGCAAAACAGTTTCCTTGGCCGCTCTGGCAGCTTTTCTAGCCTTTGACGACAAAATACATTTCTCAATAATTGCCCTGCCGTCCTGAGGATTTCTCTCTAAAAAGTCTGTTAAAGCTTCGGAAACGACTGACTCTACGGCTAACTTTGCTTCTGGGTTCCCAAGCTTTGCCTTAGTCTGACCCTCAAATTGAGGCTCTCTAAGTTTTACAGAAACTACAGCAGTCAATCCCTCCCTAACATCATCACCGGTTAAATTGTCATCCGATTCTTTAAGATAATTATTCTTTTTAGCATAGTCATTAAAAGTTCTTGTGATAGCTGCCCTAAAGCCTGTGAGATGCGTTCCGCCTTCTCCTGTATTAATATTATTGGCAAAACACTCCTCATAACATTCATATTCATCAGTATACCTAAAAGCCGATTCCACAAACATATTGTTCTTTTCGCCAAAGGCATAAAAAATATTATGATGAATAGATGTTACAGCATTAGTCAGATACTTAATATATGAAGTAAGACCGCCTTCAAAATAAAATACACAGGAAGATTTTTTATCTTTTTCGCGCTCATCTTTAATAACTATTTTTACTCCCTTGGTTAAGTAGGCTTGCTGCCGAAGATGTTCAGTAATCTTTTTCAAACTAAACTTTATCTCCTTAAAAATCTCAATATCCGGCTCAAAGGTAATTATAGTACCAGTCTGCCTGCATTTTTCTCCTTTTTTAATTTTTGTTTTTGCTTTTCCTTTGGAATATTCCTGAGAATATTTAATTCCGTCTCGACAAACCTCTGCCATTAAAAAATTAGACAAGGCGCAGGTTACTGAAACACCGACACCGTGAAGACCGCCAGCAACCTGATAGGCTTTGCCGCCAAATTTAGCTCCGGCATGAAGGGTGGTCATTACTGTTTCCAGGGCTGATTTCTTTGTCTGGGGATGTTTGTCAACTGGAATTCCCCTGCCGTCGTCAGAAACCCTAACTCTACCGTTCGGCAAAAGGCAAGCTTCAATAGTTTTCGCGTATCCTCCCATTGCTTCATCTAATGAATTATCAACAACTTCCCAAATCAAATGATGAAGACCTTCAGTCCCTGTTGAACCAATATACATTCCTGGTCTTTTCCGCACCGGCTCTAATCCCTTCAATACATAAATATCCTTGGCGGTATATCCGCTTTCTGGTTTCTGGCTTTGTTTCTTTGTTTTTGGAGATTCTTTTTTTGTTGTTTTTTTAGGAGACACGTTAGTATAATTTCTAATTTCTAATTGCTCTAATTTCTAACTAAATCCCAAATCCCAATCTCTAATGACTAAAGAGTTTTTGTTTATTGGGATTTTGGTCATTGAGTCATTAGTTAGGAATTAGGAATTAGGAATTAGGAATTAGAAATTGGTCATTTTATCGTCGTACTTGCCACTCCAGCTCTTTTTCTAAAGCTCTGACTATCTTCTGATGAACATTATCCACTTCCCCAGACTTTAGGGTTCTATTTTCTGCTTGATAAATTATATGGAAAGCTAAATTCTTTTTATTCTCTGGCAGTTCTTCTCCTTCATAAATATCAAAAAGGTCAACGTCGCGGACCAATTTTCCGCCCACCGTATTAATTTTGTTTAAAACTTCCACAACTTTTACTTCCAGAGAAACCAATACTGCTAAATCGCGGATGGCTGCCGGATGTTTTGAAATCGGCTGATACTCATGCTCTTCAGAGGTTAACTTGGATAATTTTTCAAAATCAAGGTCAAAAACAACTAAACTCGGAATTCCTACATTTCTTAAAACCTTAGAAGAAAGCTCTCCCAAAAAGCCTATTTCCTGATTATCAACTTTTACCTCAGCGCATTTATTAAGATTCCAGATTGTAATTTTGCTTTGTTCGGGAGTTGGCTTATAGGAATCATACCAAACATTGCTTGAGCCAAGTTTATTTAATAAAGAATCTATTACGCCTTTTAGTTCGTAAAAAGCTTCTCTTCTTTTTTCCTGAAAAAAAGCCCCGCTCAACATCCTTTTTTCTCCATTTTTTGACCCTTTAAAGACCTTTCCTAATTCAAAAATTTTAAACTCTTCAAAAAAGTGCGCGTTCTCTCTTGTATTTTTAACAAGATTCGGTATCAAACTGGGCCTTAAATACTTAGAATCAGAACTCATCGGGTTTTCTAATTCAACAATTTCCACATTTTCATAATTAAAAACTTTTTTCTGTTCTTCGCTAATAAACGAGTAATTATATACTTCTGTTAATCCTGCTTCTTTGAGAATATTTTTAGCCGTATCTTCCCAGAAAATATCAAAATTCTTTTTAGGCGGAACTAAAGCCACTGTTGGAAAGTCAGCTGGGATTTTCTCATATCCATAGAGCCTGCCGATTTCCTCAATTAAATCTTCTTGAATATTAATATCCATTCTCCTTGTCGGCACCTTCACGTCAATGGAACGAGAACTGTTCTCTTTCCATTGGAAACTGAGACGTTGAAGAATATTCTTTATTTCTTTCTTTGAAATTTTAACCCCCAATAAACTTTCAACATAATCTAAGTTCAGCCTTATTTTTCTTGGTTTGGTTTTATTGGGATAAACATCAACTAAACCTCTGGCGATATTTCCACCAGCTATATCTTGAATTAATTCTGCCAATCTATTAATTGCCTGTTCGCATAAATTAGGATCAAGTCCGTGTTCAAAACGTAGAGAAGCATCAGTTCTAATCTTTAGTTTTTGCGATGCTTTGCGGACAAGATGTGGTTCAAAGTTGGCTGACTCTAAAACAATATTTTTTGTTTTCGCGCTAATCTCTGCTTTTCTACCGCCCTTAATTCCTGCTACTGCCAATGGATCCTCTTGATCAGCAATAATTAAAACACTGTCATCTAATTCATATTTCTCATTATCAAGAGAAATAATCTTCTCTCCTTTTTTTGCTCTGCGCACAATTATTTTCCCTTTGGACAATTTATCTAAATCAAAAACATGCAGAGGCTGGCCCGTCTCAAGCATGACATAATTACCAGAATCAACAACATTATTAATCGGCCTCAGATTGCAGGAAATTAATCTTTCCTGAATCCATTTAGGCGACGGCTTAATTTTAATATCAGTAATAACTCTGGCTGCATATCTCGGACAATCCAGAGAATGTTTGACGTCAACATTAATAAAATCCCTAGCTTTTAGCTTCTTATCTTCTTTTATTTTGGGGTTCAATTTTCTTGCATATGCAAGAAAATTGAACTCGGTTATAGCGGAAATTTCCCTGGCTATTCCAATGTGAGAAAAACAATCGCTGGCTCTATTAGCAGTAACTGCAATGTCTAAAACCCAATCCTTACCCTTGTTTTTTAATTCCTCTACCTCAAAACTATGCATAGTCAAAACCTCTGCCAGCTTTTCTGGCTTAGGTAATTTTCCCTTTATTAAACTTTGAAGCCAATTGTAGGAAAAAAGCATAAATACGAAATTATTCCAATTGCTCTAATTAACCTAATTGCCCTAATCAAATCCTAATGTCTAAGTCCCAATACCCAAAACACTTTTAGACATTAAATATTGGGATTTGGGATTCTTGCCCAGTTAGAAAATCAAAGATTTCTAACGTGGTGAAATTAGACTAATTAGAATAATTGGGTTAATTGGTCATTTAAAACTAGGACGGCTATTAAAATTGTCTAAGGAATCTTAAATCTCCTCCATAGAAAAGTCGGATGTCATTCACCTTATACTTCATCATTGCCAGTCTGTCTATTCCAATGCCAAAAGCAAATCCCTGCCAGTTTTTTGGATTTAGGCCAGCTGATTTATATACTTCTGGATTAACCATGCCAGCGCCGAGCATTTCCAGCCAGCCTGTTTGTGAACAGACAGAACATCCCTTTCCCTTACAATTAACACAGCTCATATCAACTTCAAAACTAGGCTCGGTAAATGGAAAAAAGCTTGGTCTAAGGCGGATATCTACTGATTTGTGAAAAAATCTCTGGAAAAACTCCAGAATTATTGCTTTGAAATTGCCAACAGAAATTTTCTTACCAACCATTAATCCTTCCAGCTGCTCAAACTGAATATCATGAGAAGCATCAGTAGCTTCGTGCCGAAAGCATCTGCCAGGAACAATAATTCTCAAGGGTGGGTTATTTTTCTCCATATAGCGAATCTGAACTGGACTTGTATGTGTGCGCAGCAGCATTCTTGAAGAACCTTTAAGCCAGAAAGTATCCCACGCATCTCTCGCCGGGTGGTCTTTGGGAATATTAAGAGCATCAAAATTGTACCACTCAGTTTCAACTTCCGGACCGCTAACAATAGAAAAACCCATTGCTTGGAAAATTTCATTAACTTGTCTTTTGATTGAGGTCAATGGGTGCAAATGACCAAGAGTTGGTTTTTTAACAGGGATAGTAACGTCTAACCAATCATCATGTTTTTTTGGGCTTAATTTTTGAAGTTTTTTACTCGTTTTTCCTATTAAGGAGCTTAGCTCCTTTTTTAATTCATTAGCTATCTTTCCTTGTTTTTTTCTTTCTTTTTCTGCTATGTCCTTTAAAGACCGCAAAAACAGGGTCAATTCCCCTTTTTTGCCTAAATACTTTTTATAAACTGCGTCTAATTCCTTCAAATCCTTGGCCTCTTTGATATCTTTTAAGGCCTGAATTTTAAAAGTTTTCAAGTCAATTTTTGCCATATATCTATACTTTTATTTTACCCTAAAATTAACCTAAAATCAACCCATTTCTGTGGATAAAAAAACAATAAAATAGTCGCTTCATTGAGACGACTATTAACTCCTTAGTGACTATCTATTTATCACTTCAGAACTATTAACCTCAGCCCTTCTGGAACATCAGCTACGAATGCTCCGGCAAACCAGAGGCGATTCCATCGCCTGTATCTCTTCAATGTTCCATTATACGATCCCGCTTTGTCTCGGAGCTCTTTTATCCTTTCGCTTGCTGTGAGACCAAGATTTTGATACGCCAATTCTCCTGTGTCTAATATTTCTAAAGGAGAAAGTCTGCCAGTGCTCACTGCCTTTATCTCTACTTCCTGAGTAGCAGCAATAGTATATTCGTAAGCGCTATGGTATCTAATTCTTGTCAACCCACACCTAGTTGGGCGTAATGGTCAATGGAGCATAACAAAAATCCTGCCACGCGAAGCGCGGCAGGATTTTTAATAGTTTATGAAGAGTAATCTCTTCTGGGTGGTCTTCTTTTGCGGTAACATTCTTTGCAGAATACCTCTGAGCCTTCACGAGGCTCAAATGGAAGTTCTTTTATTTCAGCTCCGCAGTCAGCGCATTTCCAGTTTCCCTGGAACATTCTGCGTTCAAAGTCTCCACCTCTTCTTTCTTTAAAATCCACGATAAAAATCTAAACTTAGCAATTTTAACTTAAATATTTATAAGAATATAAATATTCTTTACCCAGCTACAGTTCTAAAAAAACTGTGTCTGGGTTTATTAACTTTTGCTTGTTTTGCTTTTTAGTTTTAATTATGTGACCTTTAATAACTCTAATTCTATTATACTCTTACAAGAAATAATGTCAAGTCCAAGTATACTCAGATGTCAAGCATTGAAGATTATCGCTTTACTGGGTCAAGTATTTCTACGGCAACTCAATAAAAACCTATTATGACTAAAGTGAGGATATGGAGAAACGATTATAACCACAGCGGGCATTTTTTTCCAGAAGCGTAACCTGGACATAGCAAGCTAACGACCGTTTGCTTGCTATGTCCACTTATCCACGGATTGTTCGTGGGAAAAGAAGATAACCTTTGTTGAATTTTTCGACACCTGTCGTAAAATTCAAGAGTGCTTGCAAGGTTCATCAAAAAACCACCCATTCGCCAATTGGAAGATAGATGGACAATAAGCGGTCGCGATGGGATTTGAACCCACGATCTTCTCCGTGACAAGGAGATGTGTTAGCCGGGCTACACCACGCGACCAAAAATTTTTATGTAGCGGCGAAGGGATTCGAACCCCCGACACATAGCTTATGATGCTACTGCTCTAACCGCTGAGCTACACCGCCATAATTTTATTTCTTTATACCTGTTTTGTAAAGAGCTTTTGACTCTTGGGTAATAGCAAAAATTCCCAAAACAGCAATATAAAGCGCAACTAACTCATTTGGAAAATGAAAACGTCCTTTATGAATTATATTCAAAACCATTAACCATATCACTAAAATCGTCCAAAAGATTATTGACAACTCCCCGTAGTGGATTGATTTATGATAATTATGCCAGCGATTGAATTCTTTAGTACCGACATAAATGCTTAAAAGGGCTAAATAAATCACTCCGCTTATATTTGCCAATGATTCGTAAAAAGAACCCGAAAGAAAAGATATAACAAAAAGAACTATTTCAATCCCCATCCATAAATTAGTGAGGATTCTCCAACAGTAACCACTTTTATAAAAAAATTTATCTAATTTACGTGTCTTTTTTATTTGCTCTATAAATTTTACATTGTTGCGGGGGCCCGAATTGCACGGACGTCTCCAGCTTATGAGGCTGGCAACCTACTACTGGTCCACCCCGCGATATGTATCTATTTTACATTATTTTCGCAAAAAAATCAACTAAAATACCTGTAACTCTTGTAGAACCTTCTCATACTTTTCAATAATGGATTTAGAGTCTTTCATTGTCAAATAATAATCGTAATGCTCGCTGATTTTTTTACTGGTAATATGAATCTCCTGCAGTATTTCTAAACTCGGAACAAGATTAGTATCTATTTTCTCTAACCTATCGTCCAAGTTCTCGCCCGTATAACCCAATCTCTTCAAAATATCATCAACTAATTTATCAGCCTCCAGAATAGCTAATTTGGCATTGTTTACATTATTTTTATCCAACCTTTTTTTAATCCTCTTCCATCGCTTTATGAGTTTTCGGAGTCCAAAAGGTTTAAACTTGGAAAACTCTGTAAGGCCCTGTCTGTATTTTATTCTTAAATAAGTAGTTTTACTTGTAAGCAGAATGATACCGATAATAAAAATCAAAGAAAGCGCTATAAAAATAACTCTCATTGGCAAAAGTTTCTCCTGAAGCTCGGGAGATAAAATATATGAAATAATATCAGGAATTTTCATATTTTTGCTCAAAAGCCTGAGCGATATCTAATATCTCATAATCATCCAAAGGTTTGCCAATAATTTGAATTCCGACCGGCAAATCCCCTGCCCTGCCGACAGGCAAAGACAATGACGGCACACCGGCTAAATTAACAGCAATCGTAAAAATGTCAGCCAAATACATTGTTAATGGATCGGTAATTTTTTCACCGATCTTGAAAGCTGGCGTTGGAGATGTCGGAGTTAATATTACATCTACTTTTTGAAATGCCTTGTCAAAATCCTGTTTTATCAAAGTCCGCACTTTTTGCGCCCTTAAATAATAAGCGTCATAATAACCTGCTGACAAAGCATAAGTTCCAAGCATTATACGACGCCGCACCTCCTCGCCAAATCCCTCTCCCCTAATCTGCAAGTAAGCATCTAATAAACTTTTGACTTTTGACTTTTGACTTTTGACTTTACTCATTCCATATCTTACTCCGTCAAAACGGGCCAAATTAGCGCTGGCCTCTGATGGAGAAATTATATAATAAACCGGCAAGGCGTATTTTGTATGAGGCAGACTTATTTCCTTAACCTTGGCGCCAAGCTCTTCAAATCTCCCAATCGCCTTTTTAATTATTCTCTCTACTTCTGTATCAATCCCACCTTCAAAGTATTCTTTTGGAACTCCAATTCTTAAATTTTGCAAATTGTAATTTTTAACTTGCAACTTTTTCTTTATTACTATACTAGTTGAGTCTTTATCATCTTTTCCGGCTATTGCCTCTAATACTATTTTAGCATCTTCTGATGTTTTTGTAATCGGCCCTATCTGGTCTAATGACGAAGCAAAAGCAATCAAGCCATAGCGAGAAACAGTTCCATAAGTCGGCTTCATTCCGATTACTCCGCAAAAAGAAGCTGGCTGGCGAATAGACCCGCCAGTATCAGAACCCAAAGCGCAAACACACATATCAGATGATACAGCAGCGGCTGACCCTCCTGATGACCCGCCAGGAACTCGAGACAAATCATAGGGATTCTTCGTTGGACCAAAAGCTGACCTCTCGCAGGAACCACCCATAGCAAATTCATCAAGGTTTGTTTTTCCTAAAAAAACTGCTCCATGAGACTTAAGCTTTTCAATTACTGCAGCATCATAGGGAGCAATATAGTTTTCTAAAATTTTGGAACCAGCAGTGCATTTAACATCTTTAATTAAAATATTATCTTTAATTCCCATTGGAATCCCAGCTAAAATAGGGACTTTTTTGCTTTTAGCAATTAATTCGTCAGCTTTTTTTGCTTGCAAAAGAGCTAAGTCTTCAGAAATTGTAATAAAAGCAAAAATATCTTTATTCTTCTTTTTGATTCGTTCCAAATAGCTCTTAGTCAATTCTATCGCTGAAAACTCCCGTTTAAGAAGTTTTTCATGAATTTTAGGAATGGTTAAGTTTAAAAATTGAGTCATTGAAAATTTAATGAAAATTGAAAATTGAAAATTAACTCAGTATTGACTTCACTTTCACAAACTCTTTTTCTCTTTCAGGTGCCGCATCAATCAGTCTTTTAGCGTTCTTTGATGCTTGACCTTTGTCCTCACGCATTACATTTTCCAAAATAATAGAATGAGTAGTCGGCTGAACTTCAGAAACATCAACCTCTTTTAATTGCCCAATGTAATCAAATATTGCAGAAAGCTCTTTCTGCATTTTCCCAATTTCTTTCGAGGTTAATCCAATCCTAGCAAGTTTAGTAATATGTTTAACGTTTTCTTTAGTTATCATAAATTATTAACTATCTATATAATTAAAGTTTTTTGACATTTAGTCATTAGTCATCGGCCCTCCAGGGGGTCCGCTTCGCCCAGCTCCAGTTTTTTTCAAAACTGAGGCTGGGTTTCGCGTCCAGGGTATTTGATCAGAAATTAGAAATTTCACTTAGGTGGTTCCTCCTCATGGCTTTCCACCAAAACCTCCTGAAGTTGGTCAATGTTTTCCAGGCTTATTCCTGCTCCACGCACAACAGCAGTTAAAGGATCGTCAACAATCTTGGTTGGAACTTTCGTCTCCCTTGTAAGCAAAACATCTAATCCGCGAAGCAGGCTTCCTCCCCCCGCCAGGAAAATACCCTTTGACATAATATCAGATAAAAGCTCTGGCGGTGTTTCCTCAATGGTACTTTTGACGGCGCTTACAATCTGCTTCACTGATTTTTCCATTGCTCTCCTTATGTCATCATCGTTAACCAATATCTCCTCTGGAAGGCCAGTTATTAAATTTCTTCCCCGCATCGGCATTTCCAGTTTTTCTTTTAAACTATAAGCCGAACCAATGCCAATTTTAATATTTTCAGCCGTTCTTTCCCCAATTAAAATCTTATACTCCTCCTGGGCAAAATGAACAATATCATCACTAAGTTTATCTCCGGCAATTCGCAGGCTCTTGGCTAAAACTATTCCGCCAAGAGAAATTACAGCAATCTCTGTAGTGCCTCCGCCAATATCAACAATTAGATTTCCGCCAGCCTCCTGAACATCCAAACGCGCGCCAATAGCTGCAGCCATTGGCTGCTCAATCAAAAAGACTATTTTAGCCCCAGCATTCTTAGCCGCATCGCAAACTGCCCTTTTCTCCACTTCTGTAACGCCGCATGGAATACCGATAATTATACGAGGTCTCAGACCCAATATAAATTTTTTATGATGAACTTTTTCAATAAAATATTTAAGCATCTGCTCAGTTACCTCAAAATCAGAGATAACTCCTTGAACTAAGGGCCTAACAGCAACAATGTGAGCCGGTGTTCGTCCAACCATTTTCTTTGCTTCATCGCCAATTGCCAAAACCTGACCAGTTTTCTGGTTAATAGCGACTACTGACGGCTCGGAAATAACAATGCCTCTGCCAGGCACATAAACCAAAGAGTTGGCAGTGCCTAAATCAATAGCAATATCTTTTTGAAAATAAGACAGGTATTTGTTTAACATACTCTAATCATAGTAAAATTCCTCATCTCGCGCAAG
>CAZUZH010000014.1:0-15847 GCA_964624815.1 uncultured Candidatus Saccharibacteria bacterium
GCCTAATTGGAATGACTCTAAAACCGCGTATTCAGCACCGGTTTTTTTTAATTGGCTTTCCATTAGCTCAATTGTTTCTATTGAAAAAGTTAGACCGATCTCTTCATCAACTTCTGGCCGTTCTTCCGGCTCTATTCTGCGAAAATCCCATTGCCTAATTCTGCCCAATGTAATATGAATTGTTGGTTTGCGATTTTCTGGAGAAAATCGAATGTTTTCTGATTCTATCATTTCTTTTTCCAAATCGTTTTTCAAGGAAACAAACTCGTTTACCGATTCTCCTGTTACCCATATCATACGCGGTGGTTTCGGCGGGGCTTGTCCTGCCCCAGTTCCGCGTTCTCGGAATTTGGGCTTGGGACCATAACAAACTCGATTTAATTTAATTGAAAACGGCTTATGTCTTTGGGCTATTTCTTTAGTTAAATTACAAATCTCTAAAACACCTTGGTCATCAGAATATCCAATAAAAACCAAAGTGATATGTAAATTATAACCCTTTACCCATCTCACCGGCAATTCCGACCATTTGTTCTGATATTTGCCAAGCTCTTTTTTTATGTCCTCCGGCAGATTAATGGCAATAAATAATCGGTGTTTCATTTTTTTATACTATCATAAAATAAAAAACCCCGCACTATTGACAAAATTATATATTAATTATTTAATTCTCCTTACATACTCCCCAGTTTCTGTGTTTATCTGAATTACATCCCCTGTTTCAATAAACAAGGGGGTGTTGACTTTTGCGCCAGTTTCCAATGTCACTAGTTTACTGCCTGGTTGTGAGCGGCCTCCTTGGATTCCTGGCGGAGCCCCAGTAACTTTTAATTCAATTTTGATTGGTATAGAGATATTAATTATTTTCCCATCAAAAATAAAAGTTTTTACCTCTTGATTAGGTTTTAAAAATTTAGAATTATCTCCTATTTGTTCATTAGATAATTCAAACCTTTTACCAATCCCAATTTCCACGAATGAGGAACTGCGGCTGGGTTCAAAAATATATTTATCTCTATGAAAATATATAAATTTAGATTTTAACTCTGAAACATCTGCTTCTTCAAAACTGTCTGAGGGATGGAAAGTTCGCGAGACAGCATTTCCAGTAACAAGATTCTTTAACTTCGCTTGGCAGACAGAATGCCCACGGCCTTTAAAAAGTAAACGAGACTCAATAATTTCATAAGGCTGTTTTTCTAAAATAATCTTCACACCTTTTTTAAGTTCAGTATACGAAATCATATCCTTTTAGTAATTTTTCTATAGAATTTTTATAATTTTATATAATTATCTGAAAATCTATTACAAGCCTAATATCAAATATCTATTTTACTATCCGCCACTCTATGTCCTCTTTTTTGCCTGCAAATTCCAGCCAATCATTTTCCGGCGTTATCACATACCATTTTCTTTTTGTTTCTGACCAAACCATTGAATTATTATTATAAAAAGGTTTTTTAACAATTTCTTTTGGCTTTAATCTGTCTAATTCCAGCCATTTTTTAAAAACTGTCTCAATCGCATAGTCCAGAGCTCGGGAATTAGCCCATTTGGCGACCTTGTCAATTGCCTTTTTGGCTTTTTTTACTGAGCCGGCTAATTCCAAAAGCTGTTTTGCGGGCCTGGTAAATCTTGAATAAATTATTTTTTTCTTTTTAGCATTTTCTTTAATTCCTTCCAATGTTAAACCCTTGCTGTAAAAATAATGATTAACTATTTGCTGAATATCAGTCTCTTCCTTCTTCTTTTTGTTTTCTTTTTCTTTTTGTTTTTCTTTGGTTAATTTCGGCATTATTTTATTTTATTATGTTCCCAGTTAAAAATCAAATAAAAACGGGAAGCGCAGAGCGCTTCCCATAGATATGGAGCCAACCGAAAGGAATAGAACCTTTCTTCCGCCAATTTGCCGAGAAATCTATTTAGCCGTTTCCATGCTTTAGTTTCTCCTCATCTTTATCTCTTTGGAGAAGATAAGAACCCCAAACAAACCAGAGACTTATTAAAGTAAGGATAAAACCAGCTGCGGTAATTTTCATTTTCCTCCTTTCAATTCCACTTTTGGGCAAGTTCCCTTCTTATGCGTTCTATTTGCCTTTTAGCATTTCTAATAATTTCTCCGTTATATTCTTTTCCTTCAAACTTCTGAAGAGCGTTCTCTGTTTCTTTTTCTGTTTTTGCCGCTACAGTTGAAAGATAACAATAAGCCAAGGCCCGATCCTTATCTGAATCGCTGCCTAACAACTCTCTCAAAATTACTTCTGCTCTTTTTTCTGGTTTCTCTGCCCAAATTACTCCTATTTCATTAATAACTAAACATCTTGGATAGCTCGTTTTTGATTCTGCTAATTCTTTCTCAAGATCCTCTAATCTAAAATCTATTAGGCCCAAGGCTCTTTCCCTCATCTTTCCCTCCTTTTTTGTTGAAAGATTTGGACTGCTAACTGTAATTATAGCAAATTAGATTTTATTTGTCAAAATACAATACAAAATCTATTTAAATTTTTCAATAAGATTTTTAATCCTTTCAACCTCTTCTTCAATAAGTTTTCCACCATACTCTCCGCTATGCGCTGTTTCTTTTCCATAACTCTTTTTTTTCTGGTCCAAGTGAAGATTAAAAATATATTCTTCTCCCTTATTTTTAATATATAAATGAAAACGCGGATAATCGCCGGCTGATAGAGGTCTGACATAACTATCTTTAAGCGGATGATATCGGCATCTCCGCATAAAGCTGTATAAATTTTCTTTTAATTTATTTTTTGAAACAGAAAATTTCATAAGTTTATTTTCACTGCCCGCGCCAAAGGCGCTGGCGGGGGGTTATCCCCAATTAAACTATTGACAAATATTTTCAGTTTGCTATACTTATAATAGAATCATGACAAGAAAGCACTTCTTTGGGTTCTGTCCCTCTGCGGTGCTTTTTCATTTTAAATACTCTAATCTTATCTTAATACTATCCATAAAATCAATTTTCTCTTTCGCTGCCCTGGTTAATAAGATAGAACAATTTTTGCGATTTGGACTCAGTACCTTTAACAATTTTCCTTTATTATAAAAATATCTAACCAAACAACAAAAATCATCATCACTAGTCACAATAACGGCTTTATCATAGTTATCAAAATCAATCATTGCCTATAAAACTAAATCAGCGTCAACATTGCCTTTTACCTCGCCATCTTTACTTTTAAGCACTGGTTTAAAAACTAATAAATATCCGTATTTTTGAAGCGAATTATACATATCCTGATTTTCGGGTAAATAACCGATAAAAAGATAGGCTTGCTTTACGGCATATTTTTCTTTTAAATAAATTCTAAATTTTCTAAAATCTAATTTCCATCCAAGTTCGCGAATTCCTAGATTAACATTCTGACTATCTATAAAAGCACAATTTTTTAATTCTTTTTGCATTATTTCATTATATCAAAAAATCGTCCTTCCAGCGATTTTTTCTTTTTTACTTTACTGCACATCTTATTTTGACACTTTACCATCGTATCCGCCAAGGTAAATATTTGTGTGATTGTCTTTTGTTTTTTCAATTGGAAATCTTTCTCTATTGCTTTTTTCTTTTTAGGGTCTGATTTTTCCTTATCCTTGTCAGCTTTCCTCATAAATTTTATTATTCTAAAAAATTACTAACTAAAAATACTATATGAGCTTCAATCATAGCAGAGAGCACTACAACATTTCTTAGTATGGCACCTGTTTTTCTTACATATTCTAATTCTTTTGTATATAGTTCGCTGTGATTAAGCATATTGCAATAGATAGAAATGGATAATTTTTAAATGGTAGTGCCCATTTGGTATTATAAATTATTTTTTAATGGTGTAACACTCTCTCAAAATTTGTAAAAATTTGACCCTCTCGGAGGTGGGCTTTTTGTTCAGTTATTTTTTTGAAAATAGAGTTGACACTATTTTTTCTATTTGTGAAAACTGACTTAAATTTTTTCTTATCTTGGTATGGGCAATCCTATTTTCTGCAGTCGTAAATAATTAAAATAATATGAGCAACCACTAATTGAAATAATATAATCTAAAACATCTTTATATTCTGGTTTTTTGAACCAGTCATTCAGAATATAAACATACTGTACTTCAATATTCAATTGTGATAAAAGCTTTCTGTATTGCTTTATCTTAAAATCACAGGTTTGTAATTTTTCATCGGTAGAACCAGCCACCTCTTTAAATTTGATTTCAAGGATGAATAGAGTATTGTTGACAATAACAAATATCGCATCATCAGGTAAAAGTCTTTTAGAAATAATCTTTTGATAATCTACTCCATTCTGCTCTAAATATTTATATAATCCATATTTTTTAAAAGACAAGGCGACTTTTTCGCCATTATAAAAAATCGTGTTTCCTTTTATACTATAATTTTGTTGTTTTGCTATGAAAGTCAAAAAATTAACTTTACCCTCAAAATAAAGTCCTGTTTTTGTATTAGCACCACCTATGCCACCTTTTTTCATAAAATTATTTTAATTTATTTTTTAAGTTTTTATCTAACTCCTCAAACCGTTTTATTGATAAATCCAGAAACTTCGGATCGGTGTCAACACCGATAAAATGTCGTCCTAAAAGATAAGCAGCGATGCCAGTCGTTGAACTTCCAGTAAATGGATCGAGAATTAAATCGCCCTTATTGGTACTCGCAAGTACAATTCGTTTTAGTAAGTCTTCAGGTTTTTGTGTTGGGTGTTTGCCGAATTTTTTTTCAACTGTTTTCGGTGTTCCTATTGCCCAAACTGAACGCATTTGAAACCCCGGTTTTTTAAGACGATCCTCTGACCAATTACCATTTTTCATTAAATTATAATTAAAAGTATGTTTTGATTTTTTATCTTTGCGCGCCCAAAGTAAAGTTTCGTGACTTGCGGTGAAGTAACGGCAACTTAAATTCGGAGAAGCATTCGGCTTAAACCATGAAATATCATTAAGAATATGGAATCCGGCGGATTGAAGCGCAAAACCGCATTGATAAATCGAATGGTAAGTTCCGCTAATCCAAATCGTACCGTTAGGCTTTAAAATACGTTTTACGGCTTTTATCCATCCAAGATGAAATTCAAAATCTTTCTTTAATCCGCCGCTCTTATCCCACTCTCCCTTATTAACGCTTACGCGCCGCCCAGCATGGAGAGTAAAACCTCCGTTAGATAAAAGATAGGGCGGATCGGCAAAAAGCATATCAACTGAATTTTCTGGAAGATCGGCGAGGATGTCTAAACAGTTGGCTTGATAAAGTTTAAATCTTGGTTTTTCGTAGTATGGTTTTTGTGCCTCTATCTTTTTCTTATTTTTTTCCGGAATTGGGTTATTTTTTTTGACCATCTTGCCGATTATTTCCATTTGGTCGGTAAAAGGAATCATCGGATATTTTGGATTTTCAGGTTTTAGAAATTTATAGGGCGGCTTATCCTGAGAAATAAATCGCTTAACTGTCGTTCCGTCTGGCGTTTGAGCCAAAACTATATCGCCGGAAGAAAACTCATTTGTTTTTTTAAATAAAATCAAATCTCCATCTTTAATATTAGCATTAATCATTGAATCCCCCATAACGCGCAGAATCATTACGTCTTCGGCAATAGTCTCAACATCTTTTGATAGCGGCTGCCAGGCGTCTATTTCTTCTATGGCTTCGGTAAAACTGCCTGCCAAAGTGATACCCACAACGGGTGCCAAGGGACGGGCATTTATTGCCCTGTATCCTTTTTTAAGAATTTTGATACCGCGAGCAGAACCCTCTTCTCTGCTGATTAAATTTTTCTTTTCTAAAATCGAAAAAAAATCTAAAAGAGATTGATTAGAAGAAATTTTTAATCTCTCTTTCAACTCGCTAAATGATGGCGGAAAACCAGCAGTTATTAAACTCTCGTAAATGATTTTTAAAACTTCTTTCTGTCTTTTGGTTACATCTTCGTTTTTCATATTATTATAATATAATAACCGACCAAATGGTCGGTTGTCAAACGCACTTATCCACAAATGCATATTATTTAGATTCTGGCCAGAATTTGCGGGGTAAAAGTTATCAACAGATGGGATCTGGACTCCCAAAAACCGTTGCGGTTATAAACAAAAACAGCCCCGGTGAGAAGTGTTTTTGAGGCGGCTCGGTCGCTTGAACCGAGCAGATGCCTGCTCCGGGACTTGGATTCGAACCAAGATATACAGCTCCAAGGGCTGTTGTCCTACCATTAGACGATCCCGGAATTACTCTCCGATTGCCTCAATTATTGCCAGTTCTAATGGCAACTGTGGTATTGGCGAATATTTCATTTTGTTTTCCGCTTCCAATAGAAGATCTAAAATGCGTTGGAGTTCTTTGCTTGGAAATTTTTCCGCCTGTTGTTCTAATTTTTCAAATTCTTCTTTTGTCAAACCCGTTAGAAGGCCGTTAAAAAGCCATCTATCTTTCTCATTATCACCCTTGTTTTTGCGGGTATCGTCTTCTAACAAGGTTGAACCGCTTAAAGCATGGCTTTTATCCGTACTCTCCCAGACTAATTTAAAAATTAATGCCTGTCTCAAATAATTAATTAAAGCTTTGGTAAACTCCTGTAAATCAGAACCAGCCTCAGTAATTTCATTTAAAAAATAAAGGGCATTGGATTTATCTTTTTGACTCATAAAATCAATGAATTTCTGAATAGCGCTTATCTCCACTAATCCCAGCAAATCCTTTATATTTTCTGCTTTAATTTCTTTTTGGTCCATTGTTCCGGAAAAAGTCAAAACCTGATCCAAAAGGCTTTCAGCATCACGAATTGAACCTCTAGAGTTCAAAGCAATAATTTCCAGAGCAGACTTTTCAATTTTGGATTTTTCTTTTTTGCAGATTGTTTCCAGTCTTTTTATAATCTCTGACAATGTGAGCTTTCGAAAATCAAATCGCTGGCATCGGGAAAGAATTGTGGGAATCATTTTGTGAATTTCTGTTGTTGCTAAAATAAAAATAGCATGAGCTGGCGGCTCTTCCAATGTTTTCAAAAGAGCATTGGCTGCGTCGCGTGTCAATTGGTGGCTCTCATCAATAATATAGACCTTATACTTTGATTTGGTCGGAACAACTCTAATCCCATTTCTTAAGTCTCTAATATCATCAATTCCACGATGGGAGGCTGCGTCAATCTCAATTAAATCTATTGAACGAGCCTGATTTATTTCTAAACAAGATGAACATTGATTGCAGGGTTCAAA
This sequence comes from uncultured Candidatus Saccharibacteria bacterium, assembly GCA_964624815.1. Taxonomy (GTDB): domain Bacteria; phylum Patescibacteriota; class Minisyncoccia; order Minisyncoccales; family CAZUZH01; genus CAZUZH01. Next base: position 7,227 of record CAZUZH010000014.1, read on the forward strand.
TTCTTTGTCCTTGCGATTCTGGCAATTGACTGCTTTGGCTAAAAGCCTGGCTAATGTGGTTTTTCCCGTTCCCATTGGTCCCGAGAACAAATACGCATGGGATATAATACCAGAAGAAATGGCATTTGTCAATGTCTGAATAATATGCTCCTGTCCAATAACCTCTGCGAATGTTTTCGGACGATATTTACGATATAAAACTAAATTAACCATTATTTCTTAAATACGATAAATTTGTAGCCTAAGAAGTTCCAGGTAGAAACAATAATTACTGCGATTATTGCTCCAATGTTTGCCCATACTTTTTCCATAATTCCGAATTGAGGACCAATAAAATTAACAACCAAAGAAGCTATTGTAACATTGAGGAAAAATCCAATTCCAGTGATTAAGTAAAACTTTAAAAACTCTTTTGGCGAAGCTTTTGTTTCTTTCTTCTTAAATGTCCAAAACTTATTCCAGAAATAAGAGTTTACTGCGGCAATACTGAAAGAAATAGCTTTGAAAAAAGAAAAAGTCCATCCAGATGTTGCGGCAAAAATCCACATTAACAAATTGAGCAAGCCGAGATCAACAAAAGTATTAAAAGCTCCGACTAAAAGAAACTTGGCAATCTGGAAAATTACTGGAATTTTCTTAGCAATCAACCAACTCCCGGTTATTCCCAATATTGATAAAATGGGTAATATTATTGGGAAAAACTTGACCCAGTTGAGGACTACGACTGGCAGTTCAATGTAGCCAGAGATTCCCAGAATAATCCAAGCCATTGCTTCAGAAAGAAAGATGGCATAAATTAGGTCTTGTTTTTTCATTATTTTAACATAGCATAGCTTTCCCAAAAAATCAAAAAGTGATAATATGGAGATAGTAAGCTATCTACATAATTACTGTGTTCGGTCGAAATGCAAGAATAAATTATTTCATTTCTCCTCACTTGCAATTATTAAAATGATGCTCAAACTCTATAACACTTTATCCGGAAAAAAAGAGGTTTTTAAACCATTTAAAAATGGCCGGGTTGGGATGTATAGCTGTGGTCCCACTGTTTATGATTACGATCACATCGGCCATGCCTGGAATTATACACAGGCTGATGTTTTGCGCCGGGTTTTGGAATACAATGATTATAAGGTGAAATTGGTGATGAATATTACCGACGTTGGCCATTTAACTTCTGACAGCGATACTGGAGAGGATAAAATGGAAAAAAGCGCCAATCAGAAGAAAAAGACTGTTTGGGAAATCGCAGAATATTTTAGCAAGATTTATCTTAAAAACCGAGAAAAATTAAATCTAATTAAACCTGACGTTCTTTGCAAAGCGACTGACCACATTAAAGAAATGATTGGGCTTGTTAAAACTCTGGTCAAAAAAGGATACGGCTATAAAATTGACGACGGTATTTATTTTAATGTTCAGAAATTCCCCAAATATGGAAAATTGTCCGGCAACACCATAAAGAACTTGAAAGCTGGCGCCAGGATTGAAGTAAATCCCCAGAAAAAGCATCCGGCAGATTTTGCTCTTTGGAAATTAACGCCCAAAGGCGTTAAACGGCAGATGGAATGGGATTCTCCCTGGGGACGCGGATTCCCGGGCTGGCACATTGAGTGTTCGGCAATGAGTATGAAATATCTGGGTCCGAGTTTTGACATCCATACTGGCGGCGAAGATAATATATTTCCTCATCACGAAAGCGAGATTGCTCAGTCAGAAGCGGCTTTTGGCAAAAAATTTGTTAAATACTGGTTTCATCCCCGGTTTTTGAAAGTTGAAGGACAAAAAATGAGCAAATCTCTGAAAAACTTTTTTACTTTGGCAGACCTTGAGAAAAAGGATTTTTCTCCCTTGGCCTTGCGTTATTTATATATGACAGCTCATTATCGTTCTCCGTTTAACTTTACATGGAAAGGACTGGCAGGCGCGCAAACTGCTTTGAATAAACTTTATGACGAGGTTGCTGGTTTTGAAAGTGCTGGCGGAAAAATTGATCAGAAATATAAAAAGAAATTTTTGACAGCTGTAAATGATGATTTGAATATGCCCCAGGCAATTAGTGTTGTTTGGCAATTGCTTAAAGATAAAAAAGTTAAAGATCGGAACAAGAAAAAAATCCTAATTGATTGGGATAAGATTTTGGGCTTGGATTTAGCAAAGGCGAAAAAACTTATTGTCCCTAGTTCCGTTAAGAAATTGGTAGAAAAGCGCGAGTCCTTGCGAAAGCAGAAAAAATGGGCTGAAGCTGACAAATTCCGCAAGCAAATTGAAAAACAGGGATTTAGGGTTGAAGATAGTGCGAATGGTCCGGTGGTAAAAAACATTTGACAATTGACATTTGGAAAAAAATACGCCTGCGGGCCGTGAAAGCTCGCAGGCGTTTGTGGTTTAAAGCTGGTCAAAGAACTCCTACCCCATATAACAGACTTGGTACCCCGATGGCGAAAAGGACTATCCCTTTAATTATACAGATATTTTCGCCATTGGTGTCTTTTCTGTAGACAAACCAATACATAAAAGCAACAAATATGAGAAATGTACCAAAAATGGTGATAGTCCAATTAATAGTACGTCCCACTGGCAGGTCTTTGCCGGTTAATTCAGCAAAGAGTTTTCTTATCTTGCCATCCCTGTCTTTGATTATATACCCTGAAAGCACTTGTTCTGACCTTTTATCAATGGTAGTCGTTGCCGTTTTAAGGTTATAGATTCTTAATCTCTTATCTGCTCTTTTCTTTTCCTTGTTGAATCTTCTAATTTCTTTCCGCAAGGCATTTATTTCCTTTCCACTTACCCAATTGTCCTTGGAGATCTCCTCTTGGATATATTTGTCAATCTTTTCCTTGAGCCCTTGAAGTTTGGCCTCTTGATTCTGTAAAAGTTCCTGACCGGCCTTTCGCAGATTTTCGGTCAGACTATGCTGGAGCTTTTCAGCTTTTTTAGCTACTTCAGCGCGAGAAACAGAAAAACCAAAAACAAGAATAAAACCCAATCCTACAACTCCAATCAATCCTTTCATTTTTGCTCTCCTTCCTTTTCTCTATTCAATTATTAATTTGCTCTCCTTTTCTTTTGTCTATATTATACTCCTTTTTACAATCTTGTCAATCATAAAACAAGATTAATCTCCCATCATTTTTTTAATGTCCAGCCGTCCAATGTCTCGTTGATAGGCAACAGGACATTGTTTTATACCCACATTCTTCACATGTCAATCTTTACAGCCCACCTGGCTTCTGATAATCTATAACTGATGAATAACAATCCTGAAATTACTGAAAAAATTCCTCCCCAGAGCGTTGAAGCGGAACAAAGCCTGCTTGGTTCTTTGATGCTGGATACATCAGCCATTATTAAAGTGGTTGATTTTTTACAGTCAAGGGATTTTTATAAACAAATCCATCAGGAAATTTATCAATCAATGGTTGATTTATTTGAAAAAAACGAACCGATTGATTTACTGGCTGTTGCCAACCGTTTAAAAGAAAAAAACAAATTAGAGGAAATTGGCGGCAATGCTTATTTAACTGAAATGGTCAATTCTGTTCCAACTGCGCTTCATATTTTAAATTACGCTAAAATTGTCCAGCGAAAAAGAATTCTACGGGATTTGATCAGCATCGGTCAGGAAATCGGGGTTATGGGCTATAATGAAAGCGAGGATGTTGATGTTTTATTGGACAAAGCAGAACAAAAAGTTTTCAGTATTGCTCAGCACTCTTTAACTCAAAAATTTGTGCCCGTAAAAGAAACCCTTGAAGAAGCTTTTGAAAGAATTGAAGAATTAGCAAAACAAGGGGCTGGTTCTTTTCGCGGCACCCCAACCGGCTTTACTAATTTAGATAATATTCTGGCTGGATTTCAAAAATCAGACTTGATAATTCTGGCTTCCAGGCCATCAATGGGAAAAAGCGCTATGGCTACTGACATAGCCCGTTATATTGCAATCCGCCAAAAACTACCGGTTGGAATTTTTAGCCTGGAAATGTCTAAAGACCAAGTAGTTGACAGATTAATTGCGTCCCAAGCCAGTATTGATTTATGGAAAATAAGAACGGGGAAGCTTTCTAACCAAGGCGAAGATAATGATTTTGCAAGAATTCAGCAAGCTTTGGGATTTTTGTCCGAAGCCCCAATTTATATTGATGATGCTGCAACTTCAAACATTCTCCAAATGCGAGCAATGGCCCGGAGATTACAGGCAGATAAAGGACTCGGTCTAATTATTGTTGATTATTTACAACTGATGGAATCTAGGACCCCAAGTTTTAGCATGGTTCAACAAATGACCGAAATCTCCAGATCTTTGAAAGGATTGGCTCGAGAACTCAATATCCCCGTTTTAGCCCTCTCCCAACTTTCCCGGGCAGTTGAACAAAGGTCCCCTCAAATTCCAAGATTATCAGATTTGCGTGAAACCGGGGCAATTGAGCAGGATGCGGATGTTGTTCTTTTTATCTACCGCGAGGATAGATATAATCCAGATACTGAGCGGAAAAATATTGCTGATATAATTATAGCCAAACATCGCAATGGACCAGTTGGCAAAATTGAACTGTATTTTGATGAACAGAGAGTTTCTTTTAGGAATTTAGAAAAAACCGAAATGCAAGCTCCTCAAGGCAGCGATTAAAAAAGTAAAATGTTTCCCAAGTCTATTCAAAAATTAATTAATTTGTTTGTTAAATTCCCTACGGTGGGTCCTCGCACAGCGGCTCGCTTTGTCTTTTATTTAATCAAACTGCCGCAAGAAAAAATTGATGAATTAACTATGGGAATTAAAGAATTAAAAGAAAGTATAAAGCTCTGTTCTTTTTGCTTTAAGCCGTTTCAAAATGATAATAAGCTCTGTGAAATCTGTTCCAACCCGACTCGCGATAAAACCATGCTTTGTCTGGTGGAAAAAGAAACTGATTTGGAATCAATTGAAAAAACTCAGAATTACAAGGGGCTTTATTTTATTTTGGGAAACAGCTTATCCAAGTTTGACATTAGAAATAATCAAGAATTAGAAAAAAAAATCAGGATTATTGAATTAATAGAAAGAATAAAAAACCCTCAAAAGTTTAACCTTGAGGGCGCTAATTTTAAGGAAATTATTATTGCAACCAACTCAACAACTGAAGGCGAAGCGATCGCTAATTATTTAGAAATATTATTGAAAAAAAACCTGCCGGTCATTGAACAGATTACTAAATTGGGACGCGGACTTCCAATGGGCGGCGAACTGGAATATGCGGACGAAGAAACCTTATCTTCGGCTCTAAAGAGCCGAAGATAGAATTATTCTAATTTCTAATTATTCTAATTATTCTAATCAATCCCCAAATCTCAATGTCTAATGTCTAAAAGCGTTTTGGGTATTGGGATTTAGATATTGGGTATTGATTAGATCAATTAGGTCAATTAGAATAATTAGGTTAATTTATAATCTTGACTATTTCAACCTCGGTAAAGGGTTGCCTATGACCCTTCTTTTTTTTATACCGAGTTTTTGGCTTATATTTAAAAACAATTACTTTTTTTCCCTTTCCTTGTGATAAAATTTTAGCAGTAACTTTAGCCCCTTTTACAAAAGGAGTTCCAATTTCCAGCTTTCTTTGTTTTTCTAATAACAAAACCTCGCTAAAGAGTATTTCTTTGCCAACGCCATTATTTATCTTTTCAATTTTTATCTTATCTCCAGGAGAAACTTTATACTGCTTGCCCCCGGTTTTTATAATTGCTAACACAAGCTCTGTTGACAAATAACTATTAACAGTTGACAAGCTGTCAAATGTCAAATGTCAAATGTCAAATGTTATTCTACTGATGGTTTATCTAATTCTTGAATTTCTATCTGCGGTTCTCCACCATTAACCCTCATTACATCTTTATCAATTTTTTTAAACTCTTTAGATGCCAAGTTATAAGCATTAACAGTAGTACCGAGATTACTGCCAAGCCGTCTTAAATAATCTTGATAACTTAATAAATGACGGCTTAGCATCTCCACATTTTTTCGGATCTCCTGAACTGACTTCTCAATTTTAAAAGCCCGGAAGCCCTGGATAATGGTCTGCAAATAAGCATAAAAAGAAGTGGGAGAAACTATATGAACATGCTTGTCTCTAATTGCGTAATCAATCAAATCCCGGGTGTTGCTTTTAATTGCCCCAACTTTATTAACTAATAAATCATAATAAACTGCTTCGGCTGGAATAAACATAAAAGCGAAATCCAAAGTTCCTTCGTTGGGTCGGATATATTTGGCTGTTTCCTCAATCCGATTTTTCAAATCCTGGCGAAAAACTTTTTCCAACTGTTCTCGCTGAACCGGATCTTTTTCTTCAATAATCCGGTTGTAGTTTTCCAAAGAAAACTTTGAATCAATGGGAATAATTTTGTTGTCGCGGACAAATAGCGCTGCGTCAACAATCTGACCGTCTTTAAATTGATACTGCATCTGATACTGACTGGGACTGAAAACATTTTTTAAAAGCTCTTCCAGGTAATATTCGCCCAAAATTCCCCGCTGTTTTGGGTTTTGGAGAATATTTTGGAGAGACTGGAGCTGTTCGGCAAATCCGACTACCTGCTTATTTGTTTCATCAAGCTTGGTAAGTCTTTCGGTTACGTTTTGAATAATCCTGGCGCTCTGGCCAAACTGCTCAGAGATTTTATTATCCATAACCCGGCTGATATTATTGAGCTGGTCCTGAAGCATTAAAAAAGAATCACTAGTCGGCCTTTCCGAGTTTTTTCTAATCAAAAGCAAAATCACAACCAATAAAGCTGAAATAACCAAAATCAAAAGAATTGTAGTTAGAGAAATCATTCCTCGTAGAAGAACCCCTGTAGCAGAGCAAAGCTAGCTACGGAGCTTTGTTTCGAAAATAGTTTACAAAACGAAGCGACCGAATTGAGCACAGCCCCTTACTATTCCGCGAAGCGGAATTGGCGCGGGGTTTCTCTGCGGAGCATTATTATAGATTAGCATTTTTAACAACCCTCGTCAATAAAAAAAAGCTCCACCGATAGGACGCTTGCCTCTTTTTATTTCTCAAAAGCTTACTTTTTTTCTGCTCTTTCTATCTCAACAGGATTTCGGCTAATATAAATAGGAAATAGATTACCAAAAGAGCAAAAGCTTCTTTTTTGCTTATTTTTTTGTTGCTGCGCACAAATAAGAAAAAGAAAATGGCTGAAACTATAAGAAAAAAACGGGCAACGGCAAACTGAGAAAACTCAATAACCCTAATCGGAGAAAGCAGGGCAACAGTTCCCAAGCCCAACGTAGATGCCATTATAATAGAGCCCATTAAATTACCCAAAATCATCCAAGTCTGCTTTTTCCGAGCAGAAATAACGGCAAAGTAAGTTTCCGGCAGAGCATTGCCTAAACCAACAATAAGAAGCCCGATTAAAACTAAAGACAGATTAAGCTTTTCGGCAAAAAATATAGATGAGCGGACAATTCCCTCTGCTGCCAGCAATAAAAGAGCTACTCCAAAAATTATTTTCCCTAAGTCTTTTATAAAAACTTTAAATCCCTTTACAACTACCATCTCGTCTTCGTTATATTTCTTAGTAAATCTTTCCTTTTTAGAAAAAAGCCAAAGAACATAAAAAAAGAAACAAAGAATTAAAATTATACCGTCTCCCCTTCCAAGAACACCGTCTAATATTAAAAGCAAAGGTAAAATAGCCACTACCATTGTGAAAATAGAAGACGTTTGAACCATCCGGCTTTTAGCCGGCAAACCCTTGGCAACCAGAACAGCTAAAGCAACAGCTATGGTTAAGTCCACAACATTTCCTCCAAGAACTTCACCAAAAGAAAGCTCTGGAATACTATGAATAACAGAAGAAATTCCAACAAAAATATTGGGGGCAGTCGCAGCCAAAGCAATTGTAAAGAAAGCAACAACAAACTCCCGCCAGCCCAAAAAACGGGCTATTCTAACTAAGCTTCCAACCATCCATCTGCCAGACCAGTAAAGAAGCCCGCAGGAAAGAATGAAAATGATGATATAGAATAAAATCATAGTATTATAAATTTAATATAACTCTAAATTTATTGAATGGTTACACAAATTCTTTTAAGCCCAGCAGGATACGAACTAACATCAAGGTTTAGAAGGTAAAGAATAGGTCAAGTTTAGTGCTCTATCTGCGAATATAACATTGGACTGGAAGCTCAAAATTAAGCGAGGTCAAGGAGCGACGACGAAAGTGTGCTTGAAAAGCACATTGAGGAGGAGCAACACAGAGATCTCTTAATTTTGAGCTTCCCCAAAGGGGCCAGGATATTTTTCCTTCTGGCGTTGTTACTCGTTGCTTATGTGCCTAAAGGCACACTTCTCTCCTCGCGCCTAGCCAGAAGAAAAAATCTCTCTGGCCAGTACAGTGTTATGTTTACAGAGAGAGCACCTGGCACGACGACGAAGGAGTATTAGAATAATACTTCAAGGAGGAGTAACGAAGAAATTGGCCTATTCTTTGCCTTCCCTTTGGGCAGGCCAATTTGAGCCATCTTCTGCGTTGCTCGTCCCCCCACTTAATCTGTACAGATTAAGTGGGGGGACTCGTCGCTTATGTATCCCAGAGGATACACTTCACTCCTCGCGCCTTGAATATGA
>CAZUZH010000015.1:0-15427 GCA_964624815.1 uncultured Candidatus Saccharibacteria bacterium
GCAGGGTTTTGTTTAATAAATAATTATTAATCTAATTTTAATAAAAATATATGAACGAAGAAAAACAATCTAATAAAAAAATAAAGCGTGATACTCTCAAATGGGTCGTTATTGGTCTGGTTGGTTTTGCGATTGTTGTTTTGATATTCGGCGCAGGTATGGTTGTTGGTGGAATGAAGGCGAAGTTTTCTTATCGTTGGTCAGAAAGCTATCATAAGAACTTTGCCGGACCTCGGGGCGGATTCTTTGGCGATTGGCGAAAAATGCCGCCCTTGCCCGAAGATTTTATTGAAGGTCACGGTGCGTTCGGAGAAATTATTGAACTTAAAGATAACGGTTTTGTGATTAAGGGTCGAGGCGATATAGAAAAAATAATTATAATTACCGAAGATACAGCTACTAAAAAAGGGATGGAAACGGTAAAAGATGGCTTGAAGGTTGGTGATCACGTAGTTATTATTGGTTCTCCTAACGAAGAAGGACAAATTGAAGCAAAACTTGTACGGCTTTTCGACGGAAAAAATATAAAACCCTTGCGTAAACCTTCTTGGTTCCCTTTCTTTAGATAAATATGCCCGGTAGTGAAAATTCAAGATACTCGCCAAAAGCGAGTAAAATAAAAACCTCGAATTTTTACTATTTGGCAATAAAATAGCAGGTCAAATTTATCAAGCTAATCTTTAATTATTTTAAGTCGAATTTCTACTACCGGGTATGTTTTCCAAAATATTAAAGCACAAATTTATTATGCTCATAATCCTTACTTTGATGATTACAGGAGGCTACTTTAGTTATAACAGATTTTTTAAGGGGCAAGTTCCGATGCAATATCTTACGGCAGCCGTTGAGAAAGGCACCCTTATTGTTTCGGTTTCTGGTTCTGGTCAGGCAGCTGTCTTGGATCAAATTGACATTAAACCAAAAGTTTCTGGCGAGCTCGCCGCACTTTATGTCGCAAGAGATCAAGAAATAAAGACAGGTCAACTTCTTGCGCTAATAGATACGAGTGCTGCGCAAAGATCGGTCAATGATGCAGAAATTGCATTAGAGAGCGCAAAGATAGATTTAGAGGAACTTCTTTCCCCGCCAGACGCTCAATCTTTGCTTCAAGCACAGAATGCCCTGGCACAGGCTGAGCGTGATCTTGAGATAGCGAAAAGGAATTATGAGAGCATTGACGAGGACGTCGAAAGCACACTTGCGAGCGCTTACGAAGACGGCTACAGCGATGTTTCCACTTCCTTCTTTAAGTTATCTAACTATATGAAAGATTTAAAAGATGTCTTAGGAACAAAAGAAAGCGTAGATAAACATATTGCTGACTATAAACTAATATTGGGTTCCAATTCTCTATTTATCCAAAAATTTCTTGATGATTACAAGCCAGTCCTTAAGCTTTTTAATGAAAACTTTGACTTTTTTAGAGAAGTTTATAGAGATGATAAACAGGATACTATTTATCAGCTTTTAGTTGATACCCTTAAAACTACCAAAGTAATTGCTCAGGCATTAGAAAGCGCTCGTCATATGTTTGATCTTGTCGGAGTGTCGAATTATGAGCACTTTAATATAGCTTCTCATATTGACAAGATGAGTCCTAAGATCGAAAGCGATCTTTCTTCCGTTTTTTCCACTATCAGTTCTCTTCAGCAAATCATAGACACTATTGACAATACAGTTCAAGACACTCCGGACAAAATAATAGATGCTGAATTGGACTTTAAATCTGCTCAAGAAAAATTAGAAGATAAAAAACTCTCGCTTGAAGAACTTGAGGCCGAAGCTGATTCACTTGATATCAGAACTCAGCAAAATATCGTAGCGCAGAGAGAGATATCTCTTGCGAACGCCAAAGATGAGCTGGCTAATCATTATATTTACGCGCCTTTTAGCGGTGTTATCGCAGAGGTAAACAATACTTTAAGAAAAGGAGACACTGTTTCTTCTGGTTCTGTTCTGGCTACTCTTATTACTCAACAAAAAATAGCGGAACTCATGCTTAATGAAATTGATGCAGCCAAAGTGAAAGCTGGTCAAAAAGTAACTCTTACTTTTGACGCCCTCCCGGATATGAGCATTTCAGGAAAGGTTTTAGAGATTGATACGGTAGGTCAGGTTTCTCAAGGAGTAGTAAGCTATGGGGTGAAGATTGCTTTTGATACCGACATAAAACAAGTTAAACCAGGTTATAGCGTTACCGCAGATATTATTACCGATGCCAAACCAGATGTTTTGGTTTTGCCGAGCAGCGCCGTCAAATCCCAGGGAAATTCTTACTATGTTGAATTAGTGGAAGCAGATGAGCAGACTATCCAGCAATTATTAGCTAATACTTCAGGAACAATTCTGCCAAGCCCGCCAAAAATGCAGCCGGTAGAAATTGGTCTTTCAAACGATTTTTCTACTGAAATTGTTTCTGGTCTCCAAGAAGGCGACATTGTTGCGACCTCAACAATTAATCCAAATCAAACTCAAACTACTACAGGTCAAACACAGAACAGCTTAAGAATACCGGGAATCAGCACTGGTGGGGGATATCGTCCGGCTCTCAAATGATGCGTTACCGCGGCGATTAATTATCTTTATTTTATGCTTTATGATTGAAATTAGAAACATCACCAAAGTCTATAAATCAGGCGATGTTGAAACCAAAGTGCTAAAAGGCATTTCTTTTTCTATTAGCGATGGTGAATTTGTAGCTATTATTGGCCCTTCCGGCTCTGGCAAATCAACCCTAATGCACATTTTGGGTTGTTTGGACGCTCCGACTAACGGCCAATATTTTTTTGGAGGAAAAGACGTTTCCAAACTTTCTGACGATGAACTGGCCGATATTCGGAAAAAGAAAATCGGCTTTGTTTTTCAGGCCTTTAATCTTTTGCCAAGAACCACAGTTTTGCGAAATGCAGTATTGCCTTTAGCTTATGCCAATGTTTCAAAAGACAAAAGAGAAGAAATCGCCAAGAAATCTCTATTGAGCGCAGGTTTAGACGAAGCTCGTTTTTATCATCTTTCCAATCAGCTTTCGGGGGGCGAGATGCAAAGAGTGGCTATTGCTCGGGCTTTAGTGAATAATCCTTCTTTAATTTTGGCCGATGAACCGACCGGCAATCTTGATAGTAAAACCGGCGAAATCGTTCTTGAAACCTTTCAGAATTTAAATAAGCAGGGCCGAACAGTTATTTTGATTACTCACGAAAAATATATTGCTGAACACGCCAAGCGAACAATTTCCCTCAAAGATGGAGAAATTATTGAGGACGTTGTCAATCATCGTTCTAAAACGGTTCAGCAAATTAAAGAATAAAATGCTTATCGCTGATTTATTTGAAGAAACATATTTGGCAATTTGGGCCAATAAAACAAGGTCGGGCCTGACTATTTTAGGTATTGTCATTGGGATTGGTTCGGTTATTGCAATGATTTCAATCGGCCAGGGAGCGTCAGGCTCCATTGAATCAAGCATTCAATCTATGGGGTCTAATTTAATTACGGTTATGCCGGGATTCCAAAGAAGTTTTTCTCAAGTTTCATCCGGAAGAGGTTCAGCTCAAAGCTTAACCATAGAAGATTCAGAGGCCATAGCTCAAGAAGTCCCAGGTGTTTTGGCAGTAGCGCCAGAGGTTTCTAGAAGGTATCAGGCAGTAGCCAAGGGTCAAAATACCAACACCCAGATAGTGGGAACAGTTTCTTCTTATCCGCAGGTAAAAAATGATGAAATAGGTTTGGGCTCTTTTATTTCTGATCAAAATGTCCGCAATATGTCAAAGGTAGCAGTTTTGGGTCCGACAACCAGAGACGACCTTTTCGGCGAGAATGCTAACCCCTTAGGACAAACAATAAGAATCAATGGTATAAATTTTAAGATCATCGGAGTAACTCAATCCAAAGGAGGCACCGGTTTTGGCAGTCAGGATGACATGATTTTCATTCCCATAACAACTGCTCAAAGATTTTTAGCCGGCTCAGATGTCGTTTCAACAATCAATGTGCAGGCCGAAAGTTCTCAAATGATGGCTTCGGTCCAGTTAGGAATCACCAATCTTCTTTTGAGGTTGCATAATATTTCAGACCCCCAGATGGCCGATTTTAGCACTTTGTCTCAGCAGGACATTCTTGGAGCTGCTTCTTCAATAACCAATACGATGACCATTTTATTGGCGGCAATTGCCGGAATTTCTCTGATTGTCGGCGGTATCGGCATTATGAATATGATGATGACCACAGTAACCGAAAGAACCCGGGAAATCGGCCTGCGCAAAGCCATTGGAGCTAAAAATAAAGACATTAGTTTTCAATTTCTTGCAGAAGCCACCATGCTTACTTTTCTTGGCGGAGTCATTGGCGTTATCTTCGGCTGGATTGTTTCTTTGCTGATTGCTAAATTTGGCGGTATAACAACAAGTGTCTCAATGTTTTCTATCCTTCTGGCTTTTGGCGTATCAGCCGCTATTGGGATCGGCTTTGGCTACTGGCCAGCCCAGAAAGCTGCCAAGCTCAATCCAATAGAGGCATTAAGATACGAATAGAGTAAAACTATATAATTGGTTCGCTCGGTAGAAATGAAAGCGAGCTTTCATTTCTCCATCGCTGTCAATTATAAAAGATCGCTTGGTCGAGCGATTGAATAAAAGTTATTAATAATGTAAAAGCTAGCATGAAAAAAATATTACCAATTATTATCGCGCTCATTATAATCGGTGCGGGAGCTTTTTACGGCGGTATGAAATATGCTCAAAGCACCCGCCAAAATTTTGCGAAGCAAAATTTTGGCGAACTAGATCAGAATTTTCAGAATTTGTCTCCAGAACAACGTCAAGAGCTCTTGCAGGGAAATGTTGGAGGAACTTTTCAGAGAGGGGCTGGAAGAGGAACGGGTTCAAACTTTGTTTCGGGCGAGGTTATTGCCAAAGATGAGCAATCTTTAACCCTAAAAATGCCGGAAGGCGGTTCAAAAATCATCTTCTATTCGGGCAACACAGAAGTTGGTAAATTTGTGAACGGAACTCCAGATGACCTTGAAATCGGAAAGTCAGTCACAATTAATGGAACGACAAATCAGGACGGAAGCATTACCGCTCAATCAATTCAATTAAGGCCGGAAATAAATCCATCGCAATAACGCGATTAGGGGGTGAAAAGAAATAGTGAGCAGCATGGTAGGGGAAAATTTAAGCCAAACTTTCTATCAAGCAGGTTCTAACCCTAGCAGTAGAAGCTCCACGAAGGAGAGCAATCTCTCTACGGGGCATGTTGCTTCACTGCGGGGCAGGCATCGTACGTCCATCGGAGAAAAATTCCACCCTTATCAGTTAGATGGTTTTTTGGTTGACAAATTATTTTTTAGATGTTAATATTATTAGTATAACCTTGAACTACGAAATATCTTCTACTGCGTATTCCGCAAACGCTTGATTTCATCTTTCAATCTCGATTTTGGCAGCTCTGCTGCGAAAAATCTTGGTTTCAAGCGAACTCAAACGTTTGCGGAACCCTCGCTGCGAACCCATTTTGTAATTCAAGGATATAAGATAGTTACCTAATAAAAATTTAGTCGAGTTTATTAAGGGAACTAAACTTTAGGATAAAACCTTAAAACATTAATCAATTAACTTATATCACAATTATGGAAGGAACAATTAAAACTCTTACAGAAAAAGGATTTGGATTTATTAACGTTGATGGTGAAGAGAAAGATTTATTTTTTCACGGTAATGAACTTAAGGGTGTGACCTACGAAGAGTTAAAAGTAGGTGATAGGGTGTCTTTTGAAAAGGCTGATTCTGAAAAAGGACCTAACGCAACAAACGTAACCCGCCTTTAAGAATTAGTCCAGTAGATCAAATAAATGAAATCAAGCCCATTCTTGGGCTTGATTTCATTGTCAGTTTGGTAATTTTTTGGTAGAATAAAAATATCGCAAGGTCAAGTATAATTAAATAATATTTAAGAAATATGGACAACAAAAGTTTAAAAAGTTTGAGAGAGGATTTGGTGGGAGAGCTGCAAGCCATAAATCAGTATCAGGAACATATAGATATAATTGATAATGAAGAAATTAAGAAAGTTTTAGGTCATATTAGAGATGACGAGAAAGAACATTTTGCAGAGCTTGTAAAGATTATTAGAAAGTTAGATGATACTCAAGAGGAAAAATTTCAAAAAGAGGAACTTTAATCCAAAATCAAAAGCCTTGCGATAGTTTCGCAAGGCTTTTGATTTTGGATTAGCGATTAAATCTTTGCGGTCTTCGTTGGTCTCTTTTCTTTTGCCAGCACTCTCTGCAATAAATTGGTCTGTCTGGAGTTGGTTCAAATGGAAGTTCAGTTATTTCTGCTCCGCAGTCAGCGCATTTCCAATTTCCTTTGACCATCTCTCTTGGAGTAAAACCTTCTTGAGGACGACCATCTTTGGATTTGTTGAATATCATATGATTACTGCCTAAAAACAAAAAATGATTTTCTTGACCTTTTAGTCTATGCTTAGTGTACATCTATGCTCCATAAAAAGTCAACAGGCTTGGGTAAAGAATTATTAATTATTAACAGTTTACACCTTGACTTTATATCGTTATGGGTATATATTCATAATAGACAAGTGAGAGCCAGAGCACATAGAAAATTATGTACTCTGTATTTAAAAGGTCGATTTATTAAAATAATTAAATCTGATATAATAAACCCAGTAAAGAAATTTGACAAATGTTTTGCATGGCAAAACATTAAATTGCCATTGGCAGTCAAATTTTCACTACAGAGTAAAAATATGCCATTTGGTAATGGAACAGGACCCTTAGGTCAAGGTCCGAGAACAGGAAGAGGAGCTGGTTATTGCTCAGGTTATAATGTTCCAGGTTACGCAAATCCAGTTTTTGGAAGAGGCTCTGATTTTGGACGAGGCATGGGAAGAGGATGGAGAAATTGGGCGAGAGTTGATGGCTTGCCGGGTTGGCAGAAAGAAAGAATGGGTTATCCAGCCCGGGGCGGCTGGGGATATTATCCTACTGCTTATCTGCCGGTTCACCCCCCAGTTAAACAAGAGAAAGAAATGATTAAAGAGGAAATGAATGCTTTGAAAGAAGAAATGAAGATTCTTGAGGACCGACTTAAAGAGTTAAGGGATACAAAAAAGAGTAAATAAAGGTCAAAGAAATAATAAATTTATCTTTAATTTTATGTCACCTTTTAAAAATGGAACCGGACCCGCTGGACAGGGACCAGGAACAGGCCAGGGGTTAGGCAGAGGAGGCGGCCGGGGCAGGCAGACAGGCGGTTTTGGATTGGGTCCTGGAAGCGAATGCCTTTGTCCAAATTGTGGAGCAAAAGTTCCTCACCAAAGAGGGATACCCTGTTATGAACAAATTTGTCCTAAATGCGGTCAACCAATGACTCGAACTAGGTAAATATATGAGAATTTGCATTTCAACTGTTAGTAATAACTTAGACGCTTTTTTGGATCCTCGCTTTGGCAGAGCAATGTATTTTTTGATTGTTGATGAAAAAGGAAAACTAATTAAAGCAATTAAAAATACTGGGGTACAGGCGATGCGTGGAGCCGGCATTACAGCCGCTCAAATTGTGGCTAATGAGAAAGTTGATATAGTGATTACTGGAAATGTTGGACCCAATGCCTCTATGGTTTTAGCCAGTTCTGGAATAAAAATATTTCTTGGCAGTCCAGAAATGAAGGCGCGAGATGTTCTTCAAGAATATCAAAAAGGAAAGCTTCAGAGAGCAACAGAAGCCATGCCTTGTGGTCCTGGTCCAGGACCAGGGCTTGGTCAAGGAAGAAAAGTCCAAAGAGGACGAGGCCGTAGAATTTAATTACTCTACATTGTTAACAATATAACAATGAATGAGCGAAGCGAACAATAGCAGTATAAGAATGTGGAAATTTTTAATATGAATTCTCAATCTGTCTCAATAGTTAGCGTTTTTGTGAATCTTGGATTAGGAGTCTCTAAACTGGTTTTTGGTTTTTTAACTGGCAGTGTGGCCTTGATTGCAGATGGAATACATTCTAGTTTGGATGTTTTTTCTTCTTTTGTTACTTTTTTAGGGCTTAAAACAGCCAAGAGGCCGGCCGATGAAGAACATCCGTATGGGCATTTTAAGGCCGAGAGTTTGGCCGGTTTTTTTGTTAGTATTCTTTTGGCTGTTTCTGGTATCTGGATTCTGTATGAAGCAATTCAGAGATTTTTAGGAGAAAAATTGGTCAAATTTTCAGTTACAGCTATTGTCGTTGTAATTATTTCAATTTTAGTTACTGAAATTTTAGCTCGGCTAAAATTTTATTATGGGAGAAAGGACAAGAGCTTAGCCTTGGTGGCTGATGCCGAACACTCTCGCGCCGATGCTTTATCTTCTGTTGGAGTTTTAGCAGGCTTGATTTTGGTTAGGTATTTTAGTTGGGCCGATGCAGTTATTGCGTTGGGGATTGGCGCTTATATTCTCTATGAAGCATTTCGGGTTGGAAGAGAGATTACCGATTCTTTATTGGATGTAGCAAATAAAGATGTTGAAAAAAGAATTAAAAAGATTTGTTCTTCCCACAAGATAGAAATCTTTGAATTAAAAAGCAGAAAAATTGGAGCAACCAATTTCGCTGAAATTAAAATTAAGTTGCCGCCGAAGTTAAAAGTTGAAGATGTCCAAAAAATTACCCAGACATTAGAAGAGAGATTATTAAAAAACATTTCAGAATTGAAACAAATAGTTATTTCTATTAAAGCCTATAATGTTGACCGAAATATTGTTTTAACCAAATGGGGCAGGAGGATTGGCGAACTTGAGGGCTTTGAGCGAATTGGACCTAAGAAATTGGGAGAAAGGATAGTTATTCCCTTGAAGAATAACGAAATTAGCACTCTTTTTGGAGAAGAAGAATACCTAATAATTGATATAAAAGATGGAAGCATTTTTAAAAAAGAAATTTTAAAAAATCCTTATTTTGAAAAAGGAAATCCACGAGGAGCCAGGTTTGCCAAGGCAGTTAGGGCTGATAAAGTTTTAACTAAACAAATTGGTCCTAATGCCAAACAAAACTTAGAGAATTTTAATATTGAAGTAGAGATAATTTCATCTGATAAGAAAATTAAAGATTTAATTGAAAGGCTGAAAACATGAAAAAAATATGTATAACAGGAGGCAAGGGAGGTGTCGGAAAATCAACAGTTGCTGTTTTGCTCGCCGATAAATTTGTCAAAGAGGGCAAGAAAGTTATTCTTTGCGATTGTGATATTGAATGCCCTAATGATCATCTGCTTTTAGGACAGAAGCTTGAAAAAGCTAAAGAAAGGGTTTATGCTGAGTTCCCAGTTTTAGATAAGAAGAAATGTCAAAAGTGTGGTTTGTGCGTCAAAACTTGCCGAAGCAATGCTGTTTTTCAATCCCCCGGGGAATATCCAATTTTTATTAAAGATTTATGTTCTGGTTGCGGAGCTTGCTGGATAGTATGTCCACACAAAGCTATTCAGCCAAAAAAAGAAAAAACCGGAGAAATCTTTCTCAATAGGGTAAGTGATAATCTCTGGCTGGTTACCGGGCTCGCCAGATCTGGATTAGAAGAAACCGGTCCAGTAGTAACCGAGACGAAAAAATTTGTTTCAAAGCTTGCCAAGAAAATAAAAGCAGATAATATTCTATTTGATACGGCCGCCGGCACTCATTGCCCGGTAATCTCTGCTCTTTTGGATTGCGAATTAGCTTATTGTGTTACTGAACCAACTCCAATGGGCGCTTATGATTTAAGTTTGATTTTAGATTTATGTAAAAAACTTAAAGTGCCAGCCAAAATAATTATAAATCAGTCTGATTTGGGAGATAAAACAAAAATTGAAAAAATTGCTAAAAGATTTAAAATAGATGTTGAGAAAGAAATTCCCTATTCTAAAAAATTAGTCAGAGCTTATTCTAAAGGAAAACTACTAAATTTTAAATTATGAACCCTGTTAGAAGTTTTTCAATAAAAATTTTTAAATTTCAAAATTTTTATTTACTTTATCGAGAGTATTAATACATTAAAATTGTACCTACTAAAAATAATTCTATGTCAAGTAAAACAATTTCTAATGGGGTAAAAACCGAAATCGAAAAAATTACTATTTTACCAGGAGTAAATAAGTTCGGGGAAAAAGAAAAATTTGAGAAAATTGAGATTAAAAAAGGAGAGATTGTAGCTATTGTAGGGCAAACCGGAGCAGGAAAAAGCCAGCTTCTTTATGATATTGAAAAGTTAGCTCAAGGCGATAGCAAAAGCAAGAGAACAATCTTAGTAAATGATAAAAAGGCGGATAAAAAATTACGATTTGAGCCAAAAAGAAAATTAGTTGCTTCTTTGGCTCAGTCTATGAACTTTTTAACAGATATTTCTGTTAAAAATTTTTTGAGTTTACACCTGAAAGCTAGGGGAAAAAGATTTGATCCAAAACTAATAAGAGAGGTTATCGAAGAAGCTAACGAAATAACCGGCGAACCAATTTCACCAGAGATAAATCTCCTGAATTTATCAGGAGGGCAAAGCCGAGCTTTAATGATTTCAGACATCGCTAATGTTAGTATTTCTCCTATTATTTTAATTGATGAAATAGAAAACGCTGGAATTGATAAGGAAAAAGCAATGCAGATTTTAGTAGAGGAAGGAAAAATTGTTTTAATTGTTACCCATGATCCTACTTTAGCTTTTAATACCGATAAAAGAATTGTAGTTAAAAATGGGGGAATTATTAAAGTTTTAAAGACAACTCTAAGGGAGAAGGGTATTGGTCATTATTTTAATTGGGTGGGAAATTATAACTTAGAGCTCAGGGAAAAAATAAGGCAGGGAGAAAAGGTTGAAAAAACAGAATTATTTTGTGAACCAATAAAATAGTTATTCACTCCGTTAGAAATTTTGTGCCATTAAATCTTTTAGCGAGGTGGAGTTTTGTTAAAAATCTATGGAGATTTCTAACGGTGTAAAACTTGTAATTTTTGCCGGAACACCCGGTTCCGGGAAAACCAGCGTCATTAAATATGTAATTCAAGAGTTGAAAGCTGATTTTAAATTATTTTTTGCTAAGTTTGATTGTCTTAAAACCGAAGATGATCAATTTATTTCCGAAAGGTACAAAATTCCTGCAATTAAAAAGTTAGCTGGCGAACTTTGCCCCGATCATTATACCGCTTTAGAAATTCCTAAAATTATTAAAAATAATCAGGATAAAGATATTATTTTTATTGAAACTGCCGGGTTGTGTCTTCGCTGTTCTCCTTACATTGAAGAAGGATTGGGGATAAACGTTTTAGATGTTATTTCCGGAGAGCCCAGTCGATACGGTCCGATTTTAACTAAAGCAGATTTAGTAGCGATTAGCAAGGGAGATTTAATATCTCAAGCCGAGAGGGAAATCTTCAGAGCCAATGTTTTAAAAGTTAACCCTAAAGCTAAATTAGTAGAAGTCAACGGATTAACCGGCGAGGGAACGATTGATATTGTTGAATCTATTAAGGCATCTCCGGAAATTAAAACAGGAAAATTAACTTTAAAACATTCTATGCCTTCGGCAATTTGTGGTTATTGTTATGGAAACAAAACCATAGAGGAAAAAGCCGTTCATCAAAGATATTTAGCAGGCAAAGAATTGAAAAACTTAATTCCTAATTTGAATTGTGGGAAATGCGGATTTAAATCCTGCAATGAGTTTATCCGGGCAGTTTTGGACGGGAAGACCGAAAAAGAGCAGTGCCCATTTATCAAAGAAAAATTAAAAAAAATTAAGATATAATCCTCGTTAAAAAACCCTTGGTTTAATTTTTAAACGAGGTAATAAAAGATATGTCAAAAAATAAAAATTCTGACGGGGTAAAATTCAGAGTTAACAAATTAAAATGTGCCGGATGCGGAGCTTGTCTTCAGGCTTGTCCTCACGGAGCAATTAAAATTGGGAAAGATGGGAAAGCTTTTATTGACCAAAGCAAATGCAAAAAGTGTGGAACATGTCAAAGAATTTGTCCCTTTGATGCGATAGAAAAAATTTCAAATGGAGAAAAAGACGAACAGCCAAAAACTCCGTCTTCTTCGCTCTCACCCTCAGCACCGACACCATTTCCTTACGGACCTCCGCTTTCTGGTGGAAGAGGATTGGGCAGGGGAAGGGTTCCGGGTTTGTCCAGGAGAATGGGAAGAAAAAGAGGATTTAAAAGAAGCAGAGATTAAAATGGGGGAGGCAAAAAAGAATTTATGGAAAATGTTGAAAAACATTGAAAGACGTTAAAAGATGAAAGACGTTAAAAGGTGTTGGAAAACGCTATTAATAAAACTAACACATATACAGCGATCGCTCTATATGTATCAGGTTTAGTCTATTTATATTTATTGTATGCGATTTATTATTTGTAGTTATTGTTTACGGTTTAATAATTGCTATATTTAATAATTGCTATATCAATTTTTGCTATGCCAGTTCAAGTTTTGGCAGAGATAAAAAAATGAAAAGACCAGAGTATTCAAAATTTTATGGGAAAGATTTACTTGAAGGGAAAAGAACTGTTGTTACTGGGGGAGGTTTAGGTATTGGAAGACAAATCGCTTATACTTTAGCAGAACAGGGAGCTCAAGTTGTTGTCTTAGATTACAAAAGAAATTTGGCCCAAACTGCTGCGGAGCTTATTAATAAAGAATTTGATACAAATAAAGCCTTTCCAGTGCCTGGAGATGTAAGTGATATATCGCAGCTTAAAATAGCTTTTGATAAAATTAAAAAATATTATAAGGGAGCTCTTGATGTTTTTATAAATAATGCTGGTATTAATTATCCTTGTAGAATTGAGGATTTGTTGTCTAATAAAGAAACCGAAAAGCTAGGCCAAATGATAGATGTCAATCAAAAAGGAGCCTATTTTTCTGCTGCTTTTTCTTATCCTCTTTTGTTAAAAGGTCAGGACCCTATTTTTATTATGATGGGTTCTTGCGCTTCAGTTGGTTCTGAGGGGCAAGGGGCTTATGCTGGCACTAAATCCGCTTTGAGGGGTCTGCTGGGCACATTAGCGAAAGAATGGGCCGGGACAGAGAAAAAGAAGCCGATAAGAGTTGGTTTAATTGAGCCCGATTATTTTGAAACAACCGCCTTGAGAAGCCAGCAATATCTTAGAGATTTAGCCCGGGCAAGAAGAACAACCATTAGCAATGTAGCAAATGAGTCCGTGTCAAAGAAAAAAATTCCTTTAAGAAGAGAAGGAAAATTAGTAGAAATTGCTGAAAAAGTAGTTATGATGATATTAGATACTTATGCTGACGGAAACATAGAGGTTCTTTCTGGAGGAAAAACAGTTAGATTGTGAAATATGTTGGAATTAAGTGATGAAAATTTTGAAAAAGAAGTTTTAGAAAGCCAAAAACCAGTTTTGGTGGATTTTTGGAGTCCTACTTGCCCCCCATGCTTAATGTTGGGACCAATTATTGAGGATATTGACAGGGAGTTTGAGGATAAGGCAAAAGTTGGAAAATTAAATGTTTTGGAGAATCCAGAGACTTCTAAAAAGTACCAAATTGTTGGCATTCCAACAATTATTATTTTTAAAAATGGAGAAGCAAAAGAAAGAGCAACCGGATTGCGACCTAAACAAATTATAGCAGATAAGCTTAGTTCATTGCTGTAGACATTTTTAACCATGCCAATTTACGAATACAAATGTAAAAATTGCGGACGTAAATTTGAAAAATTAGTTTTTGGCAAAGAAGAGATAAAATGCCCAAAATGCGGAAGCAAGTTTTTACATAAATTATTTTCTACTTTTAGTTCTTCCGGCAAATCAGATTCCAATCGCCCAAACACTTGTTCTGAAGGAACTTGCAACTTAGGTTGTCCGACTTGCGGGGATTAGATAATTTTAAAATGGAAACAGAAAAAGAGCTTAAAAAAATTAAAGAGGAAATTTTGGATTGTAAAGAGTGCTCTTTATCTAAAACAAGAAATCTACCGGTCATTGGGGAAGGAAACCACGAAGCCCAAATAATATTTGTTGGAGAGGGCCCGGGAGCGCAGGAAGATAAAACAGGGCGTCCTTTTTGCGGAGCCGCCGGAAAGATTTTGGATGAGCTTTTGGATTCAGTTGGTATAAAAAGAGAAGAGGTTTATATTTGTAATATATTAAAATGTCGTCCTCCTGCCAATCGCGATCCTCAAAAAGAAGAAATTGAAGCCTGCGTTCCTTTTTTGGAAAGACAAATTGAAATTATAAAGCCAGAAGTTATTTGTCCTTTAGGGAGATTTGCAATGGAATTTTTAATGGATAAATTTGGGTTAAAAGACCAGGTTCAAGGAATAAGCAAAATTCACGGAGAAGTTTTTGAGCCCCAGATTGTCACGGAAGATGCTCAGAGTTCTCTTTTTGAACAAAAAAGAAAAAGCATTAAAGAAGTAAAAATCATTCCTCTTTATCATCCGGCAGTAGTAGCCTATAATTCAAATATGAGAGAAATTCTAAAAAAAGATTTCAAGATTTTAGAAAAATTCAAATGAATTCTTTAAAAAAATACTGGAAAAAAAGAAAATTTGAAAAAACGCCGGAGCCAAAAGGAAAAGTTTTAAAAACCTCAAAAAATAGATTTGTAGTTCAGGAGCATTGGGCGAAAATTCATCATTTTGATTTTCGTTTAGAGATGGGAGGAGTATTAAAATCCTGGGCTGTGCCAAAAGGAGTGCCGGAGAAAATAGGGCTAAAACGGCTTGCCATTTCCGTGGAGGACCACCCGGTAAGCTATATTAATTTTGAAGGCGAAATTCCCAAAGGGTCATATGGAGCAGGAACTGTTAAAATTTTTGATAAAGGAAAATACGAATTAAAAGAAAAAAGTAGAGATAGAATTATTTTCGTGTTAAAAGGTAAAAAATTAAAAGGAGATTATTGTTTAATAAAATTCAAAAAAGCAAATCAGTGGTTATTGTTTAAAACCCCTTAGAGAAATTTTGTTAAATTTCTTGTTATGTAGATGTCAAGTATCTACATCTCTTAAAAATTAAATAAAAAGAAGAGCAGTTTTACGACTTGCTCCAGGTCAATAGTTCGTAGAAAAGAGCTCTTGTTCATGGAATTCATTCCTTATGGGTGTGTTAAGAACTGCGAAAGGGAGTTGTTAACACTTCTGTTGCTAGGCCGCCCTTACGGCCCCGGTGCTCCCGGATAGGGCTGTTCAGGATTTCTGAGGCATTTCCTCGGACTCAAGGCTTTCCTTGAATTTTTGGATGTATACCCGGATAAGCTCCTGAGATAAGCCCTTTGTCCCCCAGAGGTTCACCCCACTGAGGTTCACCCCACTGAGGTTCACCCCACGGAGGTCCGCCCCCAAGAGGTCCGCCCCCAAGAGGTTCGCCCCACAGAGGTCCGCCCCCAAGAGGTCCGCCCCACTGAGGTTCACCCCACTGAGGTTCACCCCACGGAGGTCCGCC
>CAZUZH010000016.1:0-14969 GCA_964624815.1 uncultured Candidatus Saccharibacteria bacterium
CAGCTTTTTTCCTTGCACCTTTCAAGTTAACCAAAATAATACTGGAAAGCAAACAAATAACAGACACAACAACTAATATCTCTATTAAAGTGAAGGATTTTATTTTTTTATTCATTGTTTTTTTTCATGCTCTACGAAATAAATATTACTATACTTCAAATAATGATTATTTATCCTCTATGGAATTATCTTGTGGAAAACCTGTATCGCCAAATTGGTCTTGTTCTGTTTTTCCTGCATACACCTCTCTGGGTTTGGCGCCATCAGCAGGACCAACAACATTATTCTCCTCCAGCATGTCCAATAATCGAGCTGCCCTGGCATAACCAATGCGGAGTCTCCTTTGCAATAAAGACGCTGAAGCCTTCCGAGCCTCAATTACAAGTCTTTTTGCTTCTTCGTAAAGAATATCATCTGATTCATCTCCTTTGCCGTATAAAATACTTTTACTTTCTCCTTCCAGAGCTTTTTCCAGACCAGAACCTGTTCTTTCTTCTATTGCCTCCTCTGAGGGCAACTCCTCTGAAAATTGCCAGTTCTTTTTTATAAAATCAATTACTCCTCTCACTTCCTGCTCGGCAACATAAGCTCCCTGAATTCTTTTTGGCTTAACAATCTCAGCTGATATAAAAAGCATATCGCCGTTGCCCAAAAGCTTTTCTGCCCCAGCCATATCTAAAACAGTTCGGGAATCAACCTGAGAAGCAACTTGATAAGTAATTCGGGAAGTAATATTTGCTTTAATTAATCCAGTAATAACTTCCACTGACGGTCTTTGGGTGGCTAAAATCAAATGAATCCCAACTGCTCTTGCCATCTGAGCCAAACGAACAATGCCAGCCTCAATTTCCCTGCCGCGGGCAGCCATTAAATCTGCCAGCTCATCAACTATTAGAATGATATATGGGAGAAATTCTGCGCCTTTTGCCAAGGCTTTCTCATTATAACTCGCAATGTTTCTTACTCCGGAAACGGACAAAACATCAAACCTTCTTTCCATTTCCCCAATCAGCCACTTTAAAGCATTAACGGTTTTCTGTGGATCGTAAATCACTGGACATAAAAGATGTGGAAGATTTTTATAAACTGCAAATTCCACTCTTTTAGGATCAACCAAAATAAGACGCAGGCTTTCGGGAGAATTCTTGTATAATAGACTTAAAATTATGCTGTTTAAACCTATTGTCTTTCCACTTCCGGTAGAGCCAGCCAGTAAAAGGTGGGGCATTTTGTTTAATTCAGCATAAATAGGGGTTCCAGCGACATCTCTACCCAAAGCCAATGTTAAATGAGAAGAAGAGTTTTGAAAATTAGAACTTTCCAAAAGATTTCTTAATCTTACCCAAACTCTTCCCTTGTTCGGCACCTCAATTCCAACCAAGGAACGACCAGGAATAGGCGCCTCAATTCTAAGAGGATGCGCGGCCAAAGCTAAAGAAAGGTCATTGCTCAGTGTTGTGATTTTAGATAGTTTTATTCCCTCAGCCGGCTTTAATGTATATTGAGTTACAGTGGGCCCAATATTAACTTCAGCCATTTCCACTGGAATATCAAAGTTTTCCAAAGTCCTTTTTATAACAGCTGTATTTGTTTTTATATCACCGCCAGTAGGGCTGCCTTTTTCAGCCTCAAGAAGATTTAATGGAATAGCTGGATAAGAAAGCGCGGCTCTTTTCGGCTCTGGAATTTCACTTTTTTTCTTTTTCAAAATTCCTGCCCGAGAATCTATTTTATCTCTCTGGATTTCTGAAGGCGAAACAACAACTGGCTCAATTTCTTTAACTTTAAACTTAGGACCAAAGATTTTCTTAATTAAAGATGGTTTTTCGTCTTCTCTTTTCATGGCTATTCTTTTTTTTCTCTGATGTAAAGGATGCCATAGAATTAATCCGCCAATAACGGTTATAGCGCTGAATATAATTATGGTTGCCCAGAAACCAAACAGTTTAAAAAGAGGCCAAGATATTAAAAAGCCTGTCCACCCGCCCTGTCTGGTATTAAGCTCTGTTTCTTTTTGAAAATCTAAGATACCTAAAACACCTGTAATTCCTATAATTAAAAGAATTACTCCGCCTATTATTAAACTTTTGTGCCCATAGGTTAAATTAAAAAAAACAATGCCTGCCAAAACAAAAAGCAAGGGCAAAATAAATCCTGCTTTTCCAAATAAAAACATAATTGTTCTCATAAAGCCCTTGCCGCCAACTCCAGCCTTATTAAAAAAAGCCAGAACAATCAAAACAGCTATTAAAATCATTATTACTCCTAAAATCACCCGCTTAGTATCTTCAGGAATCAAAAGCCGTCTTTTCTTTTCTTTCATTCTTTTCTTGTATTTTTTATATTTCTTTCGTTTAGACATATATGTTAGGAGACAGGATGCCTCCCTATTATTTTAACATAAAGCATTAAAATATTGCAACTGGTGAAAATAAAAAAGCACCAAAGAGTCAACGACCTCTGGCGCTATCGTCGGTAAAAAATAGATGGTTCCTCTTTCTGGTTTTATTTTTTTGGAATTAAAGCTGTTCCAATCAAACACAAGTCGCTAACATATGGAGAGCGTTGTTTCTGCGACACTCTTACATCAACAATTACTTCTGCTCCAATTTCTATGCCTTTTTCCATTATTCTCACAATAGCACTTTTGCTACGCTCTTCAAAGTGACCTCTAGTAGCAAAAATGAACTTAAAATCATAATCTGTTAAATTTTTACCTTCCTTGGCTACATAATCAGATGCTGAAATTGTGAGAATGCGGCTTTCGGCATATTTTTTAAATTCTTCTCTTTCTTTTTCGGCTTTCTTTTTTTCCTCGATTTCCAACTCTTCTTCTGCTTTTTGATGTTCAATGTCTCTTGCTTTTTTCTCTCTTGATTTAAATAAACCCATTTCTGCCTCCCTTTCTTCTTTGGTTGTAAGTTTTCTCCTTTTACACTATCAACAGTATATCAAACCAGCTTGGGAAAGTCAAGAAAAAAGCCCATTTCTGGGTTTTTTAAATTAAAACGAAAACAAAAATCAATATTCCAATTTAATTCCAATTTTCTCAGCAATCTGCTGAAACCATTTCTCGTGACGGTCAACCTTGTGGGACAATGCAACCATCTCTTGAAAGTATGTATCAGCTCTTTTTGCGTAAGCATCGACCGAATTCATCAATTCTCGAACATCGGATTTATCTGCTTTGTTCTCTTGGAGACTATCTAATTTACTATCAATATTAGCAAACCCCTCACCAACATTGCTAAACTTTTCATCAATATCAGTAAATTTCCCATCCAAATATTCAATTAATTCTTTATAATCTTCGTTCATATATTTTAATTATAGCTCTATAAAAAATCATGTCAAATTATATATTCAACATTGTATTAAATATCTACTTCTTAAATCCGGTTCCGGCCGGAATTAGCTTGCCGATAATTACATTTTCCTTTAAACCGCAAAGATTATCCTGTTTGCCTTTCATCGCAGCCCCAATTAGAACCCTGGAAGTTTCCTGAAACGAAGCAGCCGACAAGAAACTATCAGTAGTTAAGGCAACCTTTGAAATTCCCAGCATTATCTGAACGCCTTTTGCTGTTTTCTTTTTCTCTTTTTTAAGACGTTTGTTCTCTTCAAGTAAAACTCTTCTTTCTATTACCTCGCCCAGGCTAAATGAGCTGTCTCCAGTCTCTTTAATTTCTACTCGAGAAAACATCTGACGAATTATTATTTCAACATGCTTATCATGGATTGATACTCCCTGAGAAACATAAATATTCTGGATTTCTTTAAGAACATATTGCCAGGTCTGCTCAAAACCTGTAAGTTTAAACAGTTCTTTTAATTCAATACTTCCCTCACAAAGCTGCTGACCCAAAATAATCTCCTGATCTTTTTCAACCCATATAGCTTTTTTACCTGGTATATTATACTCAACTATATCTTCTTTTCCCTTTTTCTTTTCTTTACTTTTGACTTTTATTTTTCCGTCTGATGTTATTCCAACAACTTTCCCAGCCAGTTCAGAAACAACTGCGCGACCTGCAGGAGAACGAGCTTCAAAAACTTCATCCACTCTTAAGAGACCGAAAGTAATATCTCCTTCGCCAGCTACACCACCTGTATGAAAAGTTCTCAAGGTTAACTGAGTGCCTGGCTCACCAATTGCCTGTGCAGCCATAATTCCAACAGCCTCTCCTTTTCTAACCAAATGGTTGTTGCTCAAATCCCAGCCATAGCATTTTTGGCAAATCCCCCTGACCGACTTGCAGCTTAACGGACTTCTGACGCGAATCTTTTTAACTCCTGCTTTTTCTATTGCCTCAACTTTTTCCCATCCTATTATTTCTCCCTTTTTTACAATTCTTTTTTTTGTTTTCGGGTCCCTAATATCCTCTAAAACTATTCTTCCGCCTATTTTAAAAAATAAATTCTGAGAAATATTTTCAGCCTCCGATTGCAGAATCTCTATTCCTTCTTCATCTCCGCAATCCTCTTCAGAAACAATAATTTCATGAGAAACATCAATTAAACGACGAGTTAAATAACCAGCCGTTGCTGTTCTAAGAGCGGTGTCAGCTGTTCCTTTTCTGGCGCCATGAGTAGAAATAAAGTATTCCAAAACATCAAAACCCTCTTTAAAAGAATTCTTTACGGGTAATTCCATTGTCTGCCCAGATGGATTGATAACCAAACCTTTCATTCCACTCATCTGAACAGGCTGAGTCCATGAACCTCTGGCTCCAGAGTCAACAATAGAAAAAACAGGACCATAGGGCGGCAAAGCCTTTGGAACAAGTTTTTCTATTTCAGATTTAGCCCTATGCCAAATTTCAATTATCTGATTTGTCATTTCTTCTTTTGATAAAAGTCCTCGTTTGAAATGACCATTAATTATTTCTACCTCTTTTTCCGCCGAGGCTATGATTTTTTTCTTTTCTAAAGGAACAATAAGATCATCCATGCCCCAGGTAATTCCTGAAATAGTTGCCCATTCAAAACCTAAGACCTTAATCTTGTCTAAAGTTTCCACTGCTATTTTGTTTTCACAAACAGCAACAATCTTTCTAATAATTCCATCCAGCTTTTTAGAGTTTATTGTATAGTTTTGAAAAGCATAGTCTTTTGGAAGGGCCTCGTTAAAAATAATTCTGCCAACAGTTGTCTCTACTAATTCTTTTTCAATCCTGACTTTTACCTTTGCTTTTATGTCAACCTTTCCAAATTTATAGGCTAATTTTGCATCATTAGAATCAGAAAAAATCTTTACCTCCCTTTTAACTCCCTCCCTTGCTCTTGTTAAATAATAACATCCCAGAATAATATCCTGAGTTGGACTCACGACTGGCATTCCAGTTGAGGGCTTTAAAAGATTATCAGAAGAAAGCATTATTTCCCTTGCTTCTCTTTGGGCTTCTACAGACAAAGGTAAATGAACAGCCATCTGGTCTCCGTCAAAGTCGGCATTAAAAGCATTACAAACCATAGGATGAATTCTAATAGCTTCTCCTTCAATTAAAAGAGGGTAAAAAGCCTGAATACCCAATCGGTGAAGAGTCGGAGCGCGGTTAAGCAAAACCAGTTTGTTCTTAACAACTTCTTCTAAAGCCTCCCACACTTCCGACCCTTCAGTCTCAATTAATTTTGAAGCTCCTCTTACGTTGTAGACAAGCTCTTTATCCAAAAGCTGTTTAATTACAAATGGCTTAAAAAGTTCAAGGGCCATCTTTTTTGGCAAACCGCACTGTGAAAGATTTAATTCCGGCCCAACTACAATAACTGAACGACCAGAATAATCCACTCTCTTTCCTAAAAGGTTTTGGCGGAATCTTCCTTGTTTTCCCTTTAGCATATCGGCCAAAGATTTTAAGAGTCTTCTTCCTCCGGTTGTTGCTTTAGTTGTTTGCCCCTTTCTCATTCCATTATCAATTAAGGCATCAACTGCCTCCTGAAGCATTCTTTTTTCGTTTCTAACAATAACTTCGGGAGCATTAATTTCTAAAAGATGCTTAAGCCTGTTATTGCGATTAATCACTCTGCGGTAAAGATCATTAAGGTCAGATGAAGCATATCTTCCTCCGTCAAGCTGAACCATTGGTCTAAGATCAGGCGGCAAAACAGGCAGAGCTTCCAAAAACATCCATTCCGGCTTGATTCCTGCACTCAGCATTCCCTGCAAAAACTTTAATCTTCTGATATTTTTCTTCTTTTTCCCATAGGTTTCTGAATTTTTGACATTAGAGGAACTATCTATGTCTTTCTCTAATTCCTTAATCAGTTCTTTTAAACTGCTTTCTTCAAATATTTTCTTCAAAGTCTCAGCCCCGGTACCTGCTTCAAAAACTTCACTATATTTTAGGCCTAAATCATTATATTCCAACTCAGAAATAATTTTTAAGCGCTTTAAACTTAAAACCTCATCTCTTACCCTATCTTTTGCTGTTTTTAATTCTTCTTTATCCTTGGCCTTTAAACCCTTACTCCCAACTTTCATTTTGTATTCTTTTTCAATTTCTACCAAAACCTTTTTCTTGTCTTCTTCTGAAACTTTGGTAATTATATAATTAACAAAGTAAATTACTTTCTCCAATTTCTGCGTCGGAATATCCAAAACCATCCCCACTCTTGAAGGCACTCCACGCAAAAACCAGATATGAGAAACGGGACACGCCAGCTTTATGTGAGCCATTCTCTCACGTCTTACGGAAGATTTAGTCACTTCAACCCCGCAGCGATCACATATTATTCCCTTATAGCGAATTCTCTTATACTTGCCGCAGTAACACTCATAATCTTTTTCCGGACCGAAAATCCGCTCGCAAAACAACCCGTCTTTCTCAGACTTCTGAGTCCTATAATTTATGGTCTCGGCTTTGACAACCTCACCGTGCGACCACGACAAAATATCTTCTGGCGAAGCAATTTTTATTTGAATAGATTGTAGATCGGATACTCTCATAAAAGTAATTATTTAAATTTTAAATTAGTCTAATTAGGTTAATCCAAAAAGCGTTAGCTTCTCTTTTCCCTTTCTTTCACCTTAACCTCAACATTCAATCCAAGTGCCCGCAATTCATTGAGCAACAGATTGAAAGAAGCAGGAACATTAGGACTTTTAATTGGTTCTCCCTTGAGAATTGCTTCATAAGTAGCGGCTCTGCCAGGAACATCATCAGACTTTATGGTCAGCATCTCCTGAAGATTGTAGGCGGCTCCATAACCTTCCAAAGCCCAAACCTCCATCTCGCCGAACCTTTGGCCTCCGAACTGAGCTTTGCCTCCTAATGGCTGCTGAGTAATTAATGAATAAGGGCCGATTGAACGCATGTGGATTTTATCCTCAACCATATGAACCAATTTCATTATATAAGCATAGCCAACAGTAATCGGCTCAGGTAAACTATCACCAGTCATTCCGTCAAATAATTTAATCTTGCCGCTTTCTGGAAAACCAGCTTCTTTTAACTCCTTTTTAATATCTTTCTCTGTAGCTCCGGCTAATGACCTGGTAATAGCCCTATATCCCAGTTTCTCAGCTGCATAACCAAGATGGGCCTCTAAAACCTGACCAATGTTCATTCGAGAAGTCACGCTTAAAGGATTTAAAATAATATCAATGGGCGTACCATCCTCCATAAAAGGCATATCTTCTTCTGGAAGTATCTTGGAGATTACTCCCTTGTTGCCGTGACGGCCGGCCAATTTGTCTCCGGCCTTAATCTTTCTCAATTGGGCTACATCCACTTTAATTCGTCTGGTAACTCCAGGTTCCAGTCTATGTCCAAGTTCCCTTGAAAAAGTCCTAACATTAACAACTCTGCCCTGTTTTCCATGCCGCATATAAAGGGAGGTGTCTTTTATTTCCTTGGCTTTTTCACCAAAGATTGCCTTCAGCAGTCTTTCTTCTGCAGTCATATCAGCCTCTCCTTTTGGAGAAATCTTTCCTATTAGAATATCTTTGGTTCCAACTGTTGCTCCGATTCTTACAATCCCTTCCTCGTCCAAATCTTTTAGTTTTTCCTCTCCAATATTAGGAATATCACATGTAGTAACTTCCGGACCTAATTTAGTGTCTCGCACATCGCAGGTAAAATTCTCAATATGAATAGAACTAAAAACATCATCTCTTACAAGTCTTTCAGAAATTATAATAGCGTCTTCATAATTGCGTCCTCGAAAAGACATAAAAGCCACTAACACATTTCTGCCAAGAGAAAGATAGCCATCTACAATCCCACTGCTATCGGTCAAGATTTCTCCTTTTTTGACTTTCTGTCCTTTTTTCACCCGAGATCTCTGATGTAAACAAGTATACTGGTTCGTTCTGATAAAGTTGTTCAATTGATATCTTTGTCTACCCGATTTCTTAGTTCTTACTTCAATTTTCTGCGCATCAACTTCAGCAATAACTCCGTCCTCTCTCGCAATAAGAGCCTCTCCTGAATCCCTGGCAGCAAATTCTTCTATTCCAGTCATTACCAACGGCGGTTCAGCTCTTAAAAGCGGCACTGACTGCCGCTGCATATTTGAGCCCATTAAAGCTCTGTTTGCATCATCATTCTGTAAAAATGGAATAAGGGAAGTGGCAACTGAAATGAATTGCTCAGAAGAAACATCAATAAAATCAATTTTTGCTCTGTCTATTAAGCCAGGCTTACTTTTGATTCTGGCTTCAACTTTCTCAGGAACAATTCTGCTTTCCTTGCTTATTTCTACGCCGCCGTGGGCAATATTATACTTCTCCTCCTCATAAGCATTAAGATAACGAACTTCAGAAGTAACTCTTCCGTTTTTAACCACAAAATAAGGGGTTTCAATAAAACCATAAGAATTAATTCTGGCATAACTGGCTAAATGGCCAACCAAACCAATATTAGCTCCTTCTGGGGTCTGGATAGGACAAATCCTTCCATAGTGAGAAGGCTGGACATCCCTTACTTCAAAACCCGCCCTCTCTCTAGTTAAACCGCCTGGACCAGTAGCCGACAGCCTCCGCTTGTGCTCTAGTTCAGCTAAAGGATTTTCATTATCCATAAACTGAGAAAGCTGAAAAGAGGAGAAAAACTCTTTTACCACTGCCATAAAGGGACGGGGATTTATGATCTGAGTCGGGTTTGCCAGACCAACATCAAGGGTTGACATCCGGTCTTTAATAATTCTCTCCATTCTCATCAAACCAACTCTTAAGCGGTTTTGTAAAAGCTCTGATATGGTCCTCACGCGCCTATTGCCTAAATGGTCAATCTGGTCTGCTTCTGCCTCTTCATTATTGTTTAAACGAACAATCTCTCTAAGCGTTTCTAAAATATCATCGGGTTTCAAAATTCGATCTGAAACATTAATTATCTCTGGTTGCGCCTTTTCATGTTTTTGCTTTGAGTAATTAATCCCAAGTCTCTGATTTGTTTTCCATCTTCCAACTTTTGACAAGTCATATCTCTCAAAATTACAAAACATATTTATAATTAAATCACGAGCAGTATCAGGCGTTGCCATTTCTCCGGGTCTTAACCTTCTATATATCTCTACCCAGGCATCAGATGAATTCTTAGCCGAATCTCTATTTAATGTCTCTTTAATATATTTAATTTTTCCTGTATCAACATCCTTAAATAATTTCATTATCTCTTTGTCCTTTTGTCGATGTTGCTCTTCGTCAT
This sequence comes from uncultured Candidatus Saccharibacteria bacterium, assembly GCA_964624815.1. Taxonomy (GTDB): domain Bacteria; phylum Patescibacteriota; class Minisyncoccia; order Minisyncoccales; family CAZUZH01; genus CAZUZH01. The sequence continues at coordinate 9,648 of CAZUZH010000016.1, forward strand.
TATCTGTCTTTGTGTTTTCTTTCTGAGTCTTTCCCCCTTGTTCCACTGCTTTTTCTCCCAAAAAGGCCTTTAACAAAGTTGTTGCTGCCATTTTTCTTTTCCTGTCCACTTTAACTCCGATAAAACCAGAAGGTTCAGTTTCAAGCTCCAGCCAGGCTCCACGATTGGGAATAATTTTAGCTCCGAATAGTTTTCTGCCAGCTGATTTTTTAGCAGTAAAAAAAACCCCGGGTGAACGTATCAACTGGGATATAACCACTCTTTCTACTCCATTTACAACAAAAGTTCCCCTTTCGGTCATTAATGGAAAATCGGTTAAGAATACTTCTTGTTCTCTTGTCTCTTTTGTTTTTAGATTAACAAGCTTTACTTTTACTCGAAGAGGAGCTTCATAAGAATCATTGTTTTTCTTTGCCTCAAGATCATTAGCATATTTTGATTTTTCCAACTTATAATCTAAAAACCAAAGTTCTAATTCCTCTCCGGTATAATCACGAATAGGTGAAACTTCAAAAAAGAGCTCCTTTAAACCACTTTCCCAAAACCACTTCCAGCTATCCTTTTGAATAGTATGAAGTGGAGGCAAGCTCAAGGAAACTCCTGATTTTGAAAAATTCTTAGTTTTCATAAAGTTCTCTTGGTAAACCCCGCATAATACCAATTCTAAAAAAAACGGGGTTTTCTGAATTATACTGGACAAATACGAAAAATGCCCTATGCTTATTTTTATTAGGGCTTAATCAATAAACTTTAAATTGTTAATCAGAAACTCCAAACAAAAGAGTGTAAACCCCGCATATTCCCCACCTTAAAAGATGAGGCTTTTATTTTACTTATTATTTTATCCATCTTCAGACTGAAGACAGGAACTTTATGGAATTTACGGGGTTAAATTATTAAAAACTTTAATTATTAACAGGTAATTTTATTTTACACAAGCCTGAAAGATTGTCAACCCCCACACCTAATTAGGCGTGGGGATCAATAGCTATTTCTTTTCAGGAGGAGAAATACCTAATCGCTACAAATTTTCCTAGCTAAGAAGTTATCAACTTCATTATGACGAGGCACTATAGATGTTCTTTTTAAAAGAGGGTTAAAAGAGAGGCTATGATTAGCGCCTTCCCGAATAAAAACACACCCTTGTTTTGTAGGTGCCCCGGGATACCGAATGGCCCTGGGATTCTTTTATTCAAATTACTTAAAATTTTTAGCCTCTGCTATTTTTTTCAAATTAGAAGCAGGTGTTTAAAAATTATAAAATTGAAAATTTATTAAAAGTTAAAAATTGAAAATTGAAAATTTTTATCATCTATATCCTGATATCTTGCGCAAGCGAGCTATAACTTTTGACAAAACTTTCAATACATAATTTATTTCTTGTTCAGTAGTATATTTACCCAGAGTGAACCTTAAAGAATCGTGGGCTGTCTCATGGGAAAGACCTAATGCCAATAAAACATGGGAGGCCTTAAGCTCTTTTGAAGAACAAGCAGAGCCTGTAGAGCTTCCAATCCCATTTTGGTCTAAAGCCATCACAATTGCTTCACCCTCAGCTCCTTTAAAACTGAAATTAGTATTGTTGGCCAGCCGATTTTTTATTGAGCCATTTAATCTTGAGCCAGGAATTGTTTTTAATACTCCGTTAATAAGTTTATTTCTTAGTTTTTTTATTTCTTGGATCTTTATTTTGTTTTTTTGAACTTCCTCTATGGCTTTGCCAAGACCGACAATGCCAGCCACATTTTCTGTACCCGACTTTAATCCAAACTCCTGACCGCCGCCGTTAATCAAAGGTTTAATCGGAGTTCCCTGTTTAACGTAAAGAGCGGCTATTCCCTTTGGCCCGTAAATTTTATGGGAGCTGATAGTAAACAAATCAACCCCGAGTTTTTTAATATTACAATCTAAATAATTCACTGCCTGAACAGCATCGGTGTGAAAGTAGATTCTTTGATCTTTTTTTATTTTTATCTCTTTTAGGAGTTTTCTAATTCTATTTATTGGTTGAATAACGCCTATTTCGTTGTTGGCATACATTATGGAAACTAAAACCGTATTTGCTTTAATCGCTTTTTTAACATCAGAAACTCGTACCAAACCATCCTTAGTAACGGATAAATAACTTACTTCTGCTATTCCTTGTTTTTCCAAAACCCGGCAGGGTTCTAAGACGGCGGAATGCTCAATTTTGGAGGTAATAATGTGGGGCCTCTGTCCGCGCTTCGCTCGGGCAGACAAAGAATAAACCAACCCCTTAATCGCCAAGTTATTGGCTTCAGTGGCTGAACTAAGAAAAATAATTTCCGAAGAGGAACAATTTAAAAACTTAGCCGTTTTTTCCCGGCTGTTTTCAATGGCAATTTTTGCCTTCTGTCCCCAGCTGTGAATGGAAAAAGGATTGCCAAAATTCTCCTTCAGAAAAGGAAGCATTGCTTTCAAAATCTCGGGGTCAACCGGCGTCGTTGCCGCATAATCAAAATATATCTTTTTAATTTTTTTGGTCATATTTTTCAGTATATTATAAATCCCCTACTTTTCAATTGACTAATTGGTTTTCTCTGCAGATTTTGGAAAAGTAAAAGGCGCTCGGCCGGGGTTTCCGTTTCATTGTTTTGTAATCAATTTCTACTAAGCCAAATCTCGGGCCAAAACCTTGATGCCATTCAAAATTATCAATCAATGACCAGTGTAAATATCCTTGAACATTAATACTTTCTTTCATTGCTTTGTAAATCCAAATCAAATGCTCTTTTATAAAATCGGAACGTAATCTGTCTTGAGCGTCGGCTAAACCATTCTCTGTAATAAAAATCGGTAATTTATATTTTCCCAAATCTTTTAAAATATGATAGATTCCTTCAGGAAAAATCTCCCATCCTAAATCAGAAACAATTTTATTGTCATTGCGAGTCAAAAACGGAAATTTAATTTTTCGGTGAAAATAATAATTCAAACCAATAAAATCCAAGTGATTTTTAATTTTGTCTAAAAAATATTCATTCCAAAAATAACGAGTCAAAGAGATACTTAATTTGTCAAAAGGTGAATTAGGATTTTTTGGCTCAAAATAACAATTGTTTTTGGCAATGCCAACTTGAACAGAGCAGACTTCCGATTTGTGAAAGATTTCATAAATCTTTTTATGAGATAAAATTTGATTTTTTATTACTTTCAAAAATAAAATAGGATTTCTTCTTCCGGGCGGAAAATTTCCACTTAGAAAAGACTGAGAGCCATAAATAAAAGGCTCGTTAATGGTGAGCCAATAATCAACTAAATTCTGATACTCGTTAAAAACTCTTTCGGCAAATCTGGAGAAGTAAAAAACAGATTTTTTATTTGTCCAGCCGCCTATTTTGTCTAACCATAAGGGATTGGTAAAATGATGAAGCGTAACCATTGTTTTAATCCCTCTATTTTTCAAAGCAAATAAAACTTCCCAATAATGCCTAATTTCTTTTTTGTCAAAAATGCCGGGATGAGGTTCAATTCTTGACCACTCAATGGAAAAACGATGAATATTTTGATTTAATTTTTTAGCCCAGTCAAAATCCTCTTCATAACGATTATAATGGTCGCAAGCCTTACCGGCGTCATAAAACTTAACCCAGTCATTATTTTTTATTCCGCCTTCAATCTGGTAGGCAGAGGTGGCTGTGCCCCAAAGAAAACCTTTTGGAAATTCCAAAATTTTACTCATTAATTTATTGTAGCAGTTTTTCTTTTAATTTGATAATCCTTGAAACTGCCTGATTTATTCTGTCGTCAGAAATGATTCCTTTTTCTGATGCTTTTTGAAATTCTAAAAGACCTTGTTCTGCTGGAACTCGCCATCCAGAGAAAATCATTATATCAACCCCGGCTTTAATAGGAAAAACCACTATTTGCTCCAATGGGAATTTATTAAGTAAAGAGTTTTGAGATAAGTCGTCGGAAATAATTAAAATTTTATCGCCTAATTTTTGTTTCAAAAAATTAATTCCTTTTAATGAAAAAACAAAAGGCAAATCCGGGTCAATTTCTTCATAAATTACGTTCGCTGTCATTGCCATTTCCGGCCCTGATTCCATTGCTGTTTGAAATTGGGAAATTTCAGGGCTTTCTGACGCGGTTGCTAAAATTTCTTCTGGGTGAAAAGAAATTCCGCCATAGCCCGGGAAATGTTTAATGGCGGTTAAAACACCAGCTGTTTTTTGACCCGAAATTAAAAATTTTCCCAACCCCCCTATTGTTTCAGAGTTTTTTTGAAAAGAGCGGCCCCATAAGAAATCTTCTTTTCGGCAAAAATCTAAAAGGGGAGCCAAGTTTAGATTGATTCCCAATTCTTTTAATTCCTTTCCTCGCTGAAGTCCAATATTGTAAGCTTGCTCTGGATTTTTAATCTTAGATTGTGAAGTTTTCTCAACCCAGCCAATGCGAGAAATCTCACCGCCTTCCTGATCAACGGCAATGAATAAGGGCAGGCCAGAGTCCTCCAAAGAAATTTTTTGAATCTCTTGAATTAAACTTATTAGTTGGTCTTTGTTCTCTATGTTTTTTCCCAATAAAAGTATTCCTCCAGGATGAAATTTTTTAATAAAATTTTCTGTTTCTGGGGTAATAGTTTTACCGTTAATGCCAACAATAAAAAGCTGGCCAATTTTTTGCTCCAAATTTAGTTTATCTATTATTTCTTCCTGTTGAAAAGTTTGCAGAGACCCGTTCTCTCTAAATTGTTCACTTAATAACAAAAAGAGAATTCCGGTTAAAACAAAAATTATAATGACATAAATTTTATAATCCATTATCTAATTCTAACATATTTCTCCGTTACGCTCTGTTATGCTCTGTTGCGCTCCGCACGGCGCTTGTTAAGTAATCTCACTATCGTAGATTTACCCCGCGTTAATCAGAAAGCCCTGATATTTACCCCGTTAGAAGTTTTAGCAGCAATAAACTTTATTAATTTGAGCAGAAGGAGTTATTCCTTAAAAACTTTAAACAACAGAATTTCTACCCTACTTTTCACCCCGTTAGACAAAATTTGTCTAACGGGGCAGGCGGGGTTTACTTAACATAAAACAATTAAAATAAGCTTCCGAGAAATCTTCTCTGTCATTTTTAATAAATATAGTCTGGCAGGGTGGCTTTTTTGTAGAGATGGCTAGTTAAAAATCCGAGAATGATATAAGCGATTATTAGCCAACCCCAATGAATATTTAAAGTTATGTTTGAAAAAGAAAATTGTGAAAAGAAATTTAATATCCCTATAATATAGGCTAATGACGGCCAAACGAATAAAGACAAAATCCAGGCCAAAAAAGGCAACAAAGATCGGAA
>CAZUZH010000017.1:0-10838 GCA_964624815.1 uncultured Candidatus Saccharibacteria bacterium
AAAAGAATTAAACTTTTTCCAGAAGAAAAAGAACATCAAAGAGCGAACAAGGATTACTTTCAATTTCATTTAGAAAAAATCAAAAAACTGCCAAAACCTATTCCGAGTATTAGATGGAGAAGAATAGTCCACATTCCCACAAGTTGCGAAAAATTATTTGCCGCCCAAGAAATCAATGATTTGTATGACACTAGTCCCTTAGAGGAGAAAATGTATTTGGAGATGAAAAAAAGAGGAATAACTACCGAAAGGCAATTTTATGTTAAAGTTGGGACAGGGTTTTACTGTTTAGATTTTGGGATATTTTGCAAAAAAGGCGATATAGATGTGGAATGCGATGGCGAAAAATACCATATTTTACCCGAAGCGTTAACCAGAGACAGACAAAGAAATAATCAGTTAACCAGTTTCGGCTGGAGTGTTTTAAGATTTACTGGAAAAGAAATTAACCAAACCATAAAGAATTGTTTTAGAACAATTGAAACAACCATCGGAAATTTAGGCGGAATTTCAGAGGCTGGGGTTTTAAATTAAACAAGTAGAAAAATGTGGAAAAATGGGCCTCCCTATTTTTAGTACAAAGGCAGGCTCCGGCATTGGTCTGCCTTCGGCGGACACTATGGGGTAAATAAAATTATGGAAAAAAATTTGAAGAAAAAATGGGAGAATTAAGAAAAATAGATTAATTTCTTTATGAGCAGAAATAAAAAAATTGCTATTTTCGGAGGTCTATTTTGTATTCTCGTGATAGGAATCGCGATTTTTGTTTATCAAAGACAATTTGCGGCGCCGCAAAAGACAGGGGAGGAAGAAAAAATCGTCATTAATCTTACCACAACAGAAGCGGAACTGATTCCTAAACTGAAAGAGCAAGGATATATCAGGAGCGAATGGGCGTTTAATTATGTATTGGAAAAGAAAGGCTGGCAGGACAAAATAGAACCTGGCGGATACATAATTTCAAAAGGAATGAATGCTTGGGAATTGGCTGACACTTTGGTCAGATTCCCTTATCAAAAATGGGTGGTAATACCTGAAGGATTAAGGAAAGAACAGATAGCCGAGATAGCGAAAGAGAAACTCGGTTGGACAGAAGATACAAAAGAAGAATTTCTTGCTAATACAGAAGAAGGATATTTATTTCCAGATACTTATTTACTTCAAGTGCTTAACTTTGAAAATGCCGGTAAAACAGCGGCCGAAAGAATGAAAAATCAATTTAATGAAAAAGCGGCCGATCTTTTTAAAGAAGCTAAAGAAAAAAATATCAGGAACGACACTTTAATCGTTCTCGCTTCTTTAGTTCAAAGAGAAGCAGCCAATGAAAAGGAGATGCCCTTAATTGCCGGAGTTATTTGGAATAGATGGCTGCAAGATATGAAGTTTGAAATAGATGCCGCTATTCAATACGCTTTAGGAAAGTCGGGAAACTGGTGGCCAATTATAAAGCCGGAGAATTATAAACTTGATTCACCTTACAACAATTACCTTCATAAGGGACGGCCGCCGACTCCAATCTGCAACCCGGGATTGGCGGCAATAGATGCGGTAATCAACTCGGAAGAAACAGAATACCTTTACTATCTACACGACAGCGCAGGACAAATTCATTTTGCCAAGACCTACGAAGAGCATCTGGAAAATATTGAGAAATACTTAAAATGAGACAGGCAGAAACACCCCCTTTTAGTGTCTCATTTGTCTCATTTTAGGAATAAAACTGGAAAAAACGAGACACGAGCGAGACACGACTGAAAGCTTCCAATTTTACCTAAGTTTGCTATAATCAATTCAGACCGAGACACCTCGTTCTGGAAATTCCTAAAAAGTCTAAATTCTCTCTCAAATTCTCAGTTCCAGATCGAGTCACACCACACTCAACATCGTAAATCGGTGTTTTTTTACACTTTTTCTTTTCCAAAAAATTTGGTAAAATATAATAAGATGAATAAGATGGACCAACCAATCGCAAAAAGGCAAAATGTATATATTCAAGGTTTGATTTGGCAATTCCGAGATGTTCCCAAAAACATTCTCAAAGCTTGGAGGAATTTTTTAGGTTTTAATCTTCAGTATTTTTCAATACCTTTGCTTTTAAAGACATTGTTTTCCTATTGGCGCAACTATCAAATGTCTTACGGCAGGGGTTTTGATTTTAAGCGCTATTTTGAAGCATTCACATTAAATATAATGTCCCGTGTTTTGGGCGCTGTTATTAGATTGATTTTAATGAGCATTGGAATAATAGTGGAGGTTTTTATTTTCTTTGCAGGTTTGATTGTTTTTCTGTTCTGGATTTTTTTACCAGTGATTCTTATTGTGGGACTCATATTTGGATTACAACTTTTGATTTAAGAATGTTAAGGCAAAAGGATCTTAGCTTAGTTTAGTTTAGTTTAGCTTATTGTAAAATTATAAAAAACAAAATGTAATAGATATATGGCGATAGCAATATATCTATTACATTCCTAATTTGTAGGAACTATGCATTTTAATATCCAACACACAGCAATATTCAGAGCAATAAAACTGGAAAAGTATTTTAAGCTCATTAAATCAGTCAAAATGGTGTTTTTGGTTTTGTTTCTTATTAGTTTATTCTTGTTTTTATATAAGCTCTCTTATGAGCCTTTTGCTGATTTGTCATATAATTGGTTGGGACTAACTATAATTTTTTTAGTCGGAATGATTGTGTGTTGGTGGAAATTACTTTTCTTTAATCAAAAAATCAAAAATCCTCAGCTTTTAATGAGAATTGAACAAACTTTTTCCCAGCCTGAGAAATATAATTTAGCAGAGTTTCTTAGTTTTGAATCAGCCAAAGCAATCTGGGAGGCGTTTAAGTTCGCTCAAAAAAAAGAACTTTCTCATATTCCTCCCGAAGCTATTTTTTATTTTTGTTTAGAAACACAACCAAAACTTAATTTCATATTCTCAAGATGTCTTTTGAGCATAAAGAAGATTAAAATAGAATTAAAAGATTATTTAAACGGATTAAGGGGCGAGCTTTTCCGCCGTGAATTATCGGAAGATTCCCAAAACCTTATTTTAGAAGCTGGGAATGTTGCCAAACAAAGAGGTAGAAATAGGATTAAGCCGGAAGATATTATAGTTGTTCAAAGCAAAACAGATCCTGTTTTCAAAAAACATTTGATTGTTGCGAATCTTAAATACAATGATATTGAAAATTTGTCTTTTTGGCTGGAAACCATAGAAAAAAGAATAAAAGATAGAAAAAGGTTTTGGTCAAAAAAGAATTTAGCCAGAAAACAAACTCTTGGAAAAGAGTGGGGGGCAGGGTATACTCTGACACTGGATAGATATTCAATTGACTGGACAGAAGCGGTAAAACAAAGAAGGTTCGGTGATATTATTGGTCATCAAAAAGAAATAGAATCAATAGAAAGAGTTTTAGATCGCTCGGAAATCAACAATATTTTATTGGTTGGAGAGCCTGGTTCGGGCAGGGGAAGTATTATTCAGGCTTTATCGCGAAGAATTCTTTGGGGTAAGAGTATTTCTAGTTTGAATTACAAAAGGGTCGTTGAGCTGGACATGGCTTCCTTGATTGCCCAAACCGAGGGTTTGGAGGAAACAGAAAAGGCTTTGGATAAAATCTTTCAGGAAGTGGTTTCAGCTGGAAATATTATCCTAATTATTGATGACTTCCACAACTATATTTCTCATTCTGCCAAGCCGGGTGTTCTTGATATTTCCGGCATTATACTTAGTTATTTAGATCTTTCCAAATTTCAGATTATTGCCATTACTGGTCCGTCCGGCCTTCATAAATATATTGAGCAGAACCCGTCAATTTTGGCTCTTTTTGAACAAGTTGAAGTTTTGGAGATATCTCCGGAGGAAACAGTGGTTATTTTGGAAAATACAGTGGCTTGGTTGGAAAAGAAGTACAAAAAATTCATAAGTTATCAGAGCATTAGAGAAATAGTTCATTTTTGCCAACGTTATATGCCTGTGATTCCTTTTCCAAAGAAAGCGCTTGATCTTTTGGACGAAGTCTTGGTTTATATCAAGCAATTCACAAAGGACTATATTGTTCTGCCAAAACATGTGGCAAAGATTGTTTCGGAAAAAACACAGATTCCGGTTGGCAAGATTGAACTAAAGGAAAAGAAGCTTTTATTAAATTTAGAGAATTTAATTCACAAAAGAATTGTTAATCAGGATGAAGCAGTAAAAGAAGTAGCCACTGCTTTAAGGCGCGCTCGCACCGAAGTAACAACTAAGATGGGTCCTATTGGAACTTTTCTGTTTTTGGGACCTACGGGAGTAGGTAAGACCGAGACTTCCAAAGCCTTGGCTCAAACCTATTTTGGATCAGAGTCCAAGATGATAAGACTTGATATGTCTGAGTTTCAGCATACCGAAGATATCTCGCGTTTAATTGGTTCTCCGGGCGAAGAAGGGCTTTTAACAACGAAAGTAAGAGAAAGGCCATTTTCCTTAATTCTTTTAGACGAGCTGGAAAAAGCGCACCCAAATATTCTGAATTTATTTCTTCAGGTTTTGGATGAGGGACACTTGACTGACGGCTTGGGAAGGAAGGTTGATTTTAAGAATTGTATTATTATTGCAACCTCTAATGCTGGTTACAAAATAATTTTAGAAGCATTAGAACAAGGAACAGAATGGTCAAAGGTAAAAAGTAAACTTTTAGAATACCTTTTTCAAAAAGGCATTTATAGGCCAGAGTTCATTAACAGGTTTGATGCTATGGTTGTTTTTCGTCCTTTGAGCAAAAAGAATCTTTTGGATATTGCAGGACTTCTGCTTTACAATCTTCAAGAGAATTTGAAGAAAAAAGATATTGATTTTGTTGTCACAGAAGAATTAAAAGAGAAGATTGTTGAAAAGAGTTATAACCCGGTTTTTGGCGCCAGGGAAATGCGAAGAGTTATTCAGGATAAGGTAGAAAATGTTTTGGCTGAAGGCCTTTTGAAAGAAGATTTGAAAAAAGGCGATAGGGTAGAGGTTGACCCAGAGAATTTCCAACTAATAATCAGTCAATAATTTTCCCGAAGCTGTTCCTGAAGGTAACCTTCGGGAACAGGAAGGACAAACGGGGCGTAAGCGCTTGTCTTTTCTGGCGAGAGTAAGCAAGAAAAGATAGGTAAGAGGAACCGCTTGCGCCCACATTTTTTTATCCACAGGAATTTTTTCGTTTTTCGTTTTATAATAAAGATATGGAAGAAAACATAGAAGAGCCAGTTGAAGACCTTGTTTTGTCAGAAAAAGATTACGCCACATTGACCCCGAATATCCCTTTAAACAAACCTGGGGGAAATTTAATTCCTAAAATTATTATCGGAGTGTTAGCCGCGAGCGTGATTGGCGTTGGTGCTGCTTTGGCAAGCCGAGTTTTAGATCCGGCCTGGAATCCATTTCGACCTTCGCCGGAAAAAGTAATCAGCCAAATGTTCTCCAATTTGAAAGAAATAAAAACAGTTCATAGTGAATTAAATTTGTCAGTAAAAACAGATGCGGTAAAACCAGAACAGTCAGCAGTTAATTTTGTTATTAAATATAGCGGTGATTCAGATAATACTAATTCTGAAGAATTAAAGTTAGGCGGAGATTTAGACGTAACAACAGAGATGGGGGGAACTCAAATTTCTATCGGAATGGAATTTAAAACTATTGGCCAAACATTTTATTTCAGTTTAAATAAGATTCCTTTAATTCCTTTTCTTTCTCCGCAAATCACTGATAGTTTAAAAAACCAATGGATTAAATTTGACCAAGAAACCATAGAAGATTTAATAGGCGATCTTTACAGCCCGGAAATAGAAAAACAGCTTGAAGAATCAAAAAAAGAACAAGCCGAAATAACAGAAGAATTTTTAAAAATAATAAGAGAGAAAGAACTTTACATTGTTAAAAAGAAACTTTCTGATGAAAAAATTGAGGAACAAAAAACCTATCATTATTTGTTGGCCCTAAATAAAGAGGAGGCAAAAATGGCAGTTATTGAAATAATGGAGATAATGGAGGAAAAAGATTATTCTACTGCTAGTGCGAGATCGAGGGCAAAAGAGGCAATAATTAAATCTGATATAGTTCATTTTCGATCAATAGCCGAAATGATTTATATTTGGGATTCGAGTTACGCTAATTTTAGTTGCGACAACTCTGAAGTTAAGCCAATTTGCGAAACGATTAGCGAACTAACAGGCTCTAAACCGATTATTTATGCCTCTAAAGAAGATTATTGTGCTTTTGCTCAACTTCCAATCAAAGGATATTATTTTTGTGTTTCTAGTGAAGGTGCTACCCGGATAACTACTAACCCTGAAATATCGTGCTTTTGTGACGGGAAAACTTTTGTCTGCCCGAATCAGGTTGAAATTACTCAAAAAGAAAGAGAGGAATCCGGTAAAGAAGAATTTATAAAAGCTTTGAATGATTTTTTTGATGAAGTTGGTGAAATAACTGCGGAAGTTTGGATCGGCCAAAAAGATAAATTGCTTTACAGAATAGCAACAGAAAAAGAAATTGATATTAGTAAGATTGATAAGGAGAAACAAGGAATAACAAAAATTGAATTCATGCTCAACCTTTCTAAATTAAATCAGCCGGTTAAAGTTGATCCGCCAAAAGAGTACAAGGATATCCAAGATATTATAGGAGCTTTGTTAATGTCTTTAATGATGGGTTCTTAAAACCATTTCTCCTTATAATAATGTTGTTTTATCTTTCCCCTGATTTATTGAATTGAATCAGCCTATAAGGCTGATTTTAATTTGTCGCTAAGAATGCTTGTGGAAATTCTGTGGAGAAGTCCGCAGTTTTTATATTATTTTAACCTAATTTGGAGGTAAAAGGCATTTGGGATGAGGGAGTTGACTAATGTATAGGAGTGGATTATTATAAGAGAGTAGTGGGAAATTGTGGATAACTATGGGGATAACTCCCTTTTTCTGTGGATAACTCGAGTGAGCGAAGCGAACGAGACCCCGCCCTCTATGCAGTATGTATTGTCTTTATATCCTTCAAAGGAAGAATAAAAAGTTTTATATAGGTTATACCGAAAACCTGGAAAGGAGAATAAAAGAACACAAAAGAAAAGATAAGTTTAAATTAATTTACTACGAAGCTTATCGCTCCGAAAAAGCGGCCAGAAATAGAGAAAAAAGGTTAAAATATTACGGCAGCGCTTGGCGAGCCTTAAGAAAAAGAACGACCGCTTAGAGGGCGGGGTATTGCTCGGCTCACTGCGTTCGCCTCCCAATATGTTTATCGGTGAATACACATATTCAATTGATCAAAAGAACCGTTTGTCTGTTCCTTCAAAATTTAGAAGAGAATTAGGCAAACGGGCAGTGGTGACCCGGGGCATTGATAAGTGCTTAGTTATTTATCCTTTAAAAGTCTGGTCTCAATTAGTAAAAAAACTTGAAAATTTGCCTACTGCTCAGACCGATGCCAGAGAATTCGTCCGTCTTATATTATCAGGCGCCGTTGATGTAAGTCTTGATAAATTGGGCAGAATTCTAATCCCTGATTATTTAAAAAAATACTCTTGCCTGAAAAAGAATACAGCGATTCTTGGTCTTTCCAATAAAATTGAAATCTGGGATGAGACCAAGTGGCAGAATATAAAAAAGAGAACAGAAACAAAGTCGGGAGAGATTGCCGAGAGACTGAAGGAACTCGGCATTTAGAAAATGACCAATTACTAATTTCTAATTCCTAACTAATGTCCCAATGACCAAAATCCCAATGAACAAAGAGTTATTTAGTCATTAGGCATTGGGATTTGGGATTTAGTTAGTTAGAAATTAGGTCAATTAGAAATTAGAAATTTTGCTACACATTCCAGTTCTACAAAAAGAAGTTTTAGAATATCTTAACCCTAAGCCAAATGAAGATTTTATAGATTGCACTTTTGGCATGGGCGGCCATTCAAAATCTATTTTAGAAAAAATTAAACCAAATGGAAAAGTATTAGGCTTTGAATGGGACCCTGAACTTTACAAAAAAATATCAAGCGAGTCCATTGAGCGATTAATTTTAGTCAATGATTCTTACACCAATCTTGAAAAGATTGTTAAAGAAAAAAACTTTGGTCCAGTTTCCGGAATATTATTTGACTTAGGAATGTCCAGCTGGCATATAGAGCAAAGCAATAGGGGATTCACTTTTCAGAAATCAGAGAATTTGGATATGAGGTTTAATCCAAGTGTTCAGCAAATTACTGCTGAAGAAATTCTTAATCAATATACAGAATCAGAAATTGAAATAATTTTACGGGAATACGGAGAAGAAAGATTTTCTAAAAGAATTAGCCGGGCCATTATTAAAAATAGGCCCATTAAAACAACCTCCCAACTTAGAGATATTATAATCAGGTCTTTGCCTCAAAAACGGCCAAGAACCAGAATAAATCCAGCTACTCGAGTTTTTCAAGCTCTAAGGATAACAGTAAATCAGGAGCTGGAAAATTTAGAGAAAAGCTTGCTTCAGGCATTAAGGGTTCTTAAACCAAACGGAAGAATAGTAATAATTTGCTTTCACTCTTTAGAAGAGAGAATAGTTAAAAACTTTTTTAAAGCAAATAAAAACTTATTAAAAAGCTTTACTAAAAAACCAATTATACCAACAATCGAGGAGGTAAGGGGTAATCCTCGCTCAAGATGCGCAAAGCTCAGAGCAAGTATAAAATTATAAAATCATTAAATTCTTCAAGCCATTCTGTATTGCGTCCAAAAGTAGGTGTTTTGAGATTTCCAAGCCTGAACTTAAAGGTATTATGGCTTCTTGGATTTTTTTTAGTTCTTTCTTTAATGGTTTTCTATATTTTACAGTCCAATTGGATTATTCGCGAGGGATATTCGGTTGATTCTTTTCAAAGCAGACTGACAGAGACGAAAAAGGAAAATAAAAAACTAGAAATTAATTTTGTTGAAAACAACTCCATGAAAACTATTGAAGAAAGAATTGAAAATCTGAACCTTGTAGAGATTAATAAAATAAACTATATTCAACTTTTAGGGGGTCAAGTGGCTGCTAAGTGACCACGAAGTGGTCATCCTGAGGGCGGAGCCCGAAGGATCCCGAGGAATAGGGGTAATTCACGGGATCTTTCGCTATCGCTCAGGATGAAAAACTAAATGAAGACCTGGCGTTTAAACATAATAATCTTTTTCGTTTTTTTGTTCGGTGCGGCTGTAATAAGCCGTCTTATTTTTGTTCAGATTATAAAACATGATCGTTATCAATCTTTAGCCCAGGGCCAGCAGAAAATGTTTAGCGAAGTTCAAGGAGAAAGGGGAGATATTTTACTAAAGCCTTTTGATAAGTCAACTCCATATATTTTAGCGTCAAACAAAACATCATATTTATGCTATGCTTCATCAAAAGAAATAGAAAACAAGCAGGCTTATGCTCAGTCTTTAAGCGAAATTCTTGACTTGGAAAAAGATTTTATTTTAAAAGAGCTTTCCAAAGATAGTTTTTATCAAGTTATAAAAAAGGATTTAACCGAAAAAGAGCTTAGTTCCCTGGTAGAGTCAAAATTGGCTCATATCTATATTGGGGAAGAAACCAAACGTTATTACCCGAACAATTCTTTAGCCAGCCATTTAATTGGGTTTTTTGGGGGAGAGGGAATTGGCCAGTACGGCATTGAGGGTTATTGGGATGATATTTTAACGGGCAGAAAAGGATTCATTGAAAAAGGCAAAGGACCTTTAGGTTTTTTAATATCTCTGAACCCAGAAGGCAAATCAGGGGTTAAGAAAGGTTCTGATTTGCTTCTAACCATTGATTACAATATTCAGTTTATGGCTGAAAAGCTTTTGAAGAATGCGCAAGAGAATCTAAATATTGAAGAAGGACAGATTATAATAGCTGATCCAGATTCAGGCAGAATTATTGCTTTGGCTCAATGGCCCGAGTTTAATCCATGTGAATATTCAAAAGAAGAAAACCTGGCAGTTTTTCAAAATGGAGCTATTCAAAAACTCTTTGAGCCAGGCTCAATTTTCAAACCAATCACCATGAGCATTGGTTTGGAAAATGGAAACTTTACCCCTGAAAGCACTTATACTGATCCAGGAATAATAGAAATCGGAGGCTGGCCAATTTATAATTATGGTAAAAGAGTCTATCCGGGGGAAATAACAATGACTGAAGTTTTGGAAAAATCAATCAACACCGGCGCTGTGTGGGCAGAACAGAAAATTGGGCATAAAAAGTTTTTGGAGTATCTTGAAAAGTTTGAGTTCTTTGAACTAACTGGGATTGAGCTGGATGGAGAAATATTTTCTGAAAACAGAAACCTGAAAAAGGGCTATGAGATAAACTTTGCTACCGCTTCTTTTGGCCAGGGGATTGAAATAACGCCGATTCAGTTAATCAAAGCTTTTTCAGCTATTGCCAATGGCGGAATATTAGTGAAACCATATATAGTTGAAGAGGTTGTTAGCCCATCGGGCAGGATAACGAAAATAGAGCCAAAATTAAGTGAGTCTGTTATTTCCGAGAAAACAAGTTCCCAAATAAGCGCCATGATGGTTAGTGTGGTAGAAAACGGGTATGCTAAAGGCGCTCAGGTTCCGGGCTATTATGTAGCTGGCAAAACAGGTACGGCTCAGATTTCCTGGTCAGCCCTTGGGGTTGATAAATTTGGTTATTCTGATAAAACAATTCAGAGTTTTATTGGTTTTGCCCCGGCTTTTAATCCGCGTTTTTTGATTTTAGTAAAGCTTCACAATCCTGAAACTAAAACTGCTGAATACTCTGCTTTGCCGATTTTTCAGGATTTAGCAAAATATATTCTGGATTATTGGCAAATAGCACCGGATTACGAATAATTT
>CAZUZH010000017.1:10938-14792 GCA_964624815.1 uncultured Candidatus Saccharibacteria bacterium
TTTTTGTGCTAATATATAAAGTATCCCGCCCTCATCGTCTAGTGGTTTAGGACGCATGGTTCTCATCCATGTAACATCGGTTCAAATCCGGTTGAGGGCGCTTTTTTATTTTACCCCCAAAACTATTGACAAAAATAAGATAGTATGATATAATTATAAATGTGAGGGGAAATGGCGTCTAATGGCGTTGTAATGGCGTTTAACGGCTTCTATCTATAAATAGTATCCATTACCTTGGGGGTCTCACCTTTATCCCTCCTTTTAAAGGCCTCGCCCTGTGTGAGATAATGGCCTTGTGTCGAAAGAGATCCTCAGAGTAATGGATGTTAGTGCCTTCTGTGGTTTCGTTTAACGAGAATCCACAGAGGGCGTTTTTTTTTATTATTCCCCATCACTTTTTCTTGCCAGAAAAACCAGGGCGGGGTAAAATAAAAGAATGGTTCTATAAACTCACCACAAGATAAATGTTTAAAGCTTTTGAATTTGAAACAGATAAAAAAGAAATTTTAGTCGGCGTTATTGCTGATACCCATTTGCGAGTCAACCCAACAGCGAGCCACAACGGCGGCGGATATCAAAAGGCTCTGGAAATATTCCGAAATAATAAAGTTGGCCTGGTTAGAAATTTTACATCCGAGCAGGTCTTAAAACAGAATAAAAATCAACATAAAGCAATAGCCAAAAGAAAACCCATAAAATCAAAAATTTCTAACGGGGTAGATTTAATAATTCATGCTGGAGACATTGTGAGCCTTGCTGGATTGAAAGATTTAGAAAAAATCGCTCCGGTTTTTGCGGTTCAGGGCAATAACGATCTGCCAGAAATTCAAGAAAAATATCCAGCAATGTTATTGCTCAAAATTTTCAATTGGAAAATCGGAGTTCTTCACAGCTTAACCAATGTACTTGGTTCTTTTCTGGGAAGAGAGGCGGCTAAAGCTAAAGACTTAATCAAAGAGCATAAGTTTGATATTATAATAAGCGGACATACGCATCGTTCTTATATTAAGAAAATTAATAATGTTTTGCTAATTAACCCTGGTTCGCCCAACCAGCCGTTTTTGAGTAAAGCCTCAGTAGCGATTTTGAGAATAAGCAAAGATTCTTACCAAGCGAAAATTATTTATTTAAGATAAACGGCCTGAGGCCTCTCCTCGGGCAACTGCCCGAGGACGGGCTTCGGCTAACTTTCGTATATGAAAAAAACTATTTGGCACAGTTTAGTTTTCAAAAGAGCGGTTGATTATTTTAATAGTGATATTAAAAAGGGTTTTTCTGAAAAAGAGGTCAAAAAACGGAAGAAAAGATTTGGTCTTAATAAACTTCCGGAAGAAAAGCCGTTTTCAAGTTTTAAGATATTATTGGAGCAGTTCAAAAGCCCGTTGATTTATATTTTAGTTATTGCCGGAGTTATTACTTTAATATTAAACGAGTATACTGACTCTATTGTTATCTTTGGAGCTGTAGCCCTGAATACTATTGTTGGTTATTTTCAGGAAAACAAGGCTTCTAAAGCCTTAAAAGCCTTAAAGAGGGCAGTTGAATACAGGACGCGGATAATCAGGAGCGGAAACATTAAACTTATAAACTCAGAGGAAATCGTGCCCGGAGATATTTTTATTTTAAGGTCCGGAGACAGAGTTCCGGCCGACGGAAGAATTATTGAATCTAAAAATCTTAAAATTAATGAAATGGCATTAACGGGCGAATGGCTTCCGGCTAAGAAATTTAACAAACCGCTTAATAGGGAAACTCCATTAGCTGATAGAGATAATATGGTCTATATGGGCACAATTGTTGAAGACGGTAGAGCCAAAGTCGTGGCCGTAGCTACTGGTTCAGCAACGGAAATAGGACAGGTGGCAGAGCTCGTCAGGGAAACAAAAGAAGAAAAAACTCCGCTTCAGAAAAAATTAGCCCATTTTGCCAGAATTGTCGGCCTCATTATCCTTGCAATCACTACTATTATTTTTATTGAGGGAATAATTACTGGAAATAGTTTTTTAGAAATGTTTCTTATTGCGGTGGCAGTTGCAGTGGCTGCTATTCCAGAAGGTCTGCCCGTAGCAATGACTGTAATTTTGGCTTTGGGCATGCAGAGAATTTTGAAGAAAAAGGGATTAGTAAGAAAACTTTTAGCAGCCGAAACATTGGGAAGTACTTCTATTATAGCAACGGACAAAACAGCTACCCTTACTGAAGGAAAAATGAAAGTAAGCGAAATTTTGACCGTCCAAAAGATATTAAAAAACAGGAAAGACAAAAAAACTAATTCTTTAATCTTAGAAATTGCTGTTTTGTTAAATGAGGCTTTTGTGGAAAATCCCCAGGATTCTTTGGAAAAATGGGTTGTTCAAGGACGGCCTACTGACAAAGCTCTTCTTTTGTCCGGAGTGGAGGCGGGCATTGACCGAAACAAACTAAAAAAAGAAATGAAAATAATTGAAGAAAGTCCTTTTAATTCCATTAATAAATTTGCTTTCGCTGTTTATCAAAAAGAAAAAGAAAAACTTTTATACGCTTTGGGCGCTCCTGAGAAAATCTTGGACTTCAGTAAATTCATTGAAATTAAGGGCAAGAAGCAAAAAATAACAAAGAAGCAGAAAGAGAAAATAAAAAAGGTTTTGGATAGTTTAACGGGCAAAGGTTTAAGAATAATCTCTGTTGCCTATAAAAAGAGTTCAGATTTGAAAAATAAGATGGAGGATTTAACTTTTTTAGGACTCGTTGTTTTAAAAGACCCATTGCGAAAAGATATTAAAGAAGCTATTAGAATATGTCGACAGGCCGGAATGAGACCCATTATTGTTACCGGCGATCACAGATTAACCGCTAAAGCCATAGCCGAGGAGATCGGTTTTAAAATTAAAAAAGGAAATATTGTTGAAGGTAAAGATTTAGATAAAATGACAGATAAAGAATTTGAAGAAAAAATAAAGAATATTAAAATATATGCCCGGGTAGAGCCGCGGCACAAAATGAAAATTATAGAAGCTTGGCAGGAAAAAGGAGAAATAGTGGCAATGACCGGCGACGGCATTAATGACGCGCCAGCTTTGAAAAGGGCTGATATTGGCGTGGCGCTCGGCTCTGGCACCGATGTTGCTAAAGAAGTGGGGGATTTAATTCTTTTACCCGACAGTTTTAATATTTTAGTGGCAGCAGTTGAGGAGGGAAGGGCGATTTTAGACAACATCAGAAAAGTTATAACCTATTTGCTTTCTGATAGTTTTAGCGAGGTGATTTTAATCGGCGGGGCTTTACTTTTCGGCTATCCTTTGCCGCTTTTGCCAGCCCAGATTTTGTGGGTCAATTTGATTGAAGACGGTTTGCCTAATATGGCCTTGGCTTTTGAACCAAAAGAAAAAGATTTGATGAACAGAAAACCAATAGGCCGCAAAAGTCCCTTGTTGACCAGGGAGATGAAAGCAATAATTTTTATTATAGGGGTTATCACAGACTTAATACTTTTAGGATTATTTTTCTTATTGTTAAGCAAGACTAATAATATTGTTTATATTAGAACAATGATATTTTCTGTTCTAACAATAGACTCTCTGTTTTATGTTTTTTCCTGTAAAAGTTTGCGTCGCAACTTATGGCACATCAATCCTTTTTCCAATAAGTTTTTAATTGGAGCTTGGGCAATTGGAATTTTAATGCTGGTTTTAGCCATTTATGTTCCTTTATTCCAAACTATTTTAAAAACTGTTCCGCTTGCATTTACTGATTGGCTGATTATTTTATTTCTTGGATTGATAGAACTGATTTTAATTGAATTTACCAAATATCATTTTATCACGACCAAGCAGGATACGAACTAGCATCAATTTAGCAGAGCCAATTTGAGTCAT
>CAZUZH010000018.1:0-2726 GCA_964624815.1 uncultured Candidatus Saccharibacteria bacterium
TCTGACGGCCGTCAGAAATGTGGTATATTACAACTTTGTGCGGGACCTCCTCCCGCACACTTTTTATTTCTTTCCACATAGGGTAGCTTTTTTGTTTTTGGTTTTAGTGATACAATATAATAGACCCAGTGCGTAGTAATTTTTCGTAACGAAACGCAGAAATTTTGAGCGAAAATTGTGAAGAATGAGGAAACATATATAAAATATACGTTGACGAATTCTGAACAATTTACAGCCAAAATTTCAAGTTGTAGTAGAAAGGATTATTACGCACTGGGTCTAAAAACGATGCTCAAAAAAGGAGATTTATATTTTCCAGACAAAAAAATAACAGAAAAGGCTTGGGTAAAGAGTTCCAAGGTTTATAAAAAAGCTAATCGTAATCCAATTAAATTTTGGGAAAAATTAGGTAAAGAGCTTTTTTGGTTTAAGGAATGGAAAAAAGGTTTTATTCACAAGCCTCCGTATTTTCAATGGTTTGTGAATGGAAAATTAAATATTACTTACAATTGCTTGGATAAAAACCTAGAAAAGAACAAAAACAAGGTTGCTTTAATTTGGGAGCCGGAAAACACAGAGGAATCCTCGCGAATAATAACTTATTACGAGCTTTTCCGCCAGGTTAATAAATTAGCCAATGGTTTAAAAAAATTGGGAGTTAAAAAAGGCGATAGAATAGGAATTTATTTGCCAATGATTCCAGAGGTAATAATTTCAATGCTTGCCTGTGCCAGGATTGGAGCTATTCATGTGGTTGTTTTTTCTGCCTTTTCTCCCTCTGCCTTGAGAGTAAGGCTTGAGGATACCGGCGCCAAAGTTTTAATAACTGCTGACGGATATTATCGGAGAGGTAAAATTATAAACTTAAAGGAGAATGCTCTTAGCGGGGTAAGGGGAACAAAAGTCAAGAATGTTATTGTTGTCAAGCGAGCAGACAATAGAATTGTCTGGAGAAAAGAACAAGATATTTGGTGGAACGAATTAATTAAGTATGAAAGCGATTGGTGTAAGGCGGAGGTAATGGATTCAGAGGATACTTTATTTATTCTTTATACCAGCGGTTCCACGGGTAGGCCCAAAGGAGTTGTTCATACTTGTGGAGGTTATGCTGTTCAAGCTAAATTTACTGGCAAATGGATATTTGACTGGAAAGATACTGATATTTTTTGGTCAATGGCTGATGTAGGCTGGATTACTGGCCATACATATTCCTGCTACGGAAATTTACTTAATGGTCTTACTTTAGTTATTTTTGAAGGGGCTCCAGATTGGCCGTGTCCGGACAGGTGGGCTCAGATTATTGAAGAACACGGAGTAACTATTTTTTACACTGCGCCTACTGCGATTCGGATGTTTGAAAAATACGGAGCAGAGATTTTAAAGAAGTATAATTTTGATACTTTGAGAATTTTAGGTTCAGTCGGCGAACCATTTGATGAGGCGGCTTGGTGGTGGTATTTCACTAAAATCGGCAATAAAAAATGTCCTATAGTTGATACTTGGTGGCAGACAGAGACAGGCGGTATTTTAATAACGGCTTTGCCCGGAATAGGTCCTTTTAAAGCCTCGTTTACCGGTATGCCTTTTCCGGGCATCAAAGTTGATATACTTGATGAAAAGGGTAAGTCGCTGCCAGCCGAGAAAGAAGGGAATTTGGTTTTACTTCCGCCTTTCTCGCCCGGTCTTTTACGCGGTGTTTATAAAAATCCAAAAAAGTATAAGGAGACCTATTGGAAACGTTATGGGAAAAAAGTTTATTTTACTTCCGATAAAGCCTATAAAGATAAAAATGGCTTAATTAGAATTGTTGGTCGGGCCGATGATGTAATTAAAGTTGCCGGTCATCGATTAAGCACAGGCGAATTGGAAGCAATTATAAATCTTCATCCGGAGATTACTGAATGCGCAGTAATTGGAATCCCGGACGAAATTAGAGGCCAGGTGCCGGCTGCATTTGTAATTTATAAAAGTAATAAGAGCAGAGAAGATGCAAGAAAAGATATTTTATCTTTAACAAAGAAAAAAATTGGTCCGATTGCCGGAATAAAAGAAGTCTTTGTGGTTGATAGTTTGCCAAAAACCCGTTCAGGGAAAATTATGCGCCGAATTTTAAGAAAATTATGGACTGGAGAAAAAATAGGAGACATTTCCACGTTAGCAAATCCAGAATCCGTAGATGAAATTAGAGAAATAATAAAACGGCGTCAAAAGATTGATTAATTCTGTAATCTTAACTTTTAAAATCCGTTACCAAAGATTGCTGCATTTTATGAAAAACAAAATTCTTATTGAAATTTCAGCGAGACATATTCATTTATCTCAGAAAGACTTAGAAAGTATTTTTGGGAAAGGATATGAATTAAAGAAGTTAAAACACCTTTCATTAACTGGGGAATTTGCCGCGAAGGAAACTTTAGGTATTCAAATAGGTAAAAGAATTTTATCAGGAGTACGGATAATAGGACCCACACGTAAAGAAACTCAGGTTGAATTATCTCATACTGATGCTGTTCTTTTGAGAATACACGCCCCTGTAAGAAAATCTGGAGACATTATAAATACGCCAGGAGCGGTTCTTATTGGTCCTAAGAAGAAAATTAAAATTAGGCATGGTTTAATTAATGCCTGGCGGCATATTCATTGTAATCCAAAAGAGGCTCAGAAGCTTGGTTTTAAAAATGGTATGTTAATTTCTGTAAAAACCAACGGGATATGCTCAATTACCT
>CAZUZH010000018.1:2736-14514 GCA_964624815.1 uncultured Candidatus Saccharibacteria bacterium
AAGAGTTGAAGTGGGAGAGAGTTATAATCTTTGTATGCATCTTGATACTGATGAAGGTAATGCGGCCTGTATTTTAAAAAATGGAAAGGGGACAATAGTAAAAAATAATTTTTCCGATTAAATAATTTCGTTTCAGCAAAATTGCAACGAGGTAGCATTTAGTCGGGTAAAAACATGTTTAAAAAACAAAGATATATTCTTTGGTTTAAAGAAATTAATGCGGATGATATTGCTTTGGTTGGAGGAAAAAATGCTTCTTTGGGCCAGATGGTAAGAAGTTTATCCGAACAGGGCATAGCTATTCCAGATGGTTTCGCTTTAACAGCAAAAGCTTTTTGGTATTTCTTAAAAGAAAATAAAATTGATAAAGAGATAAAAAAGGTTTTTGAGAGTTTTGATGCCAAAAGTTTAGCAAGTTTGAAAGAGACTGGTAAGGCAGTTCGCTCTTTAATTTTAAAAGCTGAATTTCCCAGAGATTTGGAAAAGAAAATAATCCGTTCTTATAAAAAACTTTCCAAAAAAGAAAATCAAGAAAATGTCACAGTAGCAGTGAGGTCTTCAGCGACAGCTGAAGACACGGAACTCGCCAGTTTTGCCGGCCAGATGGAAACTTTTTTAAATGTAAAAGGCGAGGAGCAATTATTAGATTCAGTTAAAAAATGCTTAGCTTCTTTATTCACTGACCGGGCAATTGCTTATAGAGAGGAAAAAGGTTTTGACCATTTGAAAATTGCTCTTTCTGTCGGTGTTCAGAAAATGGTGAGAAGCGACTTGAGTTCTTCGGGCGTAATGTTTACATTAGACACTGAAACTGGTTTTAATAAGGTCGTTTTAATTAATTCCATTTGGGGAGTGGGGGAGATGGTTGTAAAAGGCAAGATTACGCCTGATGAGTTTTATGTTTTCAAGCCCACATTGAAAAAAGGCTATAAATCAATAATTCTTAAGAATTTAGGCAGAAAGAACAAAAAATATGTTTATGCCAAGCAAGGCGGATTAAAAGAGGAAAAAGTTAAAGCTCAAGACCAGTTAAGGTTTTCTATTTCTGAAAATGATGTTTTACGTTTGGCCCAATGGGCTGTTAAAATTGAAGAGCTTTACGGGAAAGCACAGGATATTGAATGGGCAAAGGACGGGAAAACAGGCGAACTTTTTATTGTTCAATCTCGGCCGGAAACAGTTTATACTCCGAATACCGGAAAAAGCTATAAAGAATATGAAATTAAAATAGATAAGGCGCCGATTTTAACCGGTATTGCTATTGGAGACAAGATTGGCATTGGTAAAGTAAGAGTGATCTCCAATATTTCTAATATTGAGCAATTTCAAAATGGTGAAGTTTTAGTTACTAAAATGACTGACCCGGATTGGGTTCCGATAATGCGTCTTGCTTCGGCTATTATTACTGATGAGGGCGGAAAAACCGCTCATGCTGCTATTGTTAGCCGGGAGCTTGGCATTCCAGCAATTGTTGGAACAGAAAAAGCAAGCAAAATTTTAAAAACCGGGCAATTAGTAACAGTTGACTGCACCCAGGGATTAAACGGAAGAATTTATTCAGGCAGAGTTCCATTTGAAGTCAAGGAATATAATTTAAGGAAACTACCTAAATTAAAAACAAAGATAATGATTAATATTGGAGCGCCGGAAATGGCTTTTAAGAATTCTTTTCTGCCAGTTAAGGGTGTTGGTTTAGCCCGCGAGGAATTTATTATTGCTGAGAAAATTAAGGTTCACCCTTTAGCACTTTATCATTATAAAACTTTAAAAAATAAGGGGTTAAAGAAAAAGATTGAGCAAATTACTGTTGAGCATAAAGATAAAAAAGAATACTTTATTAAAGAATTAGCTGAAGGAATAGCCCAGATAGCCGCCGCTTTTTATCCTAAAGAAGTTATTGTTAGGTTTTCTGATTTCAAAACCAACGAGTATCGCAATTTAATCGGCGGAGAGCTTTTTGAAGGAGAAGAAGCAAATCCAATGCTTGGTTTTCGGGGCGCGTCCCGTTATTTGGATCAAGAATTTCAGCCGGCTTTTCAAATGGAATGCAAAGCCATAAAAAGAGTAAGAGAAGTTTTCGGTCTTAATAACATTTCAGCAATGGTTCCTTTTTGCCGAACAGTAGAAGAAGGGAGCAGAGTTTTAGAATTAATAAAAAAGTTTGGCCTTGAAAAAGGCGAAGACAAATTAAAGGTTTATGTGATGTGTGAAATTCCTTCTAATGCGATTTTGGCGGAGAAGTTTTTAGAGATATTTGACGGAATGTCAATCGGTTCAAACGACTTAACTCAATTAACTCTGGGACTTGATAGAGATAATGCTCGGATTGCCCACATTTCTGATGAAAATAATGAAGCGGTAAAGCAGATGCTCATCAAGGTTATCAGATTGTGCAAACAAAAGAAAAAATACTGCGGAATTTGCGGCCAGGGCCCGAGCGATATTCCCGAATTCGCTGAATTTTTAATAAAGCAGGGAATAGAATCAATTTCTCTAAATCCAGACACAGTTATTAAAACAATTTTAGATTTAGCCGAAAAATAAGCCAGTCAATGCCTGTCCTGGACCCAGTCGAGAAATATAAGCTTGCGGAGACCCGGGTCCCTACTTTACTTTTTCAGTTTTACCAAAGTCGGCCTTTGGTAAAGCTAAAAATTTAATCTATGTTTTATGACATCATTACATTTGGTTCTGGAACAAAGGATATTTATTTAATATCCGATGGTTTTAAAATAATTGGCGAGAAAAGATTTGTTACTCAAAAAGGATTGTGTTTATCTTTGGGTTCAAAGATTGAAGCAGAAGATATTATTTTTAGAATAGGCGGAGGAGGAACAAACACAGCAGCAACATTTAAAAATCAGGGATTTAAAACAGCTTGGTGCGGCGCGGTTGGTCAGGATTCAGCTGGTCAGGAAATTATTAATGAATTAAAGAAAAGAAAAATTGATTTCAGATTTATTAAAGAGATTGAGGAAAAACTTACTAATCATTCTGTTGTTTTAACTTATCCAGGCAAAGACAGAACTATTTTGGTTTATAGGGGCGCTTCCGGGCTTCTAAGTAAAAAGGATATTGCTTTTTCGCAAATAAAAACCAAGTGGATATATATTGCGCCCCTTTCGGGAAAGGTTTGCAGTATTTTTGAGTACTTGGTTAATTACGCCAAAAAGAACAATATAAAAGTGGCAGCCAACCCCGGGAATTCCCAGCTTTCCTTACCAAAAAGCAAATTGAAAAGAATTTTTAAAAAAATAGACATTTTAATTCTAAATCAGGAGGAAACGTCTTTGGTCACTAAGATTCCTTTTCAAAAAGAAAAAAAAGTTTTCAAAAAATTGGACAAATGGGTTGATGGAATTGTGGTAATGACCAAGGGTCCGGATGGAGCAGTTATTTCTGACGGGAAGTATATATATACTGCCAAAGCACCTAAATCAAAAGTAATTGATAGAACCGGCGCTGGTGATTCTTTTGCCTCTGGTTTTGTTTCAGGATTTATTAAAAAAAAGGATATTTCTTTTGCTATTCAATTGGCTATGGCAAATTCCTCCGCATGCCTAAAAAAATGGGGAGCTAAGAAAGGGCTATTGAAAAAAGGAGAGGCGTGGAGAAGGGTGAGAGTAAAGAAAATAAAGATATGAGAACAAGCCTAAAGAACATTTTAAAAGACGCTCAAAAGAATCATTACGCTGTCGGGCAGTTTAATTTTTCAACCTTGGAGCAATTAATGGGTATAGTTAGAGCTGCCAAGAAACTTAAAGCGCCGATTATTGTTGGTACATCAGAAGGAGAATCAAAATTTTTAGGTTTAGAGCATGCTGTAGACTTAGTAAGCGATTTTAAAAAGGAAACAGGCTTGCCAATTTTTTTAAACCTTGACCATGGAAAGAATTTAAAGTATATTAAAGAAGCAATAGACATTGGATATGATGCGGTTCATTTTGATGGTTCTAATCTTTCTCTGGAAGAGAATATAGAGATTACAAAAAAAGTGGTAAAATTTTCTAAAAGAAGAAGTGTCTTAGTAGAAGGTGAAGTTGGTATTATTCCGAAAGCTGGTTCAATAGCAGCAAAGAAATATTTAACTAATCCCAAAGAAGCAGAAAAATTTGTTAAAGAAACCAAGATTAATAGCTTGGCAATAAATATTGGTAATTTACATGGGATTAGTTTTTCAGGTAGAAATCCTAAACTTGATTTAAAAAGATTAAAAGAAATTCAAAAAAGAGTAGGGGATACCTTTTTGGTTTTACACGGTGGTTCTGGCACCAGAGAAGAGGACATTAAAAAAGCCATAAAATTAGGAATTGTTAAAATAAATATTAGTACCGAATTAAGAATTGCTTTTACTAAGAGTTTGAAAAAAGGACTAAAAAAACAAGAAATCGTGCCTTATAAATATTTGCCAGAGCCCATTGAGGCAGTCCAAAAAGTCGTTGAAAATAAAATCCGACTATTTGGAAGTAATAATAAAATATGAAAATAATACTTGAGAGAACAAAATGCATTGGTTGTGGCGCCTGCGCAGGACTTTGTCCAAAATACTTTGAATTAATAGAAGATGGAAAGTCACAGCTTAAAGGTTCTGAGAAGAACCAAAAAACAGGAAATTACGAATTAGAATTGGATGAACCGGAATGTGTCAACGAAGCAGCTGATTCCTGTCCGGTGGAGTGTATATACATACTCGAAAAATCCTAAAGGATTTTTCAGAATTTCAGAATTTCACAATTTTAAAATAAATTCTAAAATTCTAAAATTAAAAATTTAAATTATGCTATCTCTCCCAGCCAAAATTCGTGAAATAACAGGACGAAAGACAAACAATCTCCGGAAAGAGGGCTTATTGCCTGCTGTTTTATATGGTCCAAAGACAGAAACCATAAACTTGGAAATAGAATATAAGGAGTTTGAAAGGGTACTAAAACAGGCCGGAGAAAGCTCTTTGGTTACTCTTGAAATTGAGGAGAAAAAAGAAAAGCCGCTTGTTTTAATTCATGAAATTCAAAAAGACCCTTTAACTGATAAATATATTCATGTTGATTTTTACCAAGCTCCTCTGACTGAAGAAATTGAGGTTCATGTTCCTCTTATTTTTGAAGGCGAGTCATTGGCAGTAAAAGAATCAGGCGGAACTTTGATTAAGAATATTTCAGAAATAGAGGTAAAAGCTTTGCCGAAGAATCTTCCCCATGAGATTAAAGTAAACATTGAAAGATTAAAAACTTTTGAAAACGAGATTTTAGTCAAAGACTTGAATATGCCGGAAAACGTTAAAGTTTTGAGAGAACCTGATGAAATCGTTGCTCACGTTGCAGAACTGACCAAGGTTGATGAAGAGTTAGCAAAAGAAATTGAGGAAAAGGTTGAGGAAGTGGATAAAGTAGAGAAAGTAGAGAAAGTGGAGAAGGAGGAAAAAGTGATAGAGAAAACCGTCTCTGTCAATGCTACGGCGGGAAAGGGAGAGAATGCGGGAGAGAAAGAATCTTAAGTTACTTATTAGTAATCAATACCTAATGCCTAATGGCAAAAAGATAATTAGGCATTGGACGTTTTGTTGTTGGTATTTGATTAGAAATTAGAAATTTTATAACTCGGCTTAAAATGAGAACTTGTTATTCAAAACTAATCTCAGTATTTCTATTAATCTCGGTTTTATTGTTGCCGATTTTTTTTACAAGAGCTCAAACTTCAGAAGAGGAACGAGATGTTTTAGAAAAAGAGCTGCTGGAGCTTGAAGAAGAAATTAGTCAGTATGAAGGTGATATTACAAAGACTCAGGCAGAAAAGAAAACCCTTCAGAATGAAATATATATTTTAAGAAACAAGATTGAGAAACTGGACCTCCAGATTTATCAGGGCAATGTAATGATAAAAGATCTTGGTTATCAGATAGTAGACACTCAGTCTTCAATTGAAATAACTTCTTTAAATATTGATGATTCAAAAGAAAAATTGGCTCAACTTTTACAGCTTGTTTATGAACAAGAACAAAAAACAATGGTTGAGATTCTGCTTACTGAAGAGAGAATTTCTGATTTTTTTGATGATTTGCAGGCTTTTGAAGCATTAAGCCATAAAAATAAAGAGATTCTTCAAGAGATAAGGAGCATGAAAGTTTCTCTCCAAGAACAGGAAGAATCTTTAACTGAAGAAAAAGACGATATTGAAAATACAGTTGCTATACAGATTCTTCAAAAAAGCAGCAGTCAGACCAATAAAGAAGAACAGGAGAATATTTTAGAAGAAACTAAGGGGAAAGAGACAGAATACCAGGAACTTTTAGAAACTTCCAAAGAAAGAGCAGTAGAAATTAGGGCGCGGATTTTTGAATTAATTGGTGTTCCCGAAGCTCCAACCTTTGGTGAAGCAGTAGAAATTGCTAAGTATGTTGAAAATGCCACCGGTATCAGACCGGCTTTTCTTTTAGCAATTTTAACTCAGGAATCAAACATTGGGAAGAATGTAGGTCAATGTTATTTGCCCAAGGATA
Organism: uncultured Candidatus Saccharibacteria bacterium; assembly: GCA_964624815.1. Lineage (GTDB taxonomy): Bacteria > Patescibacteriota > Minisyncoccia > Minisyncoccales > CAZUZH01 > CAZUZH01. Next base: position 9,233 of record CAZUZH010000018.1, read on the forward strand.
AAGCAGAAAACATAAGTAGACGGGTTATGCATCCAACAAGAGATGTGTCAAAATTTATTGAGATTACAGAAGATTTGGGCCGTGACCCTTACGATACGCCGATTTCATGTCCAATGAGTTATGGTTATGGAGGAGCTATGGGTCCCGCCCAATTTATTCCCTCTACTTGGTATTTATACAGGGCTAAAATAAAAAAAGCAGTTGGCGCAGAACCTGACCCTTGGAATATTCAGCATGCTTTTATGGCGAGCGGAGTTTATTTGAAGGATTTAGGCGGCGAAACAAACGAGTGGAGAGCGGCAATGAGATACTTTTCCGGTTCTTCCTGGAAGAAATATGAAGAATTTTATGGCAATTCAGTAATTGCTTTAGCCAATCGCTATCAAAAAGACATTGAAGCAATTGAAAAAGCTCAATAAGGTTTAGATGTTTAGATATTGGATGAAAAAATTCCGAGAACAGTTCTCGGAATTTTATATTGAGTAAATCCGTCATAACTTGTTTACTCAATAGACTATTTAAAATAAAAAAGTAATCTAATAACTCTGAGATTACTTAATAAAGCTTACTTGTCTCTTCTAGAAACATGTCTTCTTGGGAAGGATAATGAATAGTAAAATTATAGTTGTGAAATTATTTGTTTTTTTGATTTAGAATTTTTTTAAGCTTATCAATAACTACATCTAAATCACCGCCCATTATTTTTTCAATTTTGTACCAGCTTTTTTTTATGCGGTGGTCAGTGATTCTATCTTGTGGAAAGTTATAGGTTCTTATTTTTTCTGCCCTTTCAGCTCCGCCGATTTGAGCTTTTCTTTTTTCTCCAATACTTGAAAACTCTTCGTTTTGTTTTTTTTCAAAAATTTTAGCTCGTAAAATATTTAAGGCGCTTTCCTTATTTTCTAGTTGGTTTCTTTGGGTTTGAGAGGTAACAACTATAGCAGTAGGAATGTGTGTAATCCGAACAGCAGTTTCTCGAGTATTAACATATTGGCCCCCTGGACCAGATGCTCTATAATAGTCAATTTTCAAGTCTTCGGATTTAATCTTTATTTCTGTTGTTTTGGGTTTTGGCAGTATAGCAACAGTCGCGGTGGAAGTATGAACCCGTCCGCTTTTTTCTGTTTTAGGAATTCTTTGAACCCGATGCACACCTGCTTCATACTGCATTTTTGACAAGACATTAGTTCCATTAATTTCAAAAGTTATTTCTTTAAACCCGCCAATGTCAGTGCGTCTACTGTCCAAAGTTTTCCATTTCCATTCCTGATTATCAGCATATCTGGAATACATTCTAAATAAATCATTAGCAAAAAGCCCGGCCTCATTACCGCCAGTCCCCGCCCTGATTTCCATTATAATAGAGTTTTGCTCAAACTTTTCCATAATTATTTCTTTTTTCTGATTTTCTTGGTTTTCTTTACCTGCTTTTTGGACAATCGCTTTTTAAATCTCTCAACTCGACCTAATGTGTCAACAATTTTTTCCTTGCCAGTATAAAAAGGATGGCAGTTAGAGCAAATTTCAACCTCAATAAACTCCTTTGTTGAACCAATAGTAAAGGAGTTGCCGCAAGCGCACTGAACGCGAGCTTTTTCAAAATATTTAGGGTGGATATCTTTTTTCGCCATATTTTTTAATAATAACAAAACTTCCAAAAAAATCAACCCCGTAGAAAAAATTTGACTCGCCTTGCGGCGAAATCGGCTTTTACCCAGAAAGCCTTATCAAACTTTCTCTACAGGGCTGTTTTAGTTAAAGTAATAGCTAATTTGTTAATTAATCACAGAACTTGATTTTAAATTTGGATGTGCTATGCTAAAAAATATCATGGTAGAAGAAAAAAATGATGCCGTTACGCTTCGCGCGGCGGAGGGAAAAGAAAAAGAGAACAAGAAAGAAGTCAAAAAGACCAAGGAAACAGATTTTAAATTAGACCCTGAGGAAATGGCTCAGGCTGGTTTGCATTTTGGTCATCGGGCTTCCCGAAGCCATCCAAAAATGAAGCCCTATATTTTCGGAGTACGGAACACTATCCATATAATTGATATGGAGAAATCTGCTGAAAGGTTTAAACAAGCATTAAAATTTTTAAAGGAACTTATTTCTGAAGAAAAAACTCTGCTTTTAGTAGGCACCAAGATTCAGCACAAGGAATTAGTTAAAGAATTAGCCAAGGAATGCGATCTGCCATATGTTGCCGAAAGATGGATTGGCGGAACTTTTACTAATTTTAAAATCATTTCCAAGAGGGTTGACTATTTCAAGGATTTGGAGGAGAAAAAGAGATCAGGCGAATTAGAAAAATACACTAAACTGGAAAGAAGCAAAATTGACCTTGAGCTAAAGGATTTGGAAATTAAATTCGGAGGAATTAAAGAAATGGAAAAACTGCCTGATGCAATTTTTGTCTTGGATATGAAAAAAGATGATTTAGCAGTTAAAGAGGCAATAATGAAGGGAATAAAAGTAATTGCAATTGCTGATACTAATGTTGACCCAACCAAGGCTGATTTTCCGATTCCAGCTAACGATGATGCAATTAGTTCGGTCAAGTACATACTTGATAAGGTAAAAGATGTTATACTAAAAGCGAAGAAATAATAATTTTCAATTTCCAATTTCTAATTTTCATTGAATGACTCAATTTTCAATTTCCAAACCATTGCTTATAAGATAGTGTTTGAAAATTGTTTCATTGTAAATTGGTTGTAAATTGATAATTGTGAATTGTAAATTTATGAAAGATATAGATATTCTCAAACAACTTCGCGAGGAAACTGATGTATCAATAATAGAATGTAAAAAAGCTCTGGAAGAATCAGGTAACGATTTGAATAAAGCAAAAGAAGTCTTAAGAAAATGGGGCCAAAAACTTGCCGGAGAAAAAGCAGGGAGGATAACGGGAGAGGGTATTATTGAAACCTATGTTCATCCCAACAAAAAGATTGGTGTAATGGTTCAACTTCGGTCTGAAACAGACTTTGTTGCTAAGTCGGACGACTTTAAAAAATTAGCCCATGAACTTTGCTTGCAAATTGCAGCAATGAACCCTTTGTATTTGAAGCAGGAAGATATTCCTGAAGATTTTTTACACGGCGAAAGAAAAATTTATCAAGAGCAATTTAAAGGTTCAGGAAAACCCAAGAAAATAATTGATGAAATTGTTGAGGGCAAGATAAATAAATACAAAAAAAGTGTTTCTTTGCTTTCACAGATTTGGATTAAGGACGATAGTAGGACCATAAAAGATTTGATTGAAGAATATATTAATAAACTTGGTGAAAATATCAGGATCAAGAAATTTGAGAGATATAGGATATAGAATAATTTTCAATTTTCAATTTTCATTAAATTTTCAATTCTACAATTTTCAAACCCTTGTTTATAAAACATTGTTTAGAAATTAATTCATTAGACATTTAATAGAAATTAGAAATTAGAAATTTTAGATAATGTTTATTCTTATCATCACAATTATCTTTACAGCGTCTTTTTTGGGAATGGCAGTTATTTTATTGCGGAAAGTTCCAGTTTTAGTGGGCTTGAAAAAAAATGAAGTAAAAGCAAGACAGGGTTTGGCTTCTAGTGTGTTTTCAGAGGTTTTTGAAGGAACAAAGAGAATTTCTTTTGAAAAGTATTTACATAAAATTCTTTCCAAAATAAGAATTTTGACATTGAAAACTGACAATAAAACATCTATTTGGCTTCAGAAACTGCGTCAGAAATCCCAGGAGAGAACAAAAAGTTTTTCTGATGACTATTGGAAAAAAGTGAGGGGAAAGAAGTAATGCTGGAGTAGCTCAATAGCAGAGCAATGGTTTTGTAAACCATAGATGCGAGTGCAATTCCCGCCTCCAGCTCTTGACAACCTCTCTTGAAAGAGTAAAATAGAAAATAGAACCAAGCACCAAAGCACAGCTTGGTGCTCGGTAAAAAGTAAAACTGTTAGAAATGCTTATGTGTAAAAAAACTTAGCAAACAAATTCCTGCTCGTATGCAGGAGGAAAAAAAAGACGCTTTTTTAGATCAGGAAGCCTCTTCCTGATTTTGTTTACCCCGAAAGATTGAGATGGAAAGTTCTTTGAAAATTCACCCGGTTAAATAATTTCGCCTTTTGCGAAATTAGCTGCAAAGCAGCTATTTAACTGGGCAAAATAGAGTCACACATTTAGTTTTTTAGAGTTGTCCTGATTTTTGCAGAAGCCATTAGTCGCCTTAATAACGCCACTAAACGCCATTATATTTTGGCGTAAAAAGGCGTAGTAATGGTGTATAAAGGCTTCTATTATTTGAGAGTTCGATCCTGGCTCAGAATGAACGCTGGCGACGTGGATAAGGCATGCAAATCGTACGGGCCGTACCTCACTGCGTTCGGTACGGAATTTCTAATTTCTAATTTCTAATTTCTAATTAATTTTTAATGGAACAATTTTTAAACTTTTTTTATAAGTAGGAGTTTGAAAATTAAAAATTGAAAATTTAATGAAAATTGAAAATTGATAATTGAAAATTCTGACCCAGCGAGCGTAGTGAGGTGCGGCCAGTGGTAAACCGGTTAGTAACACGTAGGTAGATGCCCTGAAGATTGGCATAACCTGGGGAAACCCGGGCTAATTCCAAATAGTCCGAGCTTTTGCTCGGTAAAGCATTGGATTTCCAATGTGCTTCAGGAGTTGCCTGCGGCTTATCAGCTTGTTGGTAAGGTAATGGCTTACCAAGGCTATGACGGGTAGGGGGCGTGAGAGCGCGGCCCCCAACATTGGGACTGAGACACTGCCCAAACTCCTACGGGAGGCTGCAGTCGAGAATATTGGTCAATGGGCGAAAGCCTGAACCAGCGACGTCGCGTGCTTGAAGAAGTCCTTCGGGGTGTAAAGAGCTTTTCTGGTAGAATAAGCTTCGGCTGAAGGTATACCAGGAATAAGGGGCTGCTAATCTCGTGCCAGCAGCAGCGGTAATACGAGAGCCCCAAGCGTTGTTCGGATTTATTGGGCGTAAAGCGTCTGTAGGCGGTTCAGAAAGTCTTTGGTCAAAACCTAAGGGCTCAACCTTTAGGCCGCTGGAGATACTTCTGGACTAGAGGGCGTTAGAGGTTGACGGAACTTACGGTGTAGGGGTGAAATCCGTTGATATCGTAAGGAACACCAAAAGCGAAGGCAGTCAACTGGAACGACCCTGACGCTGAGAGACGAAAGCGTGGGTATCGAACGGGATTAGATACCCCGGTAGTCCACGCTGTAAACGATGGACACTAGCTATTTGAAGTGTCGACCCTTCAA
>CAZUZH010000019.1:0-13643 GCA_964624815.1 uncultured Candidatus Saccharibacteria bacterium
ACAGGTATTTGTTTAACATACTCTAATCATAGTAAAATTCCTCATCTCGCGCAAGCCCGGTAGTACAACAATATTGTACTACCGGGCCAAGTGCTGACAAACTTCTTATCGTTTGATATCCTACAACCATCAGCTGTTTAATAACTTAAGATCCAAGTTAAAGGAGGAAAAATATGGAAGGAATACTCAGATTTTCAAAAGTACCCATTGGAAAATACAAAAAAGGACCCTATATTGCGGTAGAAACTAAAGAAGTCGGGATTATTTCTATTACCTATAAGGATCGCCAATTCTCAATTTCTTGCTATACGCATGATTGGGGCAACTATGTAAAAAATATTAGTGTTCGTGTTGAAAAAAGCTAAAGAAAAAAAACTTCCTAAAAAGCTTGAATGTTTAAAAATAACTAAACTCGAGAAAGATGGTAAAAAAATAGAAATTCCTCTTAATTTTGTTAATGATGCTTTGGCTCTGGCTAAAATCAAAGCGCTCTGGATAAAATCAAAGCAGAATGTGAGCAAAAGGAAAAACAATTTATCAAAGGATTCTTGGAAATTATAAGATCTATTGTTGGTCAACTTCTCACTTCAAAAGGAGAAAGAAAATTTCGTGGACCGCAAAAGAGAACTCCTAAAACTGGCTAATCTGAAATTCAGAAAGCTAAACCAAATCCCCGGATCTTAATAACCCGGGGTTTTTACTTCAAATTATTTTAATTTTTCCACTGGTGTAGAAAAATTCAAATATTTATTTTATCAAATTAATTATTTTCTCAAAATCTTTGATTTTAACTAATTGAGTGTTTTCCTTATTCCGAGCTTTCAATTCAACTGAACCCCTTTCCAAAGTTCTTTCACTGACTACTAATCTCCACGGAATACCAATTAAATCAGATTCGGCGAATTTCTCGCCGGAACTCACATTTTCCCTGTCATCAAAAAGAATATCCAACCCAGATTTGCCTAATTTTTCATAAACCTGCCAACAAGCTTTTTTAATCTTTTTATCAAGGCTCGATTTATCTGATTTTAAATAAAGAATATGAGCATCAAAAGGCGCTAAATTCTTGGGCCAAATAATTCCTGCTTTGTCATTAAAAACCTCAACTACTGCTCCCATAACCCGACTCAAACCAACACCGTAGCAGCCCATAATAATTTCTTTTTCCCTGCCTTTTTCATTCCTGAATTTTAAATCAAAGGCGTGGGAATATTTGGTTTTCAGTTTGAAAATGTTGCCGACTTCAATTGCCCTAACATCTTTAAATTTATTGTTCCCACACTCTGGGCATTTGGGATTTTCGTTTTTGATTCCCTTGTTAATTGCTAATCCGCATTTTTGACAAACACAAATATTATCTTCCCCTTCCGGATCAACGGTCTGGAATTCATGGGAGTATTTGGAAAAACTTCCTCCGCTGGCCAAGGTTAAATAAGTTTCTTTGCCAATTCCGCAGCGCTTGAAAATATTGAAATAAGCTTTTTTCACTTTTTCATAATATCTATCTAAATCCCTTTCACTGGTATGAAAAGAATACAAATCTTTCATTAAAAACTCTCTGCCCCGCAATAACCCTGATTTAGCTCTCGGCTCATTGCGGAATTTATTCTGAATCTGATAAAGATAAACAGGCAGGTCTTTATGGGAAAAAACAAACTTTTTAGCCAAAGGAGTAATTACTTCCTCATGGGTCGGAGCTAAAGCATAATCTTTTTTGTCCCTACCCTTTAATTTAAAAAGAACTTCAAAACTGGACCAACGGCCTGTTTTTTTCCAATTCTCTCCAGGATTCAAAGCAGGCATCAGTATTTCCTGACCGTCAATTGCATTCATTTCCTCCCGGATAATATTCTCAATCTTTTTAAGAACCCTGAGGCCTAAAGGCAGAAAAGTATAAACTCCAGCTGCTAATTTATCAACAAAACCGCCTCTAATCAAAAACTTAGAGTTAGTGCTTTGTTCGTCCCTAGGCGGCTTTTTAAATGTTTTATAAAACAAATCAGATTGCTTCATATTGACAAAAATTTGTTTTTAGACTATAATAATACTAAAGGAGGTGATGAAATGATTAGAAACAAGAATCAGAAATTTATCCAGAAAATCTTAAAATGTTTAGAGTGTGGCGACAAACAAACTATTCACCGCAGGGTAGCAAAAAATCATTCAGCAGGACACATAAAACATATGTGGTGCCCGCACTGCAAAAAAGAAACAGCACACCAAGAAATCGGAATCGCATAAGAAAGAAGGACAAGATGAACTCTTCTCTGATAAAGTTTCTACTTTTGATTCCGTTAGAGCTTACGATTGGAAGTGGAGCAATGGTTGTGACAGCAAGTCAGGATCCTATTAATACTTTCGGCGTTGTACTACCCCTTACTGCGATTTGTATTGCTAGTGCATTTGCTAGTGGCTACAGCTTTGCAGTTGCCAAACAAATGCGCGAACACAAAATTAAAGTATCGGCCCCACAATCAGAGGAATAATCTAAGCTCTTCGCCCATATAGCTCCCTAACTCCGGTTGGAGGGCTTTTTTATTTTTCCTACGAATTACGCTGGATCATTCTTTCTTTAGAAAGAATGAAACTCCCCATAGAATTGCTTTTTACAAATATACTAAAGAAAATATGTAATAGATATATTGCTATCGCCATATATCTATTACATCTACAAAAAGATTAATTCTTTCTTCTATGTAAATTGTAAATTGTCAATTCTCAATTGTCAATTGTCCAATTCTCAATTCTCAATTCTCAATTCTCAATGGTCAATGGTCCCGCCATAAGGAGGCGAGGCTCGCCTACTCTACCGCTGTGGAGTAGATAGCAATTGTCAATTGTTCTTTTCATCAGAAAAGCCTTATTACATCTTTAATCGTGACCCAAATCATTAATAAAATTAATAAAGAGAAAAAGAAAGCGGTAATTTTTTGCTCAATTTTCTGGTTCACGGGCTTGCCCCTAACCGCTTCAATAATAAGAAAAAGAAGCTTTCCGCCATCTAATGCAGGGATTGGTAAAAGATTAAAAATTGCCAAATAAACAGAGATCATGGCTATAAATTGTAAAAAGTAATTTACTCCAAGCTGACCTACTTGAGCAAACAAAGAAAAAATTCCAATTGGTCCTACTACCTGAGCTCCAGCAGGCATACCTTGACCTAAAATAAGGCTTTTTACAATTCCGTATAAACCCTCTAAAACACTGAATGTTAAAAGACCTGTTGCTTCAACTCCCTTAATAGGGGCTTTATACCAAGGATAACTTTTTATTGTTGTTCTCACCAAAGCAACACCCATTGCGCCCTCGCCAGCTGGAGGTTTTGCTCTTGGAATTAATTCCACATCAAAAAGTTTTTTACCTCTTTGAATTGTTAAAACAACTTCCTGTCCATTATGTTGCTCAGTTAAAACCTGAATTTGGGAAACTTTATCAATTGAAAATTGGTCATTCAAAATTGAAAATTGTTTAATATGGTCTCCGATTTTTAATCCTGCTTGTTCTGCCGGAGAATCCACGCCAACGCCTACAATCTGAACTTTTGCGTCAGACAAACCGGATACATTGTCATCAATAACATGAGGGGTGCCAATTGAAAAAACAATGCTTAATAAAATAGCTCCGACAAGCCAAAAAGAAACCACTCCTCCCACAATAATTAAAGATTTCTGCCAAATAGGTTTTGATGAAAAACTTCGGGAATCAGAAGTTATTTCATCTTCGCCAAAAATCTTGACAAAGGCCCCAAATGGGAGAAAGTTTATAGAATAAATGGTTTCCCCTATTTTCTTTCCCCAAATCCGGGGCGGATATCCAACACCGAATTCATCAACTCTAACCCCGAATTTTTTAGCCAAAAGAAAATGCCCCAGCTCGTGGAGAATAATCAGGATAATAAGGCTTATAAAGGCTATAACTATTGTGATTATCACAAAACGTCAAATGTCAAAGCTCCTGGATGGCGCGAAGAGCCAGACTCCCCGTAGGGTTGTATATCAAATCAATGTCAAAACTCAAAATCCAAAACTATTTCTGGCATTTGGATCTTAGATTTAATTTGGCATTTGGATTTTGGACTTTGGACTTTTAAGTTTCTATTTCTTTTTTCTTACGTTCCCCTATTTTATCTATTCTCTTATTGTTCTCATCAATTAAATCCTGTAGCTCATCCTTGACTCGGAACTTATCGTCTTCGCGGATTTCCCCTTCCCGAAACTTATCCTGAGCCTCCCGCCATGCAGTATCCCGCCAATGTCTTATTGTTTTCCGAGTCTCCTCGGATTTATTTGCTAAACCCCTTAAAAGTTCTTGGCGATATTCCTGGCTCAATGGTGGAAAAGTTAAACGAACTACATCTTTATCAACAACTGGAGAAACTCCAACCTTATTTTTTCTAAGAGCCGAAACAATTGGCTCAACATAAGACCTATCCCATGGATGAATTAAAATCTCCCGTGGCCCTGAGCACGAAATAGTGCCTAATTGCTTGAGTGACGATTTAGTGCCAGAGAAATCAACTAAAATATCTTCAATCAAAGCCGGCGAAACTCGAGAAGTTCGAATCTGGGCTAATTCTTTTTCCAAAAAACCAATCACCTTTTCCATCTCCGGTTTTGTTTTTTTAATAATATCTTTGTAGTCCATAAAACACGACGCTAATATACAAATGAATACTAATTATACGAACATTATCTAATGATAACAGACATTTAAATCACTGGCAAATACTCATATTCCCATACACATTGCAAAACGTGTTTACGACAAAGCTAAACTCATTTTAGATTAAAGCTCAAGCATTAAGATTTCTAAGGCTAAACGAGAATTAGTGTTAGTTCGTTCAATTAAAAAGTTGGTTCGTTGGATAAGATTAAGGATTTTTTGTGTTTTAGCCAAAGACTCTCCACCATTGGCCAACAATATCTTCCTAAAATACTGAAGCCAGATATAGAGAGTTTCTTTTATCTGGTACGGATCTTTTGAAGATAAATCTTTCGCATATTTGAAGCGTGACGCAATATCAGAAACAATTAGATTTTTAATCTCTTTATTTTTTTCTTTAAAATGTTTAACTTTTTTAAAGTCGGAAAAAAAATCCAGCGCTACCCCTGGCTTTCCCAAACAAAGCTGGGAAAGCTCCCTCGCATGGTCAGAGCTGGCGCCTTTTGTTTTAAGGTGTTTTTCTATTTCTGAAATTTTGATTGGGAAAAATTTTAATTTCTGAACCCTGGAACGAATCGTTGGAAAAAGCATCTCTGGATACTCTGTTATTAAAATTAGAATTGTATTGCCTCTTGGCTCCTCTAATGTTTTTAAAAAACAGCTTTGCGCCTCTTGATTTAAAAGATGCGCCTGGTCAACAATTGCTGTTTTAAAAGAAGAACAATACGGTTTTAAAGAAAGATGTCCTTGGAGTTCTTTTATCTGGCCGATCTGAATTTCTTTTTTAATTGGTAAAATTAAAGAAAAATCAGGGAAAATTCCTTTTTCAATATCCTGACAGGAACGGCAAGTCTGACAAGGTTTTGATTCATCAGCCCAACCGCGATGCATCTCGGTGCGGCAAGACAGGCAATTCAAATACTTTATAAATTCCAAGGCTACTCTCTTTTTGCCAAGCTTTTCCTCGCCGAAAAATAAAAAAGCATGAGGAACACTGTCTGATTCAGCGAGGCGCTTTAAAAAATTCCATTGTTTTTGATGACCGATTAACATTAAACTCAAAACCCTAATATCTAAATCCTAAACAAATTCAAATACCTAAATTCAAAACTCAAAACAAATATTTTATAAGAGAGTTTTGAATATTTGGATTTTGGATTTTGGCATTATTTAGAAATTAGGATTTAGGATTTAGGATTTTACTTCTTGCTCATTATGCTCTTTTTATAAATATCCAGATTCTCCAAAATTACACCGGTTCCTCTTGCAACGCATAACAAAGGCTCTTCAGCTATAAAACATGGTACGCCTATTGAATAAGTAATTAATTCGTCAATATTTCTTAATAAAGCACCTCCGCCTGAAACAATCATACCCTTATCCATAATATCAGCTGAAAGTTCCGGCGGCGCTTCCCTTAAAACATCTTTAATCACCTTAACAATATCAACTAAAATCTCTGATATTGCCTCACTTATCTCATTTGAAGAAATCTTAATTACTTTTGGAAGGCCTAAAACTAAATCCCTTCCCCTGATTTCAAAATGTTTTTCTTCTTTCTCGGACATAGCAGTACCAATTTTTATCTTTATCTCTTCAGCTGTCTGGTCACCAATAGCTAAATTATACTTCTTCTTTATATAATCGGAAATAGCGTTGTCCATTTTATCTCCAGCCGTACGAATAGAACTGGTGGTTACTAAACCGCCCAAAGAAATTATCGCCACTTCGGTGGTTCCACCTCCAATATCAACAATCATATGTCCAACGCACGAATTTATAGGGATACCTGCTCCAATAGCAGCCAAAATAGGCTCCTTAGCAACATAGGCTGATTTAGCCCCTGCTGAAATAGATGCCTCAATTACAGCCCTTTTCTCAGTTGAAGTAATACCTGCTGGAACGGAAATTATCATTTCGGGTTTGAAAAAACGAAAAGGTTCGCAAGCTCTATTAATAAAATATTTTAGCATTGCTTGGGTAACACGATAATCAGCAATCACGCCGTCTTTTAATGGACGATATACCCTAATATCCTCCGGAGTTCTGCCAATCATTGATTTAGCTTCTTTGCCTACTGCTAAAATTTTATTTTCATGCAAAGATACCGCCACCACTGACGGCTCACTCAAAATTATACCCTTTTTGGGAACAAAAACCAATGAGTTGGCTGTACCGAGATCTATTCCGATCTTTTTATTAAACACTTTTTAAAAAATTACTAATTTCTAATTTCTAATTTCTAACTAATGTCTCAATGACCAAAATCCCAATGAACAAAGACCATTTGGTCATTAGACATTGGGGTTTGGGATTTAGTTAGAAATTAGGTCAATTAGAAATTAGAAATTAATATCTCGAACTTTTGTATTATGCTTTTATTCTTTTAATGTCCGCTCCCAATTTCTGCAGTCTCTCTTCTATCCTCTCATATCCCCTATCAATTTGATACACATTGTCAATGACTGTTCTTCCCTTGGCGATAAGTCCAGCAATTATCAGCGCAGCGCCTCCACGCAAATCAAAAGGTCCTAATTCTCTTCCAAAAAGTTTAGAAGGACCATTAATTATTACTCTATGGGGATCACAAAACATTATATTAGCGCCCATTTTATTGAGCTCCTCCAAGTATTTAAATCTTCCCTCGTAAAGAGGGTCATGAATTAGAGTTGCTCCATTAGACTGAGTAGCTAAAACACCAATAGCAGAAAGAAGGTCTGTTGCAATTCCAGGATAAGGAAATCCCTGAATTTTGTCAATTTTTAATTTCTTCCAGGGTTTAACTCTTATCTTTTTGGGGCCTATCCTTTTAATGGGGAGGCCAGCCTCTTTTAGTTTTTTTAAAAAAAGCTCTAAAAAAGAAACTTCAACATTTTCAATTATGACATCTCCTCTGGTAGCGGCGGCGGCTATTATAAAAGTGCCGGCTTCAATCGGGTCAGAGACTAATTTATGTTCCGCTCCTTTCGGTCTTCTCAATCCTTCAACAGTTATCTTGTGAAAAGAACCTATTTTTATTTTTACGCCCATTTTTTTAAGAAATTTTATCAACTCCTGAACGGGATAATCCAAATCAGCACCTTTGATTATTGTCTTTTGGGACAAAGAAGAGGCTAAAAGAATGATATTTTCAGTGGCTGTAACGCTGAATTCTTTGAGAATAACGGTTTTATCTTGTTTTTCAGGCCTGAACTCCAAACTATTTAAATTCTTGCCGGAAGAAACTTTAACGCCCATTTGAGAAAAAGCATCCAGATGAACATCAATAGGCCGGGCGCCGATTAAACAGCCACCGGGCTGGGACATATTTATTTTCCCGGACCGGGCTAACAAAGGACCGTAAAGAAGAACTGAACCCCGGAATTTTGCCACAATATTTTTTTTAATTTTTACCGGATTAACTTTTTTAGCCCTAATCTTTAATGTTCTTTTATCTATCCAGGAAACATCAACGCCCAAACTTTTTAGAATTTCATTCATTCGAAAAACATCCTCAATTAAAGGCATATTCTCAATAATACAAACTTTTTTGGTAAGCAGACTGGCGGCCAAAATTGGAAAAGCCGCATTCTTAGCGCCTCTAATTTGGACTTCTCCTTTTAAGGGCTTGCCGCCCTGAATAATAAATTTCTCAGACATGTTCCTTCGCCCTCGCTTCGCTCGGGCTTCAGTCAAGTTAAAAATTAAAAGTTAAAAATTAAAAGTAATATTTTTTATTTAATACTGGTGTTTTTAACTTTTGACTTTGGACTTTTAATTTCTCTATTATCTTAACCCAAATCCCAAAATTTGGCAAATTGCCTTGATGCTAAAAAAGAAAGAGAACAAATATTGTCCTCTGTTTCGAAAAAATAAGTTATAATCTTCTCATTTCTTCCAAAATTTCTCTTTTGGTTCTATTTAGTAATTTCCCATCTTCCTGTCTCATTGGTTCAACCCGCCTAATAATATAACGTTGGTCGGTTTCTGTTCTAAAAATTATTCCCACAACATCTTTGCCCTGGTCTTTTCTCTGTCTGTTTTAGTCTTCATTTTCTACTTCTTTCTGTTATTAGTTTTATTCTATTCCTCCTGACAATAGTTTAGAAAATTAGATTTTGTTTGTCAATGATCAAAGATTAATCTATAATAAAATATATGACTAAACAAATCCGTTCTATTGTTTTCTTGATTTTTCTAATTGTTTTCTTGTTGTCTGCACCACTTGTTATTCTTTACTCTCTTGGCTATAGATTTAATATACAAGAAGCAAAATTAGTTCAAACTGGCGGATTATTTTTTAAAGTTGTACCATCTTCAGTAAATATTTCTGTTACACCTTTTGATATGAGAGAAACTAAGGCTATAAGAGAACTTACCGGTCAGACCAAAACTTTTAATAAAAAAACAGGAATTTTCCAGGGTTCAGTTTTTATTAAAAATCTCTTTCCTCAGAAATATAGAGTAAAAATAGAAAAACAGGGGTTTCATAGTTGGGAAAAAACTTTAGAAGTTTCAGAAGGTATGGTAACCGAAGCAAAAGATGTTATATTAATTCCAGAGAACCCTATTTTTGAATCGCTTTCTCAAAATATAAAAGATTTCTGGTTTTTGCCTAATGAACAACAAATAATTTTAGAGAAATCTTCTGGGGATTTAGAACTATTTAACGTTAAAGACAAAAAATTGTCCCCCCTAATTCAAAAATGGACACCGGAAGGTTCTCTTGATATAAACTTTTCTGATGATTCTAAAAAAGCCTTAATAAAGATAGAAAGTGATGAACAAAACATCTTTTATGTTCTTGTTATCCAAGAAAATCCTCCTGAATTAATTTCTCTTAATTTCTCAGGATTTAATATAAAAAAGCTTTCTTTTAATCCTAAGAATTCTGATGAGATATTTTTTTTAAAACAATTCCCCGAGGGGGATTTTGTTTTCTCTGCAAACTATATTAAAAAACAAACATCAACAGAACCTATTTTAACAGATTTTCTAACTTATGAAATTAATAAAGAAATAACTTGGCTAAATAATAATGGTTATCTTCTGAGGCGCGGAATTTCAGAAAAAGATATAGAATATCTTAATCCGGAAAAACCATTTGTTGTTGATAATAATAAAAACTATCAGCTTATTACTAAGGACTCAAATATCATACTTAAACAAAACAATGCTCTTTATTTATTTGATAAAGAACTTAAAGAGTTTATCAAGGTATTTAATAACGCAGAAATTCTTGAGTTTTCACCATACCATAAAAAATTAGCCTTAATTGATAATAATAAACTTTGGGTTCTTTTTCTTGAAGAACAAAAACACCAGCCATATAAAAATAAAATGGATATGGCACTCTTAAACGATTTTTCAGGCAGTCCCGGGCAATGCTCATGGTTTTCCACTCAGTATTTAATACTTGCTGATAAGAACATAAAAATCAGTGAAATTGATGACAGAGATAAGGTGAATATTGTTGAATTGTTACTGAGTACACCCGGTGCCACAACTACCGAGTCAGACGGAGTAAAAAAAACCTTCTTCAATCAAAGCAATAAAAAATTGTATATACTCAGCAACGGAAACCTCTACTCATCTGAAAAACCCTTGAGATAATAAAAACCGAGCCTGCTTTGACTCGGTAAAAAAGAACTGTGCAACAGGGTTGACGTTATTCCTCGTAGACAACGATCTGTGAAATTCGTATACTCTGCCGTTCCGAAGACGGCATCACAAGGATATTGGAGATTACAAAGATTCTCCTGCCCATTTTCGCGAAAAATATATTACTTTTCTGGATGAAATCTTCTGCTGACCTTCCCAAAATAACTTTAGCTCTTTGCATTTTTCTCCTCCTAAGAATTTGATGTTAATGTTCATCTCAAATTACTAATTTTAATATATCATCTGTTAAAATCGTGTCAACCCTCATTCCTGCAATTCTATCTTTTTTTTAAACTCCTCCCAATTTATTTCTCCATCACCTGCCATATCGCAAATTTCACGGAATTGACAATATGAACACTGCCAGTTTTTGGGATAATCAGAAAGCGTTTCTGGAATAGTATTGATCTCAATTTTCTTTTTTAGTTTTGTAAAACCGTCTAAAAGCGATTGGACTAATTTCTCATCATAATTAACCAGAAATTCTTTTATATTCTGCTGGTCTTTATCAATATAAAATAATATGCCTTTTTTAATATTAAAGTAGTGAAGATACAGCTGAATTTGATAAATGTTTTCTGTTTTTGGTTGCTGAAGATTTCTAAACACCATACTATTCATACTTTTAATATCCAAGACATAATTTTCATTATTAATACAAAGTATGGCATCGGCCCTGCCCGAAATTATTTCTTGAGCAGGAATAGGTATTTCTGTCGTAACTCCTATCCTAAGACGATATAAAATGTTAAAAATATTTCTATGCATATGCTCCCCTCTTTCAAATATCCTTAAAATCCGAGCATCCATTTTCTGCCGAGGAGCATTCTTGAATTTAAAAAAAATCGCCCTGGGACACTTGCCAGCGTCAGTAATATAGAAGTGATATTGTTCTCTATGTTTCTGTTGTTCTAAATAAAATTTGTCTATTAGTTCTTTAAGCATAATTTAGCTACGAAATACGAAATTATTACGAATATAGGAAAAGTAAATTTTCAATTTTCAATTTTCAAACTACGAATTTTGCTTGGCAAAAATTTCGTTTGGGTGTATAATATAGGCAAAGGGAGGTAAAAGAAATTCACTTCAAACAAGGTTAGGGGAGAAAAAAATGAAGGAAGCAAAAGTAAAAGCATTAGGATTCCTATGCAGCATTCTCTGTCTTGCGATCGCAGTTGCTGCTGGGATAATGGCTATGGGTAAACAGAATACCCTCTTTCTCACCTTTTCATGGCTCGCAGTACTTATAGCCACTGCTATATTCGCTGCGACCATAAGCATTCACTCACCAAAGAAAAATAGTAAAAGAAACACAGAGGGAAAGCCGAAACAGGAATAACAAGAGCAATCTAAGCTCTTTGCCTATAGCTCCCCAGCTCCGGTTGGAGAGCTTTTTTATTTCTAATCGTTGTGAGGAAGAGAAGCAACAAACTTTCAGAGTAAACTTCGGAGCCTCGCCAGCATGGCGCCCAACAAAGTTGGGCTGGCGAGGCGAGAACTTAGACCCCAAAATCTCGCTGGGATTTTGAGGGTCGGTACTCTGAAAGTTTGTTGCTGAGCGAACTAACGTTTCCTCCACTGCGGAGCGCGACGAGCGCGCTTGAGACCAAATTTCTTTCTCTCCCTCATTCTCGGGTCCCGGGTTAAAAAACCTGCACGACGCAATCGTTTTTTGAAATCTGGATTAAAAAGAACTAAAGCCCGAGCAACTCCGTGACGAACAGCTTCAGCCTGAGAATTGACACCTCCTCCTCTTACTTTAGCTGAAACCCTAAACTTGTCCATACATTTCATCTTTTCAAGCGAGTCAATTGCCCTATTTTGCAATTCTAAGGTTGTAAAGTAATCGTTATAGGATTTATCATTAACTAAAAACTCTTTGTCTCCCTGAGTAAAAAGCCGCACCCTGGCTACCGCAGTTTTTCTCCTCCCAACTGCTTCATAATATTTAATAACCTTTTTGACCGGCTTGCTCGCATTATCTTTAGCATCAGTGGATTTCTTAACAACCTTTTTAGTTTCACCAATATTCTTGGTGGTTTTCTTTTTTGCAACAGTTTTCTTTACTGTTTTCTTTTCGGTCTTCTTAATGGTTTTTTTAGTTTTAGTTACTTTTTTTATCACGATTGTATTAAGAGTCTAATTTTCTTGCCTATGCAAGAAAATTAGACTCTTATTATTATTCAAATTTTAATCTCTTTATTTGACGAGCCCGCAATTTATTCTTTGGCAACATACCATACACTGCCTTCTTCAGAACCTCGCTAGGCTTTTCCTTCAAGAGAACTTCTAATGGTTTTTCTTTTAAACCTCCTGGATAGCCGGAATAATGATAATATTTCTTCTGCTCCATCTTTTTGCCAGTAATCTTTACCTGAGCAACATTTTCAACAATAACAATATTACCAATATCTTTATTTGGCGCAAAATCAGGCTGATTCTTTCCCTGCAACAATCTAGAAATCTCGACAGCAAGCCTGCCTAAAACTTTGTTAGCAGCGTCTATCGTATAAGTATTGTGGTTCATCAATATAAAATATTAAAAATAAAAGATAAAAAACAAAAATATAAAAACATAAAAACTATTTTTTTTCTAACGATGGGAATAGCTTGAGATAAAGATTTTTGCATTTTTGTTTTTTAATTCAAGATTTTATATCTATACCTTGGCGAATCAAGACTATTGAGGAGCTAATCAATGAAAGGTTCTTATTTTTAATATCCGATTTTTTATTTTATCATTTCTATTATCACTATCTTTGCCCCGTCTATGCTCCGCGGTCCCAACTTTACAATTCTAGTATATCCTCCCGGTCGTGTCTTATAGCGGGGCCCGATTTCATCTACTAATTTTTTAACTGCTTTGGAAGAAAAATCTTTTAATAGCAGCCTTATTGTTTGTAAATCACCTCTTTTAGCTTTTGTTATTGCTTTTTCAACAAATCTTTTTACTTCTTTAGCTTTAGTCTCAGTGGTTTTAATTTTTTCTTTTAAAATAAAAGAGTTGCCCAAAGTACGCATCAAGGCTTTTCTCTGCGCTCTCTTTCTTGATAATTCTTTACCTTGTTTTCTTTTACGCATCTAAATAATAAGTGCGAGATAAAAAGCCTGCAAAACAGCGATAGCTTTACTTTTTGCCGGCTTACTGCCAAGCGCTAAACTATTTTAATTCCATCCCAAACTTTTTTAAAACTTTTTTTATCTCTTTTATACTTGTTTCGCCCATCCCCCCTAATTTCAATAAAAATTCTTCGCTCTTCTTGCTAAGACCGCCCACCCTCTTTATGTAATACTTTATTAAAGCATTAAGCGTCATATTAGAAAACTTCAAATACTCAACT
>CAZUZH010000020.1:0-13626 GCA_964624815.1 uncultured Candidatus Saccharibacteria bacterium
TCATATTCAAGGCGCGAGGAGTGAAGTGTATCCTCTGGGATACATAAGCGACGAGCAACGCAGAAGATGGCTCAAATTGGCTCTGCCCAAAGGGAAGGTAAAGAATAGGCCAATTTCTTCGTTACTCCTCCTTGAAGTGCCGCAGAGGGCACTCCTTCGGTTGTTGTGCCTTGAACTTGACCTATTCTTTACCTTCTAAAACTGATGATAGTTCGTATCCTGCCTCCCGAATAAGGCCCTGTCGTCTAGTGGTTAGGACGCCAAGCTTTCAATTTGGCAACACGGGTTCGATTCCCGTCAGGGCCGCACAGAAAATGACCAATTCTCAAGAAAAATACTATTTAGATATTGGCAATGCTAAAGACGAGCTATTAAAGACTCCGGGGGACCGGGCGTTTTTTCGTTTCTTTGAGATATTGCCCGGAGCCATTTCCTGGATTACTTTAATAGGGGTTGTTCTTTGTTCCTGGCTGGCGCCGGTTTTTATCGCCTTTTTTATTATTGCTTTTGATATTTACTGGTTATTGAAAACTATTTATTTAAGTTTTCACTTGGGAGCCAGTTATCGCAGAATGAAGCGTTCTTTGAAAACTGATTGGCTAGAAGTTTTGAAGACACCCTCCTTTTACGCAAGCGTCAAAAGAAGGGGGCTTGTTGCCGACTGGCAACAAGTTTACCACTTAATTATCCTGCCGATGTACAAGGAAAGCTATGAAGTAGTAAGCCAGACTTTTGAAGCTATAATTAATTCTAAATACCCAAAAGAAAAATTTATAGTTGTTCTAACCTACGAGCAAAGAGCTGGGGAGCAAAGCAGGAAAACAGCAGAGAGAATAAAGCAAGAATATCAGAACAAATTTTTCAAACTTCTTGTTACCTGTCATCCCCAAAATGTAATAGGGGAGTTGGCTGGCAAAGGATCTAATGAAACTTGGGCTGGCCGTAAAGTAAAAGAACAAATTATTGACACATTGGAAATTCCTTATGAAAATATTATTGTTTCGGTTTTTGATGTTGATACCAGAGTTTTTCCTCAGTATTTTGCCTGTCTCACTTATAATTTTCTTATAGCTAAAAATCCTCATCGTTCCAGCTTTCAGCCAATTCCAATTTACAATAACAATATCTGGATGGCGCCTGGATTTTCCCGGATTGTTGCTTCCTCTACTACTTTCTGGCAAATGATGGAGCAGGAAAGACCTGAAAGACTGGTTACTTTTTCCTCACAAGCCCTCAGTTTCAAAGCTTTAGTTGAAATGGATTTCTGGAATGTTAAAAACGTTTCTGAAGACTCAAGGATTTTCTGGCGCGCTCTAATGTATTACAACGGCGATTATGAAACAGTCCCGCTTTTTTATCCGGTTTCTATGGACGCTAATTTAGCGACGAGTTTCTGGCAGACAGTGAAGAATATTTACAAACAGCAGAGACGTTGGGGCTGGGGTTCGGAAAACATCCCGTATTTTGCTTTTGGCTCGTTGAAGAATAAAAAAATGCCCTTTTGGCAAAAAATCAGGCAGAATTTTAATCAATTGGAAGGATTTTGGTCTTGGGGCACAAATGCCTTATTAATTTTTCTGCTCGGCTGGCTTCCATTAATCTTGGGCGGAGATAAATTTAATGTAATGGTTCTATCATATAATCTTCCAAGAATAACCAGCGTTCTTATGACTATTGCTATGGTTGGTTTGATGTCTTCAGCTATTTACAGCACTATTCTTTTACCTGCACGACCCTCGCAATATACGAAACGCAAGTATATTTTTATGGTTCTTCAGTGGGTATTAATTCCAATCACAATCATTATTTTCGGCTCTATACCAGCAATTGAAGCGCAGACCCGGCTTATGTTTGGACGGTATATGGGATTCTGGGTCACCCCCAAAACTCGGAAATTTGATATAAAGGACAAGATGCTTTAATTTCTAATTGCTCTAATTTTTAATCAATGTCTAATGTCCAATCACTAAATTACCAAAAGTTTTTAGGCATTAGACATTTCGTTATTGGGATTTAATTAGTAATTAGTAATTAGAGATTTCACTCAAGATGCACTCTCTCTCGAAATCTTCCCAATTTCTGGAGCAATAAGGGATGTTTTTTTAATGCTGGGTCCTGATCTAATATTTCTTTGGCTGAGTTGCGTGTTTTTTCAACCAAGTGAATATTTTTTAAAGAAGCCATTGCTAAATCAGGAATTCCCCATTGTCTGACACCGGAGAAATCTCCGGGTCCTCTAATTTCCAAATCTTTTTCTGCTAACTCAAATCCGTTTTCCGAAGACATTAAAGCTTTTAATCTTTGAAAAGTTTTCTTAGCATGGGAGTCAGTAAAAAGAAAACAATAAGATTGGGTTTTTGATCTTCCTACTCGTCCACGGAACTGATGTAATTGAGCTAAACCAAATCTTTCCGCGCCTTCAATCATCATTACAGCAGCATTTGGCACATCAATGCCAACCTCAATAACAGATGTTGAGACAAGAATGTCTGTTTTTTTGTTTTTAAAGTCAAGCATTATTTTTTCTTTTTCTTTGGGTTTCATTTTTCCGTGGAGCATTGCCACTTTCAATTCTGGAAAAACTTTTTCTGATAGTTTTTCAAATTCTTCTTCCACTGCTTTAACATCAGCCCAATAAAGTTCCTTCTCTGACCTTTTGTCTTTGGCTTCTGGCTTTTCTATCCTGGGACATATTACAAATATCTGCCTGCCACTTTTTGCCTCTTTTCTTATAAAATCGTAAGCGTTCTCTCTTTCATTATCTTTGATTAGTTGGGTTATTATTTTTTTTCTGCCTTTCGGCATTTCATCAATTAAAGACAAATCAAGGTCGCCATAAATAGTTAATGCTAGAGTTCTTGGAATTGGTGTAGCAGTCATTGATAAAAAATGTGGAATAAAATCCTTTTGGCGAGATAACTTAGCTCGTTGCTCAACCCCGAATCTATGTTGTTCGTCAAGAATAACCAACCCTAACTTTCCAAACTTTACTTTATCTTGAATTAAGGCATGTGTGCCGATTAAAATGTCCATTTCCCCGTTCATTGTCTTTTCCAGCAGCTTTTGCCTTGAGATTTCAATGTTTTCATTTTTCAGTTTTGGAGATTTCCACTTGTCTTCCTTGCCAGTGAGCAAAGCAATATTCAATTTGAAATCTTCCAATAACTTGCTTACTTCCTGAAAGTGCTGCTTTGCCAGAATCTCAGTTGGCGCCATAAAAGCAGCTTGATACCCGGCTTTTATTGTATTTAAGCAAGCAATTACTGCCACTACTGTTTTTCCAGAACCGACATCTCCCTCCAAGAGTCTAGACATTGGTCTTGATTTTTCCAAATCTTTAAGAACTTGCCAGCTTGATTTTTTCTGGGCGTTGGTTAATTTAAATGGCAGGATTTTAACAAACCTTTGGATGAGTTTAAGGTTTAATGGAATTGCAGTTGATTTTTTTTGGTTTAATTTCTGTCTTTCCCGGAGAACAAAAAGTTCAATAAAAAAAAGCTCTTCAAAAGAGAACCGTTTTTGGGCTTTTTCCGAGAGCTTTATTGAGTCTGGAAAATGAATCTGCCAGATAGCCTGATGAATTGGCAGGAGCTTATTTTCCTTTATAATTTCTTCGGGTAGGGGTTCAGGTATTTCGTCTTTTAGTCTTTCCAGAAGCGGCTTGATAATGTATCTTAGCCAACGCGAGGAGAGGCCAACGGTTTCCGGATAGACCGGAATAATTCTTCCTGTATGCGTCAATTTGGTCCCCGGGAAGCTGTCCCTGGGGGAGATTTTCTCATAAGCCGGATTTGATAAATAAGCGCCGTCTTTGCCTACACTTACTTCACCGGCAAGGCAGACATAATCGTCAGGTTTCAGCGCATTGCTTAAATATGGCTGATTAAACCAGATAACTTTCATTGCCCCGGTTTTGTCTTCCACAATCGCTTGAGTTAAAAACATTCTTTTTTTCCAAGTCCGGGTAGTGTCAATTTCCAAAATTTTCCCCTGAATACAATATCGCTGATTTATTTTCATTCCCTTAGAAAGCCTAAGAAGCTTTGGTTGGTTTTTTAGCTTTTTCTCTTGCGTTCTAACGGGGTAAACTTCAGCGATAGGAACAATATTGGAAAAGTCCTCGTAGCGCCGGGGGAAATGAAAAAGGAGATCCTCAACGGTTTTGATCCCCATTTTCTTTAACCGTTTCTGGTAGATCAGTCCCACTCTGGGAACTTCTTCAATTGGAGTAGAGAGAGTCATTTCAAAACTCAAATTTATATCTTAAAACTTAAGTCTTTTAATATCAATAGTTTTTAATTTTGAGATCTAAATTTGAGATTTTAATTTTGAGATTTGAGATTTATTGCGTCCCCAGAAGGAATCGAACCTTCATCAGTAGCTCCGCAAGCTACTACTTTATCCGTTAAGCTATGGGGACAATCGATTCTTCATTAAGATTTTACCATCTTTTCTTTAAAAATCAAATTTTTTAAAAAAATCGAACAAATAAAAAACAATAGAATAACTTGAACATTTTCCATAAACGGTCGTTTGTCTAAAATGTCCAAATTTGTTATTATAAAAATATTAAAAGAAAATTATAAAATATATTAAAATTATTAAAGTTAAAACATGGCTAAAGAAAATTTTAAAAAACAGATTATAAAAATAAGCGAAGGATTGTTATCTTCTTTAACCAATCTAATTTTAGTATTTGTTAATTGTGGTTATGAATTCATCACTGATCCAAAGACAGCCCGGTCTTTAGGTTACGGCCTTTATAAAATAGATAAAAGAATGGAGAAAATAAATTATTTAACTATAAAGAGAGCTATTAAAAATGCTCAAGAAAAAGGCTGGATCAAGGAAGATTTGAGAATAAGTCGGGAGGGCAAGAGAAGGTTGGAGAACATTTTTCTTAAGTATTCACCGCCAGGCCAATGGGACGGAAGCTGGTATTTAGTTAGTTTTGATATTCCCGAGAAATTACACGGGAAACGAGATATTTTAAGAGAAAATTTAAAAACTTTAGGTTTTGGCAAATTACAAAATAGCGTTTGGATCTCCGCCTATAATTTATTAGGCGATGTTCAGAAAATTGTTAAAAACTATTCGTTGGGTCCTTATGTAATTTTAGCTATCTCTAGTAAGCTGGGACAGATGAATTCTAAAAACCTGGCTGAGAAAATTTGGAAATTGTCAGAAATTCAAAACAAATACAAGCGATTTATAGATGATTTTAAAAATAAGCAAAGTTTTTCAGTTCCTAAATTGTACTTTAAATATCACAATATTTTAAGAGGAGATCCATTTTTACCAAAACAACTCTTACCAGAAACTTGGAAAGGGAAAGAAGCTTATAAACTATATTTAAGACTTACTAATAAAAAGAAGAAATAGTTAATGGACATATTGGACAAACGGTCGTTTGCTTAATATGTCCAATCATTGGTTGTAGTTTTTTGTTTTTAGTTGATTCTCGGTTTGACTTTTTGTGGGATTGACTTTTTATGGGAATAAATTTAAGATAAAATATAGAAGGAGGAGTACTCAAATGGTTACGAGAATAGGTTGCTAACCTATCGCGGTTAATCGCCGCTTGTGGGTTCGAGTCCCACCTCCTCCGCACCGATTTTTCCAATGTTTTAGGCAAGGACTTGTTTTTTTTGTGGGGTGTGGTAAAGTATAAAATTCTAATAAGAACATTAAAATTTCACACAAAATAAGCGATAAGGAGGTGAAGATATGGCTCGTCACGCCGTAGTGACCTTTTTAGAAGATCGAGAAAATCTGCAAGGAACCGATCCAGATTTCAGAAAATTAGTAGAAGTTTTTCATCGAATCCCATTTTGTGCTACTTTTGGAGTAAGTTGCTCTGGGCACTTTAACGAAACTGATAAAACTGATGAATGGCATCCAGATAGCTTTAATCCATCACCGTGGGGACATTTAGATATAATTGTTTTGTCTAATATCCCACATATTCAAAAGCTTTTGGAAGTTCTTCGAAAAACAATCGCTACCCATTCTGATACTTCATTTAAAAAAATAGAACATCCTTTTGGTCCTCCTCAAAATAGTAAGTTGGAAGTATGGGAAATAAGAATTAGTGATAACGGTTGTTTAGAAAAGTTTGAAATAGGTGTAAACTGGTTTGGGGAATCTATGCCGAAAGATGGTAATGAGAAAGAATACGAAGATTCAAAAAAGAGATACCAAGAAATTAAGTTATTTTGGGAAGGATTAGAAAAAGAGGTGACTGATTTTTGCCGAAGACACGAATTTAAAAGGTTCGCCCCAAAAAAGAGAATCAGCGAGTTAGTAAATGTTTGTAAGCAGAAATTGACGACCAAATAGTGAAATTTATTTGAAGCGGTGTAACAACCACCGCTTTTTTATTCCCTCGAAATCATAATAGACAGTCAGTTGAAGGGTAGGGTAAAATGTGATAACCTATTATTATGCTTGTGGACACAAATCTGGTATGTAAATATACTCATCTGTTTGCTGGATTATGGTTCTAACGTTGTCCACGATGCCTCGCCTTCGCCTCGCCGAAGTTCCGCTATGCGGAACGAAGGCGGGTTCGGCTCGGCTACGGCGTGACGATGCCCCACCGTGAAAGGCAGACGCTCTTAATGAGCGTTTTTGCTTTTTAGTATTGACTTTCCCAATCTGGTTTGATATATTGGTGGTAGTAAATTTACAAAGGACTAAACTAAAAGATAAGGAGGTATATGGATGAAGATTCAAAAAATATTAGAGATAACACAAGAAAGATACCGAAGCTTTTTTGAAAATCATAATATTGGACGGAAGGAGTTTCCTTCCAACGAAATCCCAAAATCTCCAATAGAAATTCTCTCTCATTGTCATTGGATGTTAGACGAGATAAAGAATTTTATTTCTCAAGGCCGAATTGGAAAAGCTTTCCGCTGGCTCGGCTTCATTCAAGGGTGTTTGTGGTCTATGGGACATTTTTCTTTGGAAGAAATAAGAGGGCACAGCCGCTCCAAGAAAAGAAAATAGAATCAGCTCTATTTTTTCTCATCATCGCACCAAAGGTCAATCAGACTCTTTGGTGCTTTTTATGGGGCTATTGAAAAATCCCGTTTATTATGTTAAAATGAGGCTGTGGGGTAGGATGGCAGAATGGCAATGCACTGGTTTTGAAAACCAGCGCCCGCAAGGGCTTGGGGGTTCGAGTCCCTCTCCTACCGCAAGGAAATGAAAAACCTTTCTGAGCTTTGCATTTGGTCTGGACGGTTACCCTGACCATTTTTATTCCCGAGCCACGGCTATTCCCCAGACTTCTTTGGCGCCAGCCCGCTTAAGCGCGCTGGCGCATTCGTTCATTGTGGCGCCAGTGGTGTAGATGTCGTCAACAAGCAAAACTTTTTTACCCTTTATAATTTCATCCCCTCCTTTTCGCTGGCGCGTAAAAGGAGGAGATTCGCGGAGGCTAAAAGCTCCGCGAATATTATCCTCTCTTTGCTCTTTATCCAGAATCGTTTGGCTAATTGTTTTTCTAGATTTTATCAAAACATCGGAGAGTAGGGGAATATCCCAAGCCTTAGCCAAGTGTTTAGCGATTTCTTCAGACTGATTAAAACCACGACTTTTTAATTTCTTTTTGTGAAGAGGGACTGGAACTAAAACAAATCCTTCATTTACTCGGAGATTTACTCGGGAAGCCATCCCGGGTAAATTTGGGACAAACCAAGCCCTAGTTTTCTCAAAAAACTGGAGCTTGGTAAAAGAATCAACCACAAAACCAGCCAAAATCTTGGAAATATCTTTAACCCGGGCTTCATACTTAAATCTGGAGAACAATTTTTTAACCAAATGGTTCTTATAGAAAACAGCAAAAAAGAGGCCGCTGAGCGCGGTTTTTCCCCGGCATTTAAAACAAGTTCTTCCATTAAAAACTTTCTGGTTACAGACAGGGCAGAATTGGTAATAATTAATGTCAATCAAACCTTGGCAATCCTGGCATAAATAATCGCCTTCACGATTGCAGCCAACGCAGAATTTAGGGAAAAGCAGATCTAATAAACAGTTTTTAATTGAGATTAAGGAGTTCTTCATGGTTTAGCTGCGAAATGATAATTTTTTTACGAATATACAAAATAGTTTCAAATAGTTTTTAGTATATTCGTACTTTTTTCGTATTTCGCAGACACAATAAAAGTTTTCCCCACTTCTATTTTACTCCATCTTTGTTATAATAAGTATAGTTATGAAACTTTTTAACAAGAACTCCCTTGGCATAGATATTGGCACTTCTTCCATTAAAATTGTAGAATTAAGCAAAAAAAGGGGTGGTTTTGTTCTGGAGAATTATGGAGAGGTTCAAACCACCAGCCTTTATAAAAAGACATTCAGAACAGTCAAGGAAAATACTCTTTTGCTTTCGTCTCAGGATGTTGCAAAGGGGATTAAATCTGTTTTAGAAGAGACAGACATAAAAACAATGGAGGTTAGTTTTACTATCCCTGATTTTTCAAGTTTTTTCACATCCTTTGAACTGCCTCCTATGTCAAAAAAAGAAATTCCACAGGCCGTGCGTTATGAAGCGCACCATCACATTCCTATGCCTATGTCAGAAGTGACTTTGGACTGGATGGTAATTAATGGAGATGAAACTAAGCCAAAAAGCAGTCCTTTGAAAGTGCTTTCAATGGCTATTCCTAATGAAGTGATAAATCAGTATCAGCAGATTGCTGTTCTTTCCAAGCTAAAACTTATTGCTTTAGAGGGAGAGGTTTTTGCTCTTTCCAGAGCGGCTATTAAAGACAAAGAAAAAATAATAGCCCTTTTGGATATCGGCGCCCAGACTTCCACAATTAGCATTATTGAGAAAGGTGTTTTAAAAACCAGCCACAGTTTTGATGTTTCAGCCAATGAGTTAACCGGGGTTGTTGCCAAGTCTTTAGATATTAAAAACGAAGAGGCAGAAGAAATAAAAAAGAAACAGGGGTTGTCAAGGACTGACGAAAAAGGAGAGAAGTTGGAGGATATTTTATCACCAATAATTGATTTAATTATTGCCCAATTTAGGAAAATCTCAGATAATTATCATCGGACCGAAGGCGAAGAAGTGGAAAAGATTGTTTTGGCCGGTGGTTCAGCATTGCTGCCTGGATTAAAAGAATACTTTTATGATAAAATAAAGAAGGAGATAAAAATTACCAATCCTTTTAAAAATTTTGTTTATCCCCCCATTTTAGAAAACACGCTTAAAACAATTGGTCCGGCTTATGCTATTGCCGTAGGTGCGGCAATGAGAGAACTAATCCGCTGATAGGCCGCTGATTAGTACGCTGATACAACGCTGATATCAGCGTAAAATCCGCGTAAATATCAGCGTTAAATCAGCGGACATTATGGCTATTGAACTAATCCCAAAAAAAGAAGTCAGAAAAGGCATATTGGTAAATGCTTTGCTTTACCTAAGTTTGGCTTTACTTTTAGTTATTATCTGTCTTTCTCTAATTTTTGTTTACTGGAATAGAAAAAGCTCTCAGGCAATTGAGGAGATTGATTCACAGATTACTAATTTAAGGACAGAAGAAATTATGGATATGGAGAAAGTAGTTTTAAAATACAAGAAGAAAATTAACGTTTTCAGCCAATTATTAAATATCCATAAATATCCTTTGACATTTTTTGATTATATAGAAGCCGTTACTCATCCCCGTGTTTATTTCAGGGATTTTTCTTTAGAAATAGACGGATTAAAAGTATCAGTTTCCGGCAATGCAGAAAGTTTTACAGCTTTAGGCCAGCAGATTTTAATTCTTCAGGGCGCTGGATTATTTCAAGATGTTAATTTATCAAGCATTGGGATAGCCGAAAAAGGAGGAGCAGATTTCTCAATAGACTTTTCTGTTGATAAAAATATTTTTAAACCATTAGAACTTGAACAAGAACCCGAAGAACAATAATCACAGAGACCCGGTGTCTGTTGAATTAAAAATCCAAATTTCAAAATCCAAATGTCAAATCAATATCAAAATCCAAAATCCAAAAGTTTCACCCCGTTAAATAGTTCCAAGGGAAATTTAACAGGGTTCACACTTATTGAACTCCTTGTGGTTATAGCAATTATAGGGATTTTATCAGCTGTTGTAGTGGGCAGTATTACTAAAGCCAAGGAAAGAGCCAGAATTGCCAAGAATTTGGAATTCAGCCAAAGCATCTTTAGCAGTTTAGGTTCTCACGCAGTAGGGATTTGGAATTTTGACATAGTAGAAACAGAAGTTACACCTGATGGTTCCGGTTATGGTCATAACGGTACTCTTTTCGGCAATACAAGCCAGATATTTGATACCCCTCATAGTATTATTTCTTCAGCCGAAGGAAAATATGCTTTAACTTTTGACGGAAACGATGATTATGTTGCCTTGAATATGTATTATGATACTCAAGGCGAAATTGAAGAATTAACTGTTTGCGCTTGGTTTAGAACATCATACAGCAGTACGGGTTATAACAATAATTGGGCTTTTCTTGATTTTGACCGTTCAGAATATTTCAACTTTTATATTCACGGAGATGGCAGGATTAGTTTTTCCACTGCTGACACCACAGATGCCACCGATGATCTCTACGGAGACAGAATGATTAATGACGGGAATTGGCACTTTGGCTGCGCTGTTTTTGACGGTACAGATAAAATACTTTTTGTTGATGGTAAGGAAGATGGCAGAAAAGAAAATCCCCACAATGGAAAGATGTTAGGTACTGGAGATTATACTAGATACGGCTTTATTGGCGATGGTTCAGAAGCCACAAGTTTTAACGGCAGTAGAAATAATATAGGGTTTGATGGAGAAATTGATGAAGTAAGCCTTTATCACAAAGCCATTGGTTCGGCTGAAATTCAAAAACATTATACCGAAGGCTTAAAAATCCACCCTTTAGTCGAGAAATAAGCCAGATAAGCTTTGCGGAGGACGGGCCTCTGTAAGCTTGCAGAGGTCAGATTTCGGGCAAATTGTTTAGAAATCAACTATAATAGTTTTCGTATATTCGTATCTTTTTCGTATTTCGTATCTAATTTATGGAACAGAAACCAATTATAATTGCAGTTTGTTTTATAGCTATTATTGCCTTAGTGATTTTTCTGGCATATCCCAAATACCAGGATTTAGCTGTTTCCAGAAAGCAATTAGATCAGAAAAAACAGGAACTTGAGCGCCAAGAGGATTACTTTTCTCAAATAAACAGTGTCTTTGAAAAACTTAATAATTATCAGGAAAGGCTTGATAAGATTGATTCTGCTTTGCCGGAACAAGCGTCTCTGCCTGCTCTTTATAATTATTTTCAGAAAGTTACTTCTCAAAACGGTTTGATTTTAAGCTCTTTAGACGTGAGTCAGCCAAGCAGCTCTTCGGACAATGCAGATATTCAGGAAATAAATGTTTCAATTTCTGCCGCAGGGTCTTATGCGGCTTTAAAAAACTTTATTTCAAGCCTTTATAAGAGCGCCAGGCTGATAGAAACAGAAAGTATTTCTTTTTCAGGCAGTGAAGATGGCGGTCTCTTTAACTTTAATTTTAAACTAAAAGTTCACAGTTATTCTCCTGCTCCAGCCGTATCTAATGCTGAAGTTGGTTCTTTACAGGAGGCGGAATAATATTATGTTTAAACCCACACGAACACAAATTCAAAAATATCTTCCCCATATTTTAATAGGAGTGCTTTTAATTATTGCTATTATTGTCTGGCAGGGTTTTTTCAAAAAAGAGAAAGTATTTTTTCCAAGCGTTGTTTTTACGCCGCAGATCATAGAAATAGATTTTGAGATTTTGGAAAACCCATTTTTAGATGATCTTCAGGAATTTGGGAAAATTGAACTTCCAGAAGGAGAAATAGAAACCGGCAGGAATAATCCTTTTATTTCTTATTAAAAATGCCAACACTAATTCAACAATTAGTAAAAAAAGGGCTTTTGGATAAAGACAAAGCCAAGTCTTTGGAGTTTAAGGCTAATAGTTCTAATAAGAAAATAGAGGAAATTATTATAGAAGAGAGAGCCGTTCCTGAAAATGATTTATTTAAGCTGAAAAGCGAAATTCAGAATATTCCTTTGAAAAGAATTTCTTCAGGAGATATTTCTTTGAAAACCCTGGAGCTTGTTCCAGAGGATTCAGCCAGGTATTATCATATGATACCCCTGATTAAGAGAGATAATATAAATTTACTGGAGGTTGGCATGGTTTTTCCAGAAGACTTAAAAGCCCAGGAAGCCTTAAAGTTTTTAGCCCGTCAGGGTAAATTTTCTTTTAAGGTTTTTTTAATAACTCTTAGTGATTTTAATAATATTCTAAAAAAATACCGAAGTTTAAAAAAAGAAGTGAGTCGAGCATTAGAAGACCTTGAAGTTGAAATGGGAAAAGAGAAAACTAAAGCTGTTTCACCGGAAGCAGAAGATTTTGAAAGGCTTGCAGAAGAAGCGCCAATTACAAAAGTAGTAGCAGTACTTTTAAGGCATGCTGTTGAGGGCGATGCTTCTGATATTCATATTGAAGCAGGCAGGACAAAAACCCGTGTTCGTTTCAGGTTGGATGGAATTCTTCACGCCAGTATTTTTCTGCCAGTCAGAATTCATCAGGCTGTTATAGCGAGAATTAAGATATTGGCTGATTTAAAAATTGATGAAACTAGAATCCCTCAGGATGGCCGTTTTTCTACTAAAATAAGCGAAAGAGCTATTGATTTCAGAGTCTCCACTTTTCCAACCACTTTGGGGGAAAAGGTGGTGATTAGGATTCTTGACCCTAGCAAGGGCTTGAAAACCTTTGAAGCTTTGGGGTTAAATAGAAGAAATTTGAAAATAGTCCAAGAGGCAACAAAGAGGCCTTATGGTATGATTTTATCCACTGGTCCAACCGGGTCTGGTAAAAGCACTACTCTTTATGCGGTTTTACAGACCATTAATAAAGAGGGAGTAAATATTATTACACTGGAAGATCCTGTTGAGTATTTTGTAGAAGGGATTAATCAATCACAAGTTAAGCCCGAAATCGGCTATACTTTTGCTTCTGGTTTACGTCATATTCTACGGCAGGATCCTGATATTATTATGGTTGGAGAAATTCGCGACGAGGAAACAGCTAGTCTGGCAACCCATGCTGCTCTAACAGGACATGTTGTTTTATCAACACTTCATACTACCAGCGCCATAGGTGCTATTCCCAGATTGGTTGATATGGGGGTGCGGCCATTTTTAATTCCATCTACATTAAGCATTGCTATTGCTCAGAGGTTAACAAGAAAGCTTTGTCCTTACTGCAAAAAGAAAATTAGTCCCAAAGGAGAAGCCAGAGAGTTTATTCTGAGTGCTTTAAAAACTTTTCCAGAGATTGTTAAGAAAGATGTCAAAATCCCAAAAGAAATTTATATTTATAAACCAGAAGGATGTAAAAGATGCAAGGATACTGGTTACAGCGGCAGAATTGGTATTTTTGAAGTTTTGTCAATGACCAATAGGTTAGCTGATATAATTTTGAAAGAGCCGACCGAATCCGAAATTCTTAAAGAAGCCAAGGAACAGGGGATGATAACAATGCAGCAGGACGGAGTTTTAAAGGTTCTGGATGGATTAACTTCGCTTGAGGAAGTGGTAAGGGTAGCGGA
>CAZUZH010000021.1:0-13096 GCA_964624815.1 uncultured Candidatus Saccharibacteria bacterium
ACTAAAATTTCCAAAAGAGAAACAAAGAATAATTCTTCATATTTATATTAATTTTATTGAACTCCAGGTCTTAAAAAAATTATTTAATAAAAATTTTGTTAACAAAATTCTAAAAAAAGAACAAACCCTTAAAGGAATCAAAAAAGCATGGGAAATTGTATTGAATAAAGAAGATTTATTGAAAAAAATCTTTAAGTAGGGTCAGTGTCTAATTTTTAGAGAAGGTTAAACCAGCGAGTCAAAGGCTCGCTGTTTTAGTTTGATTTTTTTTGGTATAATAAAAGTGATGATAAAGAAAATCTTGAAATCAATCTGGAAAGAGTTTATTTTCGGTGGGCATTTTCAGTCATTGGGAGCAGTAAGTATTATTTTGGTGTCAGGCATTTTGCTCAATATTAGAATCACTTGGCATGGTTTAGTCATTATTTATTTAATTTTTTATCCGCTTTATCTTTATAATCGCTATAAAGAAATTAATATTGATGCTACAACAAACCCAGAAAGAACCCAACATTTTAAAAAATATTTAAAATGGATGCCGATAATTCTTTATACTGTAATCATTCTTGCTGTTGCCGGATTAGCATATTTTAACAATATACAGACTTTAGTTTTTGGACTCTTGTTGTTAATTTTCGGTTTGCTTTATACTACGGTATTCAAAAAAATTACTAGAAAAATAGCTTTTTTCAAAAACTTCTATGTTGCTCTTTTCTTTGCTACATTAGTATTTTTCGCTGTTGTTTATCATTCCGAAACATTAACAATCGCTGCCTTATTATTTTTTCTTTTTGTCTATTTTAAATCAGTAATGATGCAGATTTTTTTAGACATCAAAGATATTGAAAGTGATAAAAAAGATGCTTTAATTACCCTACCAGTGAAATTTGGTAAGAAAAAAATCTTCAATATTCTCAAAACAATTAGCCTGCTTACAACTATATTAATTCCAATACTTTTTTCTATTTTCTGGCCTATTTTTCCCAAATCAATTCTTTTTCTGTTGTTTACTATTCCTTTTAATTTTTATTGTTTTAAAAAAGCGAAAGAACAAAAATATTTTGCTTACATTCTTGGAAGCGGAGAATTCGTTCTCTGGTTAATTTTAATTTTAATCGGTGAAGTAATATTATGATTCAGCTATCGCTTCTCAACCAAATATTCGTTGTTTTAATTGATCTTATAGGTATTTGGCTGGCGATTTTAGTTTATCGCAACAATCCTAAAGGAAAATTAAATAAAATATTTCTCTGGATGGTAGTTTATATGTTTGGCTGGGTAAACTTTGCTTATTTAGCAAGATTAATTGGTGAAAATAACCCCTCATTAGCTACAATTTTTCTTAGAATTGCTTGGTTTGTTACACCATTACTTTTCCTTTTTCTTTATTTTTTAGTGATTTACCTTTTGGAACAGGAAAAAAAATATAGTCTTTTGAATAAACTCTGTATATTGCTTGGCGGTTTACTAGCATTTACTACTAGTTTTACTAATTTAATTATTAAGGGAGTAGAATCTATTGATGGAGATTTAACAATAATTTACGGAAAGGGAATGTGGCCATTTTTGGGAATAATATCTTTTTTAATAGTTGCCACTTTATATCCATTAATAAAAACATATGTAAGATCTAAAACTGAAAAGAAATTTAAAATAGAGTATTTCTTGGCTGGGATTTTTATATTTTATTTAGCAAATATTGCTTTTAATATAACTTTTCCCATATTTTTCAAAATCGTCCGCTTTTATTGGATAGGGGACTATTCTTCTATTATTCTTCTTGGTTTCACTGCTTATGCCATTGTGAAGCGGGAGTTGTTCGGGATAAAGGTGGTGTTGACTGAATTACTGGTTGGAGTAATTGCGATTTTACTTTTGGTTCAGGCGCTTGGGTCGGAAACTCTGTTTGAATATATTTGGAAAGGCAGTTTGTTTGTGGTATTTCTGGTGTTTGGGTATATGCTGATTCGGAGCGTTCTGCGGGAGATAAAACTGCGCGAGGCTTTACAGCAGGCTTACGCCAAACTGCAGGTTTTGGACAAAGCCAAGTCAGAGTTCATTTCCATTGCCTCGCACCAGCTGCGCACCCCTTTAACTGCGATTAAAGGCTATATCTCAATGATTATAGAGGGAAGCTATGGGAAAATGCCGGAAAAGGCGCAGAGACCGGTAGAAAATGTCTATAAGTCAGCCGAGAGGCTGATTAATTTGGTCAATGATTTATTGAGCGTTTCGCGCTTGGAAGCCGGTAAAATAAAAGTAGAACTGGAAAAAACCTGTATTGAGGATTTGATTTTGGGGATTATTGAGGAGCTGAAAATTAAAGCTGACAAAAAGAAAATTTATTTAAAGTTTCAAAAACCATTACGCGCCCTGCCCAAAATTATAATTGACCCGGATAAAATCAGGCAGGTGATTCTAAACATTATTGATAATGCAATTCGTTACACGATTACTGGCGGAATTACGATTGAGGTAGAAGTTAAAACAGGAAAACTGCGAATAATTATTTCTGACACAGGCGAAGGCATGACTCGGGAAGAAATTTCCAATATGTTTGAAAGCTTTTCCCGGGGAGCGGCCGGGGGCCGGCTCTGGACCGAAGGAAGCGGCCTGGGGCTTTATATTGCCCGCAGGTTTGTAGAAATGCATCACGGAAAAGTCTGGGTGGAAAGCCAGGGCAAGGGAAAGGGAAGCACCTTTTACATTGAACTGCCCCGCAAGCCGGGTAGCAACGAAAATTTTAATAAGTTTATGAAAGCGGTTTAAAAACCTTTTGAAAATTTGCCATTTTCGGAAAGTTTTGGTATTACGAAAGAACAAAAAAAAGGAATAAATAAAGAAAAATAGAGGGGAGCCCATTTTTTCTTATTTCAATAAAAACCTTGGAGAACACCCTTATCAGAGGTGGTAAAATAAAGTATAAAATAATAAATTAAAAATATGAGGATATTTAATATATGTAGGTCATTCATAATAATTTTACTAGTAAAACCGGTATATTTATTAAGGCGAATTTTTTGGAAAATATTTAAGCCCGTTACTATCGGAGTAAGATTGTTATTACTAACAAACAATAATGTTCTTCTAGTAAAACACTCATATAATAACCAATGGTATCTTCCCGGAGGCAAAATAAAAGCAAGGGAGAACATAGAAGAAGCATTGCATAGAGAAATCAGAGAAGAATTAGGGATTAATATAGAAAAAGAAAAAATCAACATACTCGGGATTTACTCTAATTTCCAAGAATATAAAAAAGATTCAATAATTGTATTTGTTATAAAAGAAAAATCCAAGAATGAAATACACTTAAGAAATTTAGAGATAAGAGATGCTCGATATTTCTCTATAAAGAATTTACCTTCAGATACTTCCCTCGGGACAAGAAGACGAATTCAAGAGTTTATGCAACACAATCTATCTAAAACATTAACAAGGAAATGGTAGTGATATGATAAAAAAACAAATTAAGGCCCTTACTCAATATAAAAAATTTTCCTTATTAAAATCTCTTGATGCTGCCAACGAAAGGATTTTAATTTTAAAAAGTATTGTTAAAGTAAAAAGTAATGAGTCCATATTATTCACAGCGAGAACAAAACCATGGTTGATTTTAAGTGCCGCGGAAAAGTTGTACAAAAAAATAGGACCTCGTTCTATTGGGATTAATCCAACGCCTGTATGCGACCGAAATTGCGTTTTTTGTTCTAGCCGTCAAAGAAACAGAATAAATATAAGAAAAGGTATTGAGATTACTAAAGATAAATTAGACGCATTATTCCAAAGTTTTGTAAACCTGCAAGGTAAAGGTTGCGTATTGGTTGGCGGAGGAGAGCCTTTATTGGCTTGTGATGGGAAGATTGATGAAGTTATTTCAAAATATGACCTACGATATGGTTGCAATACGAACGGCGTAAATCTTTATAAATTTATTAATCCATCCATAATGAAAAGATTTGCTTGGATTTCTGTGAGCATAATTGCTCATAACAGATTGTTGTATAACAAAGTAGCAGGATTAGGATTATTAAATAAGCAGTTTGATATTTTACATAACAATTTAAAAAGATGTTTAGAATTAAAAGGTAGGAAATTTCCTTATTTTTCAGCTAAGATAATGATTTGCAGGGAAAACTATCTTTTTGTTGGAAAAATATATAATTATATTAAAGAATTAGGGTTTAAAGACATTGCACTAAGATGTGTTAATAATTTTGAATTAGAAAAGAAATATAAAGATTATCAATTTAAGCCTCAAGATGTTGAGTTATCTTTTCAACAGAAAGAAAAATTAGGAAAAATTCTTGAGCATGAGACTGATTTGTCGAAAGCAATAATTGACAACATAGTCAACAAGATAGGCAAAAAACAAAAAGATAATTTTGATAAATTTTTTGTTTATCCGAGTGTTTGTTGGAATATTGTTCTTGGTTTGATAGTTAATATTGATACCGACGGAGAAGTGTACCTTTGTAATCCGAGACTCGGCATGAAGGAAGCCAGCGTCGGTAATATTAATCACACCAAGTTTGACAAAGTGTGGCAGAGTAAAAGACACATAAAAGTTGTGAGACAAACTTATTTGAATTTTGATAAGAAATGCTATCTTAGCAAGTGTCGTCATTATAGAGTCAATCAAGCAATAGAATTATTTTTAGAGAATAAGTTGTCTCTTGAAGATTTGAATCATGCATATGCAAGAAAAGTCCGCCTCTTTCTCTGCGCACGGGGCGCGCGGGGATAACACATGAGCGAAATTATTGACAGATGAAATCTGATTTTATAGAATAAAATTAGAACAATACAAAACTTCAAAAGGAGATAGATATGAAGAAGAAACCAAGGCAGAAGAAGTCGGCTGGTTTTTTACCGAATCGTAATGAACCGACCTACTGTGATCTCTGCGGAAAAATCCATAAGTCATTTGACTGCGTGGTATTAAAGGACTGGGCTAAGAGCCAAGCGTTAAAGGAGGCATCGGCGCAAATTCCCAGCCATAGAAAACTTTGCTGAGGTTTAAAGAGGCAAAAAAAGAAAGAGAAGTATTTATGCCGTGTTTAACTACACGGCGTTTTTTTTGCGATCACCGCACGCACTTCACGTGGCAGAAGGTCTGGTATTTTTCCCCAAATTGCTTTATTATTAAAAAAGGGTTAAAATATAGAAATCGCATCAAAAAGGAGCTAATCTCCTTTAACTACTATGAAACGAATCTTACTTATTGAAGATGAAAAGATCCTCGGTGAAATGTATGAGGAAAAACTCAAGGATGAGGGTTTTGAAGTAACTCTGGTGCCGGAAGCTATTGCCGGCTTAGTTTTGGCAAAAAAAGAAAAACCGGATTTGATTATATTAGATATTCTGCTTCCGCGCGAGGACGGGATTTTCTTTTTGACAGAAATGAAAAGAGACTCGGAAATCTCCAATATTCCGGTTGTGGCTTTTTCCAATTATGATAACCCTGAAACCAGAAAACGAGCTAAAGAATTAGGGGCTTCTGATTATTTATTAAAAACTGACTATACGCCAAAAGAGGTAGTTGAGAAGATAAAAGGATACCTAAACTAAATCCAAATGTCAAAATCTAAATGTCAATTCAAGTCCAAAATCCAAATGACTAAAATAATAATCTTTTGATATTTTACATTTAATCATTTGACATTCATTTGATATTTGAGCTTTGAAATCAATGCAAAGAACATTAGCTATTGAAACAACAAAACAAATCGGAAAACAAGTGAAGGTTTCCGGCTGGGTCCACTCCGTCCGTTCGCACGGCAAGATTATTTTTATTGATCTTCGGGATAGAAGCGGGATTTTGCAAATGGTGGCAACTCCCCAAAAAGAATCCTATAAAATCGCCAAGATGCTAAAATCGGAGTGGGTGATTGAAGGGGAGGGGATAATAAACAAAAGGCCAAAAGGAATGGTAAATCCAAAAACACAAACAGGCCAAGTTGAGCTCAATGTCCAGAGCTTAAAAGTTCTATCTGAATCCAAAACCCCGCCATTTGAACTTAGCAAAGACACAATAAATATTGATGAAGAAATAAGGCTGAAATACAGGTATCTTGATTTACGAACCGAGAGAATGAAAAATAATATCCGTATGCGGCACAAAATCATTGATTTTGTTCGCGATTATTTAACTGACCAAGATTTTGTTGAAATCCAAACCCCAATTCTATCCAAATCAACCCCGGAAGGAGCCAGAGACTATCTGGTTCCCTCGCGTCTGCATTCAGGCAAGTTTTTTGCTCTGCCTCAGTCGCCGCAACAATATAAGCAATTATTAATGGTGGCTGGTTTTGAAAGATATTTTCAGATAGCGCCTTGCTTTCGAGACGAAGACGCTAGGGCTGACAGGTCCCCGGGCGAGTTCTACCAGCTGGACTTAGAAATGTCATTTATCAGCCAAAAAGAGCTTTTGGATATAATTGAGGATTTGTTTACCAAAATGGTTAAAAAATTATTCACTGACCGAAAAATCACTAAAACTCCCTGGCCTCGTTTTACATACGATGAAGTAATGAAAAAGTATAAAAGTGATAAGCCGGATTTGCGAAAAAATAAAAAAGATCCAAAAGAATTAAGTTTTTGCTGGATTGTTGATTTTCCGCTGTTTCAAAAACAAAGCAAAGAAGATTTTTTTCACGGAGCAGGCAAGAAATTAGCGCCTTCGCATCATATGTTTACTGCGCCAAAAATAAAAGACATTCCCTTATTGGATAAAAATCCATTAAAGGTAAAATCTCAACAGCACGATTTAGTATTAAACGGTGTGGAAATCGGAGGCGGAAGCATCAGAATTCACGATGCTAAAATCCAGGAGAAAATTTTTGATTTAATTGGGTTTAGCAAAAAACAAAAAGAGCAGTTTAAACATCTTTTGACAGCTTTTCAATACGGTGTTCCTCCACACGGAGGAATTGCTCCGGGCATTGACCGTATTGTTAGAATATTGCTGGGTGAAAATAAAATTAAAGAAGTGATTGCTTTTCCTCTGACTGGTGATGCCAGAGACCCAATGATGAAAGCGCCGTCAGAGGTCACAAAAAAACAATTAGGAGAATTGCATATTAAAATAAATAAAAAAGTAAATAGTAAATCCGAGATTTAATTTTCAATTTTTAATTTCCAATTTTCATTGAATGACCCAATTTTTAATTTTCAAACACTATATTATAAAAAAGTTTGGAAGGAAATTGTTTCATTGAAAATTGATTGTAAATTGAAAATTGATAATTGAAAATTTCAATGAGGCTTAAACTTTTCCTCGTCGCTATTATAATTAGTCTCCCATTCTGGTGGGCCATAAATATTGGAGAACAAAAACTAGAGGATTTTTTATTTTCTCAGGAAATTGCTGTTAATCCAAGTATTTTAACTGCTCAAGCTAAAATAGCCTGGTTTGAAACCATTCAAGCAATGAAGCCTATTAAAAAAAGCGATGCTGAAAATCCGAAAATTCAAGCCATAGCAGGTATTTCAGTATTCTTGTCCAGCCCAAAATCTCCAAATGGTGATTTGAGAATGGATTCGTCAAACGATTTTGATGAAGAAAGAAAAGAAAAAATACTTTGGTCAAAAAATTCAGATCAAAAAATGTCTATTGCTAGTTTAACAAAATTAATGACTGTTTTGGTTGTTTTGAAACACTATAATCTTTCCGAAAATGTGAAAATAAGTGAAATTGCTGTTAATCAGAGTGGAGACAATGGGAGCTTGAAAGTAGGGGAGAGCTTTTCGGTAAAAAACCTTTTATACCCCCTGCTTATAGAATCAAGCAATGATGCCGCTTATGCTCTCGCTGAAGTAATTGGCAGAACCTCTTTTGTTGATTTAATGAATTTGGAAGCTAAAAGAATTGGAATGAAAAATACTTATTTCGGCAACCCTACTGGATTAGATCCTGATGAAGACCCCCTGGAAATGGGAAATTATTCAACCCTTAAAGATTTAGTAAAATTAGTAAAAGAATTAATTCCTAAAAGAATCATTTGGAGCATTTGCTCAAAACCCGAATATAGTTTTTATTCATCTGACAAAGTTTTCCATCATAAGTTGGTTAATACAAATGAACTTTTAACAATTATTCCTGAAATAATCGGAGGCAAAACCGGATACACTGAACAATCCGGCGGGTGCCTTTTTCTACTTGTTCAAGCTCCACGAAATAAGGGTCATATTATTAACTTTGTTTTGGCCTCGCCCAACCGATTTGAAGAAATGCAGGAACTATTAACTTGGGTTAAAGAATCGTATCAGTTTTGATAATGATACATATACTGCTATCGCCGTATATGTATTATTACTATTCGTATTAAGGGTTATGCCTGAATTATCTATAGATGTCATCAAAATATTTACTCTCGGAGCCTTAGGATTTCTTTCGGCTTTTTTGTGGACTCCGGCCTTGACCCATTATTTGTATAAGCGCAAACTTTGGCGGAAAAAAGTGAGAACAAAAGCTTTGGGCGGGGGGAAAGTTCCGATTTTTCAAAAATATCACAGTGAAAAAGAAATTAATGTTCCCAGATTTGGAGGCCTGCTTATTTGGATAACAACCGGAGCTTTAGCTCTAATTTTCTTTTTACTCTCTAAAACTAATATCTGGATTTTTCAAAAACTCAATTTCTTGAGTCGGGGTCAGACCTGGCTTCCGCTTTTTGCTCTGATTTCCGCTTCCTTAATTGGTCTTATAGACGATATTTTACAGGTTTACCCCATATCAATTTTTAAAAAAAAATGGAAGGGAGTTCAACATTTTGCAGGAGGTCTAAGCCTAAAATACCGTTTAACTCTGGTAATTTTGCTTGGTTTTATCGGGGGATATTGGTTCTATTTCAAGCTTGGATGGCAAACCTTGCACATACCCGGAGCAGGAGATTTATCAATAGGAATTCTATACATTCCTTTTTTTATTTTAGTAATGCTTGCAACTTACAGCGGAGGAGTTATTGACGGTTTAGATGGCCTATCCGGCGGGGTCTTTGCCTCTATTTTTTCCGCTTTTGGCATTATTGCTTTTGTTCAAGGACAATTTAATATTGCTTCGTTCTGCGCAGTTATTGCCGGCGCAATTCTGGCATTTCTCTGGTTTAATATCCCTCCTGCCAGATTCTATATGTCTGAAACTGGAATTTTGGGATTATGCGCTTCTTTGACTGTGGTTGCTTTTTTAACAGATTCAGTTCTAGTTCTGCCAATTATCGGATTTTTACTTGTAGTTGAATCCGGTTCGGTAATTCTGCAATTATTATCCAAGAAATTTTGCAAGAAAAAAATATTTTTAGCTTCTCCTATCCATCATCATTTTGAGGCTATGGGATGGCCGCATTATAAAATAACAATGAGGTTTTGGGTTGTTGGAATAGTAATGGCAATAATAGGTGTGGCAATTAGGTTATTGGGATAAAATTTAATTCTTTTTTATTTTTCGGAGCGCGCAGGAGGCGCAACTATCGCTTTTTAGCCTGAATTGATGTCTAAAAAGAGTTAAAGTGAAGCCTCGCATCCATGAAGAGCGGGGCTTTTTGGTGCGTTGATAAGATAGAAAGATTAACTGGAAAAAAAGTCCCATAAAATCCGCGTACGAATTATGGGACATTGAACAAATTCAGTCTGCTTTAAATGTTTCCCTTTTGTCATTTGCTTGTAATGTCTGTAAAAAAAGCCAGATATTTACTAACGCAAGAGATAAAACAAACGTAATCCAGAGCGGTATAATCTCATTCAGGCCAAAAATCCATGGGATCCACATTATGATTATAAATGCAGAAATCAGAATAGTTGGCGCTAAAACAGAAAACATCGTACTGCGCCTAACGCGCGCTGATATATCTTTTGTGAGCATCATAAAAACCAAAGCCCAGAAAATTATTCCTATTAACATAATTCAATCCTCCCATGTTCTTGTGGTTTAGAATTGTTTTCAGAATAACTATTTTTATTTTAGCAATTTACTTTGTATTTGTCAAGAAAAATTGTATACCAAAATGCCAAGCATTGGGGCCTGTCGCTTTAGGGGGTCAAGTATTTCTGATAGGAATATACAAAAATAAAAGCGTCTGCCTTAACAGCTCAGACGCTCTTTTTGCTTATTTTTTTTGAGACAAGTCGCGAAGTTCAACCTGCGCATAGATTGAATATCCAAAAACCTGACTGTAATGTAAATCACAGTCCTGATTTTTTATAACCGTTGCTTTACCTAAAGACAAAACAACTTCAAGAATTATAAGCGTATTTCTATATTTAGGAAAGTCTTTAATCAGAGGAGATATCTTTTCTTTGTTTTCCAAAAGTTTCAATAAATCAACTAAAATCTGCGGATGCGGCTCAGACGGCATAGCCTTAATATGTATTCTTAGAAGAATACAATTTCTCTTTTTGCCCCCGCCAATATCAAAATAAAACTCCTTTTGCTCTTCAAACATTGTTCTCACCTCCTTGGATTATTAAGTTTTCAATGAAACTATAATTAGTTTAACCAATTTCAAAAATTAGTCAAGTTTTTTGTTTCATAAGGCTCCGGGTAAAACTATAAGAGCCTTGAATTTTTATTTCAAAAGCGTAAAATTAAAGAATGCCAAGCAAAAGAAAACACACTTTAAAAAAAGAATATTTTTTTCCTTCAATTACTACTACCGAAGGGTCTGAGTGGAAAGCAAAAATAAAAGAGATAAACGAATTAGAATTGAAAGAAACAGCGCTTTTTCTCACTGGTTTAAACCAAAAAAAGAGAAAATTCCTTTACGGCCTGCTTAAAAAATCTCGCATTGAAAAAATTCCCTTTGTTCATCTAAGAAGCGATATGGAATTATGGGAACTGGATTTTTTAATTAAAGATTATAAAACACAGGCTTTTAATATTCATACAGAAGCTGAATTCCCATTACTTTATGACTTGTCAAAATACAAGCATATAATTTATGTTGAAAATACCACAAAGCCTCTATCCGACAAAGATTTGAAAAATTGGGCAGGAATATGTTTAGACTTTTCCCACTTGGAAAAACGAAAGATTGAAAACAAGGACTGGTTTAACTCGGACATTAAAATGATATAAAAACATGGGGTGGGAGCTAATCATATTAGTTCAAGTAAAAAGAGCGTCTCTCATAAAATTCACACTAAACATTATTTAGATGATTATTCAGGTTTAAATTACTTGAAAAATTATCCTTTGAATTACTTTTCCAAATTCATTGCAATTGAGTTGGAAAACACTATCAAAGAACAATTAGAAGCAATTGATTATATAAATGAGTTATTAA
Organism: uncultured Candidatus Saccharibacteria bacterium; assembly: GCA_964624815.1. GTDB lineage: Bacteria > Patescibacteriota > Minisyncoccia > Minisyncoccales > CAZUZH01 > CAZUZH01. The sequence goes on from CAZUZH010000021.1 coordinate 11,280, forward strand.
AATAAAACCCGGTGTTGAGGAATTGGCGCCCGAGGTCCCTTATCCGCCCTGTTAGCCCGGACATACAAGGGCGCCAAGGAAAACATCGGGTTTTGTTATTTTTTTTCTTCTATGGGGTTGAATAAACGCCTAAAAAGAGGTAAAATGTGATTAGTTGATAGGTTGTATTAGTGGGTTGTGGGTAGTGGGTAGTTGATAGGGTGAAAACAAATAAATTTTATTGCGTGATTTTTTGCGTGATTATTGCGTAATTTTTATGAACTCAAAATCCAAAATTAAAAAAGGTGAAATAATTATTTATAAAACGCCAAATGGACCAGAAATTCAAGTAAAGCTTGAAAAAGATACTATTTGGTTAGATGCACATTTGATTGGGAAAGTTTTTGATGTTAATCGTCCGGCGATTGTAAAGCACATTAATAATATCTATAAAGCGGGTGAATTGGATAAGAAATCAACTTGTTCCATTTTGGAACAGGTTGCCGCTGATGGAAAAATCAGAAAAATGAATCTATATAATTTAGATATGATTATATCTGTGGGCTATCGCGTAAATTCTAAACGCGCTACTCAGTTTAGAATTTGGGCAACGAAAGTTTTAAAACAGCATATTTTCCATGGTTATACTATTAATCAAAGACGGCTTTTGGAGGCGCGAGAAAAGTTTAAAGAACTACAAAGAACAATTGCTTTTTTGCAGGAAAAATCGCAAAAAGAATTATTATTCGGACAAGAGAGAGAAATTTTAAATTTGCTTTCAAGTTACGCTAAGGCATTAACTCTCCTGGAAGAATATGACAAGGGAAAAATAAGAAAAATAAAAGGCATCAAGGCAAAATATGTTTTGCGGTACGAAGAAGTCGAAAAAATTAGAGACTATATCAAAAAAGAGTTAATAATTAAAAAAGAAGCCAGTGCATTATTTGGACAAGAATTAAGCGGAAGTTTTAAGGGGATTATTAGGGGACTGTATCAAACATTTAACAAAAAGGAACTGTATCCAACAATAGAAGACAAAACGGCGCACCTGATTTATTTCATAATTAAAGACCATCCATTTACTGACGGTAATAAACGAATTGGTTCGTTTTTGTTTATTTATTTTTTAGACAAAAACGACTATCTTTACCGTTCAATTGGTGAAAAGAAAATTAATGATAATGCTTTGGTGGCACTATCGCTTTTAATTGCCGAGAGTAATCCGAAAGAAAAAGAAACAATGATTAAAATTATCAAAAATTTAATTACGGATTAAATTATGTTTGGAAGTTTAATTTTGACAGATTTAAAGTAAGTTTTTCCTCCTGCCGGCCGCGGTGGGGAAACAAAACCATGACGATAATTAAAAAGAAAATTTGGCCAAAATATTTTGACCTAATAAAATCCGGCAAAAAGAATTTTGAAGCAAGATTAGCTGACTTTCGGATAAAAGAAGGGGATTTTTTGGTTTTGGAAGAATGGAATCCAAAAACTCAAAAATACACTGGCAGAAAAATAAAAAAGAAAGTCAAGTATATTTTAAAATTCAAACTTGACGACTTTGGCCAGAAAAAAGAAATCAACAAAAAAGGATTATATGTAGTTCAGTTTTGATTAGTTTGTAGTTTGTAGTTTGTAGTTTGTAGTTGATAGTTTATAGTGTGAAAATAAAAAAAGCGGGAAATAATTTATGTCTATGGACCCGAAAATTAGGAAACAACTTATAAAGATTTTGGAGGCGGGAAAAGATATCCCGGCGTCTTTTAAGGATGTTTTATTTACGGAAGAAGAGAAGAAAATGGAGTCCCCGATTAGAATAAATGTCCCTCAAAGAAATT
>CAZUZH010000022.1:0-6597 GCA_964624815.1 uncultured Candidatus Saccharibacteria bacterium
AACTTGACCCATTCTTTCGCTTCTAAACTTGATGCTGGTTCGAGTCTCGTAGGCTTCACCGGCTTGATTGTAGCAGCTACCCTTGTTTTGCCTTCCAAAAAAATAAACGATTTGAAAACCGAGAATGTTTTGAACCGTTTCAAGGAAAAAGCATTTGCTAAAGGCGCAAACAGGGAAATCATTAAAAAAAGCGAAGATTTGTTGAATCTATCTTTAGAGAAATTTATTGAAGTTGTTTTGAAGGCAATGCAGAAAATTTCAACAGATTTAGGATTATGATTATGCCGCAAAATTCAATCTTAGAAGTAAAAAATTTAAGCGTGGAGTTTGACAATGATAAAATTATTGAGAACTTATCCTTTGAAGTTAAAGAAAGAGAAATTTTTACTATCCTCGGGCCAAACGGGGCAGGAAAAACTACTCTTTTTAAAACATTATTGGGGCTGATACCTTACCAAGGTGAAATTTCGTGGAGCCCAAAAAACATTAAGGTTGGTTATCTTCCCGAACGTCTGTCGCGCTCGGAGTTTAAAAAATTACCCATTTCAGTTATAGAGTTTTTTAAATTTAAAGAAACTTCTGAGGAAAAAATTTTTGAGATGTTAAAATTAGTGGGCTTAAAAGACCCAAAAATTCTGAAGAGAAACCCAGGAGATTTATCTTCCGGACAATTTCAGAGAATGTTGATTGGCTGGAGCTTAATAGGAAATCCTCGGGTTTTATTTTTTGATGAGCCATTTACTGGAATTGATGTCGGGGGAGCAGAGACAATTTATTCTCTTTTGTATAAATTTTGGAAAGAGAGAGGGTTAACTATATTATTGGTTACCCATGATTTAAATATTGTTTACGAATATTCTACTAATGTTTTATGCCTTCACAAAGGAGGACTTTGCACCGGTCCTCCTCGTGAAGTTTTAAGCCCGGAACTCTTGGAAAAATTATACGGCTCTAAGATTAAATTTTATAAGCATATTCATTAAATTATGAATAATCAGTTTATTTTAAGCTTAATTACGGCGGTTTTTATTGGAGGAGTAGCCGGATATTTAGGCTCTTTAATGCTCACCAAAAAAATGGCTTTAGTAGGAGGACCTTTAGGCCACTTAGCTTTGCCTGGCGTGGCCCTAGCTTTGGTCTATCATTTCAATATCTTTTTAGGGGCCTTGTTAAGCATAGCTATCGGAGCCGTTATAATATGGCTTTTGGGGATTAAAACTAAATTATCATTGGAAGCTTTGACCGGAGTAGTTTTTGCTGCCGGGGTCGCTCTGGGCTTTTTAATTTTGCCTCTTTCTCGGGCCAAAGAAGCCTTAATTGGAGATATTACCCAAATAAATCTAATAGATTTTATTTTGGCAATAATTTTAGGAATAATTGTTTTTCTAATCATTAAAAAGATTTATTTAAAAATGATTTTATCCGGAATTTCAGAAGACTTAGCTAAAGCAGAAGGGGTTAACGTTAAAAAATATAACTTGATTTACTTAATTTCCATTGCCTTAATTGTTGCTTTGGAGGTAAAAATAGTGGGAATTCTTTTCACGGTAGCCCTGTTAGTTGTTCCCGCCTCTGCTTCGCGTAATTTTGGCAAAACTCTTCACCAGTATTCTTGGGGAGCTTTGATAGTAGGAATTATCTCTGCTGTGTTGGGAATTTTTGCCTTCAAACTCATAAAGTTACCGGCCGGTCCTTTAATTATTTTGGCAGGGACTTTTATATTTTTAATTTCTTTGATTTTTAGTAAGAAATAATGATTATGAAAAAAATAGTAATTGCAAGCGGAAAAGGGGGCGTAGGGAAATCAATGTTGTGTTCAGTATTGGCAATGCTTTTTGTTGAAGAAAAGAGAGTTACGGCAATTGATTGTGATGTTGATGCGCCCAATTTAGCGGTTTGGTTGAATGAGATGAATAGATGGGATAAAACCCTGCCAGTGGTTACCTCGGCTAAGCCGGTGATTGATTTTAAAAAGTGCGACGGCTGCGGACTATGTGCTGAGAATTGCCGGTTCAATGCCATAAGTATGGAAAACAAAAAACCGAAGCTGAACTCCTTTCTTTGTGAGGGTTGTGGCGCCTGTGAAGTAATTTGTCCACAGAAAGCAATTAAATTAAAGCCGGTTCAGAATGGGCAGATAAATATTAAGAAAACAAAATATAATTTTCTTTTGGTTTCCGGTCAGCTTTATCCTGGAGAAACTGGTTCTGGTAAAGTGGTAGATGAGATAAAACAAAAAGCAGTAGAAATGACAAAAGATAGCGAGATTATATTAATTGATTCTTCTCCGGGAACTGGTTGCCCGGTTATAGCTTCGGTTAGAGACGCAGATTTTGCTGTTTTAATAACTGAACCAACCCCTTCGGGATTTTCTGATTTAAAAAGAGTTTTGGAAGTGATTTCGCATTTTAAAATTCCTTGGAGTTTGGTGATTAATAAATGGGATATTAACAAAAAACTAAGTATGGAAATGGAAAAATGGGCCGGGAGAAGATTTTTGGGCAAAATATCTTATGATAAAGAAATATTTAAAGCCATCGCTGACTTAAAACCAATTTTAGAAACCAACTTAAAAGCTAAAAAAGAAATTAAAGAAATTTATAAGAATCTTAATAAATTATTATGGTAAGGCCAATAAAACAAAGAAGGGTCATATTTGACCCTAATGTTACTTATTTTAAGCCGCGAGCAGTACCTCTTTCTATGTTAGAAGAGGCAGATTTGGGCATAGATGAATTAGAAGCTCTCCGATTGTGTGATTTAGAGGATTTAGGCCAGAATGAGGCCGCTAAAAAAATGGGAATTTCTCAGAGCACTTTAGGACGAATTTTAGCAGAAGGCCGTAAAAAAACAGCCGAGGCCCTAATTAAAGGAAAAGCAATAAAAATAACAAAGAGATAGAGTAGCTGATGTCAAAATAGTTAGACCCAGTTAGAAGTATCGATGTTATTGAAATTAGAGACCAAGAATATAGTTAGAAGAATATTTATAGCCCAAAAATGTTTACTACCGACACTTCTAACTGGGTAGAGGTTTTTTGCATTATAAGCCCATTAAACAGGTTCCAATGGTGTTCAGTTGGGGCATAGAAAAAATCTCCCATAGGGCGATTTTTTGCTTGCCTAGAACAAAGATAGGAAGTATACTAAAGTAATGAGCAATCCTCTGAAATTGACATTTTGGGCATTAATAGTTGTTTTTCTTTTTATAGCATGCGAGTTTTTTATTCCCGCAGTTAGAGATATATTTAGTGGTTCTAAACTTTTTTTATTACCGCTTATTGTCTTTTTTCTGTTGGGTGGGGCTTTACTGTTTTTATCCATAAAAGACAAAACAAAGGGAAAGCTTAGAATTTTTTTAATAATAACAGGTGTTTCTGCTGCTGGATTTTTTATTGGTGTTCTTCTCCATAATTTGTTTTACGCCTTAGCTGTAATAACCAGAAATATTGTTGTAGTAAATCAGCTTATGCAGGTTTTTCATGTTTTCTTTTTTCTTGTCAGTATTCTTATTTGCCCATTAGGTTTTTTAATTGGATCAATCGGAAGCATAGCCTTGTTTATTAAAAAAGGAAAAAAACTTTAATATTATCGTATTAAAAGTCGCTGATTCTTTGGCGCTTTTTTATTTTGGAAATAGAATTTTTATGGTAAACCCCGTAGTGAAAATTTAACTACAATTGGTGAAAGTGTTTTGCGAAACAAAGCGCTTGTAAAATTTCTACTACGGGGTAAAATAAAGATATGAGCACAAAAACAAAAACCAAAAACAAAAAACTTCCTCCATCTTTCAAACCGCTTTTTTGGTCCTATAAATTTTCCTCTATAAATCCTGAAGAAAATATAAAGACAGTAATTGTTAATACTATTAATTACGGAAATTGGAAACACTGGCAATGGTTGGTTGAATACTATGGAGTCAGAAGATTAAAAACGACCATAGAGAATATACCAGCGAGTGAGTTTAGAAAAGGTTCTTTGCGATTAATTTCGCTTCTTCTTGGTATTAAAAAAATGAAATATGTATCTAGAGGCGCTAAAATCAAAGCAGAAAGAAATATTTGAGAAACTCCATAAGTTCTCTGATTTTTATTTGGCAGGAGGGACTGCCTTGGCTTTACAGATTGGACACCGTATATCTGTAGATTTTGACTTGTTTTACAAAAAAGAAATGCCAGCCAGTCTGCTTCAAAAGATTGGGAGAGTTTTTAAGGGTTCTAAGATAGAGACCATATTGAAGCATTCAGAACAAATAAGCATTAAAATTAATGGAGTCAAAATAGATTTTGTGAAATATAAATTTCCTTTAGTTTTTGAATTAAGCGAATTTAAGGGCGTAAAATTGGCTTCTGTCCCAGAAATTGCAGCAATGAAAGCTTATACCTTAAATTATAGAGGAACTTACAGAGATTATGTAGATATGTATTTTATTTTAAAAAATAAACACAGCACATTAAAAGAAATTAAAAAAATTGCTGAGACAAAATATAAATATGACTTTAATTTTAGATTATTTTTAGAGCAGATGATTTACTTGGAGGATTTTAAACCTGAAAAAATAGAGTTTTTGGGTAAAAAAGTTGATAAATTAGAAATCAAAAAATTATTTAAGGCAGAAATTAAAAAAATAAAACTCTAAGAAATCTAATGGCAAAAACAAAAACAAACCCAAAATATGCAATTGCTGTTGATTTGGGCGCAACTAATTTGCGGGTTGCGATAGGGGACGAGAATGGAAAGTTTATTGCCAAAGTAAAAGAAAAAACAGTTAGAAAGGGGAACGAGAATGCTATTGGCGAGCAGGTTGTTGAGATAATTAATTCTTTGAAAAAGCCCAAAAATATTATTGGTGTTGGAATTGGCTCAGTAGGTTCATTTGATTTCAAGAAAGGAGCTAAGTTGATTTTTTATAATAATGCTATTGGGGAAATTAACTTAAATAATATTAGCAAAGGATTGAAATTGCCAATTTTTATTTTAAATGATTGTAATGCCGGAGTTTTAGGCGAGAAAATATTTGGAATAGGAAAAAAATATAAAAATCTAATTTATATCACAATTTCCAGCGGCATCGGCGCCGGCGCCATTGCGAGCGGCAAGCTAATTTTAGGAAGAGATGGGAGCGCAATGGAGGCAGGTCATATGGTGATAGACCATGAGAGTAGAATGAAATGCGATTGCGGAAAAAAAGGACATTGGGAAGCTTATTGTTCAGCCGGCGATATGCCAAAGTATTTTAAAGTTTGGCTGAAGGAAAATAAAAAGCAAAGCCCAAAAGGAAAAATTAGCGCTGAAATTATTTTTGAACGAGCTAAAAAGGGGGACAAGATAACTTTAGACTTTATTGATGAACTTGGTAAAATAAACGCAGTTGCAATTGCCAACTTGATTGATATTTTTAATCCAGGCTTAATTACTTTGGGCGGGGCAGTTGTTTTGGGTAACAAGAGATTAATTTTAGAACCTTTGAAAAAATATATTAAAGATTATAGTTATAATCCTATTCCAGAGATTAAAATTACTCCCTTGGGTCAGGATATAATTCTATACGGCGCCTTATCAGCTGTATTTAGTAATATCGGATTTAAGGTTTAATTTTCAGTATCTCTAGTATTGCTCAAAAATATGAAAAAATCTTATCTCATTATTTCAATAATTATTTTAACCTCTCTTGCTACCGGTTTTTATTTTTATCCCCAGGTGCCGGACAAAATGGCTTCTCACTGGAATGCCAAAGGTGAAGTTGATGGATATATGTCTAAATTCTGGGGAGTTTTTTTAATGCCAATTATTATACTGGCAATGTTTTTGCTTTTTCTTCTGGTTCCAAAAATTGACCCCCTCAAGGCAAATATTGAGAAATTCCGCAAATACTTTGATATTTTTATTATCTTCATATCTTTGTTTTTACTTTACATATATTTATTAACTCTTTTTTGGAACAAGGGAATGAGGTTTGATATGGGTCAGGTAATGATGCCGGCTGTTGGTTTATTGATTTTTTATTGCGGAGTTTTAATAAGTAAAGCTAAAAGAAACTGGTTTATCGGCATCAGGACACCCTGGACATTAAGCAATGATACTGTTTGGGAGAAAACTCATCGGCTCGGCGGAAAGTTATTTAAAATCAGCGGCATTGTCATTTTATTAGGCATTTTATTAAAAAACCTTATGATCTGGTTTGTTTTAATTCCAGTGATTGTTAGCTCAATTTATCTCGTTGTTTATTCCTATTTTGAGTTTCAGCGGGAACAAAAAAGGAGGTAAGCTCCTTTTCTTTGAAAATCATTGATAGGTGTTTATCCACAGAAAGCTATTGACAAAATTTCAGGAATAATATATATTATAAGTACTATGAGTACTATCCCTGTCTTCGGACAAGGGTAGTTTTTTTGTATTCATTTATGATATAATTCAATTATATGGAGAAGAATTCTATTAAAAAAGAAGAAAAAGTGGCTGTCTATATTGTTGGTTTTTCTCACGCACCCTCTCTCGGTATTCAAAAACACGCAAATTTTTCATTACTTCTTCGAGAAAAAGACATAGAGAACTTTAAAGAAAAGAGATTAATATAGAAAGACTTGACTTTTTTGGG
>CAZUZH010000022.1:6697-11168 GCA_964624815.1 uncultured Candidatus Saccharibacteria bacterium
ACATAGAGAACTTTAAAGAAAAGAGATTAATATAGAAAGACTTGACTTTTTTGGGTGGTTTGATAAGATATAACAGAAAAAGGAGGTAAGGCACTTTGGAAATTAAACCAACAAAGAAAAGGAGCTGTTCAAAATGGCAAAAGTATTTCAGCAGTTTAATTTAGTGGAAGAAAAACTTAGAGAGAAAATTGAGCAACTTGAGAAAATGAGGCAAGAGAAAAAAAGAGAATTGAGTTTAGAAACAATATGGAAAGCTCTTATCAAATTAGTAAGGCAGAGAGGGTGTGATATTTTGTGTTCCAATGTAGTCCTTGACGGTATTCCTGAAAACATACTTGTGGGTGGAGAAATCAAGGAGGGGATACCGCCAAAAGGCAATATAAAGAATATTTTTATGAACAGTGCGGAACAGACAGGACTAAATTGTTTTAGGTCTGGAGATTTCTATATTGAGGAGTATTCTCAATAAGCAATTAAAAAGCGGCACAGGTAGTTTAGGTGTCGCCTTTTTTTATTTATAAAAAAAACAAAAACCAGCGAGAACGATTCTCGCTGGTTTTAAGTTATCCAATATCTCCGCTTGCGGCTGGCAGGCAATATCCAATATCTATTACCGGCACATATCTTTTCCGTAGTCATAGGTGTCAACAATTAAGCCGTTTTGGTCGCGGAGGACCAAGGTGTCGCATTCATTCACCGCAATAATGTTTCTGTTTAAATATATGTGCCACTGGTTTTTCAAAAAATCATCATCGCGAAAATGTTGGTTAAAACAGCTGGAATAGTTGAAATTTTCAAAAATATATGAGCTGCATTCTTCATCAACCGCAGTTTTAATTGTTTTGGAATAATCAGGTTTTTTACATCCGTAAGTTCTGTTTATAAGCTCGCGGCAGCAAACATCAAGATGCTCATAATCTTCTTTTTTGGGCTTGGGACAGCTGGTAGAAACAGAAATAGGAAAATCATAATAATTTTTCAGCCAGCCAAAACACTTATTTGGCCGAAAGTTTTTTCCCTTGCCCAAAGGATTTTGGGCGCTGGATATGTATATTCTGTCTCCCTTTTTAACAAAAATATTTTCATTAGCCGGAGAGCCTGAAAGATGTTCATATTTTTCTATACCAAAAGGGATAGTAATTGTTCCTTTCTTGCTTTCAATTTTCCATCCAGTGATATTAATTGATTCGCCCTCGCCCAATTTTGTACTCAAAGTTATTAAAGAAGGCTTGGAATAGTTTTTTGAGGAATATGGTTTAGTAATACTGGAAATATTTACTTTTCCAAAATAAGAAGAAGTATTTATTTTAAAACTTGTTGAAGCCGGACTGGGTTCAACTTCGTCTTTTGTTTTTGCTCTGACCATAAAAGTATATTCCTTGGGACCTGGCGGAAGGGTTACTGTTCTTTTGGTTGAACGGGTAGATACCCATTTTTCATCAATCCCCTCAACTTTTGTTTCATAGCCAGAAGGTTTTTCTTTGTTTTGGGAGCTTGTTTTCCATCCAAAAACAACTTTATTAGTGTTTTCTATAACTTCGCCTTGTTTGGGTCCTGAATCTATATGAGTATCAAGCAAAAAATCAACCCCAGTTTGAACGGAGCTTAAAAGCGCTCGCGTTCCCAAAGAACCTCTCATAGCGGGTTTTTGGGCAGGAGGATTATTTTTTGGAACCGAAGAAAGAGTTATTTCTAACTCCTTTTTTTCCGGATTTCCTTTCCACTCATCATAATAACCAACAGTAATAATTAGAACGATAATTACAAGAAAAATAAGAATAGATTTCATATAAGAGTATAGTTGTTTTAATATCTAATATACACTATACCATATTTATTCAAAAAAATCAAGCTTTGACTTGATTGTATTTTATTTTCAAAGTTTAGTATAATATAATTAGGTCTCTTGAAAAGTAATTTTTCGTCCATATTATTATATAAGGATCGCAGAGCTCACCATCTGACCGGGTAAAAATCTTTCTGGCCAATACAATGTTGTATTGTAAGAGAGGGTGCCGAATTGTTGTTTTAAGAGAGGTCTTAAAATGGGTGTTTTTGAAAAAACAAAGACTAATTGGAAATATATTTTTATTTTAATTATTTTTACCATTTTTGTTGGCGGAATGATTTTGGGTTATGCCTACAAGGTAGGTAAAGACATTTCTAAAATTAACCAGCATATCTATTCTTTGAGCCATGAAAACAAATAAAAAATTAGCGTTCACCCAGTTAAATCCCGCAAAGCAGGCCTTTCGCCAGAGGCGAAATTATTTAATAGGGTTTACCCTTATAGAGCTTTTGGTTGTAATAGCTATTATTGGAATTTTGGCTTCTATCGTTTTAGTTGCTTTGGGAGGAGCAAGGGAAAAAGCAAGAATAGCAAAAGCCAAATCAGAAGCAAGAAGTATTTATAATGCTATGCTTTTGCTGGCTACTGATACTGGAGAATGGCCAGGACACAAAATACCAGATAAAGATGAATGCGGTTCAGGCAGTAATGAATTATGCCCGGACGGCTGTACTTATAAATTGAGTAGTCCCGAAGCAGGTTTGCTTGATACTGATTTTGTTTATTCCAACTGGCAGGGACCCTATATCGGTGGAGACCTCTTAGATCCTTGGGGCAATGAATACTTTTTTGATACAGATTATTATCCAGGAGACGGAGAAGAATGCGTGGCAGTTGTTGGCTCTTATGGTCCTAATGGAGTGGGGAATAATGTTTACGATGACGACGATGAGTTTTTTATTGTCCCGATTGAGTAAAAAAGCAAAAACAGGGGGAAGTCCGAGTCCACCCCCATTGAGAAAGGTCGTAAATTTAAAGAAATAAGCAAACAATGAAACAAGATTCCATTATCAGAACAATTTATCTTTATATCTTTGCTTTGCTGGGTTTGGTGCTTTTGATTATCGGTGGAGTCAGATTTGTTGATATGGGTCTAAAAGCTTTTGTTTTTACTAAAGCTGATGAACAGCAGAAAATAAATTACAGCTTTTCAATTACACCACCCATTAGAATAGAAAAAATGGAAGAAGTAAAAGAAGAAGAAGGTTTTACTGACGAGGAAAAAGAAACAATCAAGCAATGGCTGGTTGATTATGAGGAGCAGAAAGAACAAAGAGAAAGTTTTGATGTAGTTGCCAGCCATCGCCACCGTGATGCTTCTCTCAATTTATCAATGATTCTGATTGGCTTGCCCTTGTATTTGTATCATTGGGGAATAATTCGGAGAGAGACAAAAAAAGGTTAGAGAGACGTGCGTTTTTCGTTAGGGCTGTTTCCGCGGTTCAAATTTTTTGAGCCGCCTTTTTATTTTTAGAACCCAGCCGTGGCATAGTCATAGTGAGGGAAATGAGATATAACCAAAAAAATCACCATTTAGGAGATTTTTTTATTGAGGCATACAATATGAGACTGTTGAATAATTCAACGCTCTCAATATATGTTGACCCCATAAAGCGACAAGCCCCAATACTTGGCATTGGGGCATACAATTTTCCTTGACATTTTTTGAATATTGACTAATATACAGATATTAAAAGATAGCATTATTTGCTATGTTTTTTAAACTCGCCTAAATTTTAAAACAAAACTATGGCGGGCAAGAAGTCATTCCTGGGCGCCGAGTTAGATATAATTCCTCCCTAATTTCGGTGCCCAAGAATGGCTTTTTTTTCAGTAGAGGTTCAGTAGGGGACTGGCCTCTACGGGCTTTATTGTGGAAAAGTTTTTTACTGATTAGTTTATATACTTTATTTTAGCTTAAAATAAAGAAAAAAGAAATTTCGTGAATTTTCAAACTGTGGAAAACTTTTCCTTGACATTAATTGCTTAATAAAATAATGTATTATTATATAGAAAGATTTAGCGGAGGAACTAAATAAGGAATAAGTGTTTTTAGATTTATTTAAAAATAAATCCTTAACAAAAACTTTTCTTTAAGAGAGAAGTTTTTCTGTTTTTTATAACTTTAAAAATCAGCTGTGGAGAAAGATTTTGAAAGACAATGGTTTTCTATGAGGTTTAGCTTAAAAGAGTAAGAATTAGTGTGGAAAAAGACTTAAAAATTTGGGGATAGATTTTTCTTGACACTAAATCTGGAATAACATAGTCTAAAAGATATAATCAAAATTTGGTTTTTTCACAGCAAGCAAAAAATATTTATGGATTATAAATTGAGCCATAAAGAGAAGAATAATTTTTTCAAAATCAATTGGTTTTTGCCGTTCTTTTTATAGGGGCGGTTTTTCATTTTTAAAAATATCTGAGTCCAGGCCTTTGCTGTTTTATAAACAATAAAGGCTTGGACTCCAAATTGGTCCGCGCTCCGAACTGAAAATGATTTCGGGGCAAACCTCGCTGTAAAAAAGCTGCGAGGCGTGCCCCGAAGTTTCCGATAAATTTTTAAAAAATTTATCAAGGGACTGCGGGACAGGGCCGAAAGGAAACCAGGAAACCCGGTTAAAT
>CAZUZH010000023.1:0-10656 GCA_964624815.1 uncultured Candidatus Saccharibacteria bacterium
TCTTTATTATGCGATGAATTACGGATTTGTGGTGATGATCTGGAAAAATTATTCAAAGACAGGCGGAATTATTATGCTTGGATTCTTTATTATCCAAATAATTGTGAATATAAGTACTCATAACTTAAAAAGCATAGACAAAACGGTTTAAACAAGTTCTAACATCGTTCGTCCCCCGAAGCAGTAAACTTTTGAACTTAAATTTAATACCCTGAATGAGATGGTTAGAACTCATTATCCCGAAAAGGTGATTTCGCCTTGCTTTATTGAGTCAATTATAAAGCTTAAGGAGAAAGGGTGTAATGATGAAGGGTATCTTTTGTAGGGACTGAGTCCCGTAGAACCTGGGCCAAATTGGAGGAAACCCAGAAGACCCTTTGTGCAACAACGCACTACACCCTTTCTCCCTCTTTCTATTATAAACAGGTTCTAACGTAGTCTCGGAGGCGGAGTTTTGAAAAAGCAGAACGCTCTTAATGGGCGTTTTTGCTTTTTGGCGGTTTTTTGGTAGAATTAAATAGTATGAGATTAAACTTTATTCCAGAAACTTTTTTGGGTAAATGGTCAGTTTTATTAATTGTTGCCATGCCAATACTTTTTTATATCGGCATGTCATTTGTAGATTTTTATGAATTTGTTCCAGCTGGAAAAACAATACCACATGATATTATGGTCAGGCCCGGAGTAGCCTTACCGATGTTGGCCGGGTTTGTTTCCGGGATCGTAGCTTTTTTTACCGGCATCGTTGGTATTATAAGAAAAAAAGATCATTCTGTTTTTGTATTTCTATCTACTACAATAGGATTCTTTATGCTGCTCTGGTGTTTGGCTGAAGTTTTATTTCCACATTAAACAGGTTCTAACAAAGTCCGTCCCTCGGAGCATAAAAAAATGGTGGTTGTCCCCATTTTTTCATTTTTTAAAAACTCCCCTTGATTAGAGAGTTTTTGTTTTTGGTGATATACTATTTATATGAGCAAGCAAGGCGCGAATAAAAACTTAATAATACTATTAGTAATAATCGTAGTTATTATATTATCCGGGATTTCTTTAGGTATTCTCTACTCACTTTTGCCAGGGCATAATCCACCAAAAAGCAAACAAGCCTGCGAAAGTGCAAGCGGGCAGTGGTCGGATGAACAAAATGTTTGTATTTTATCGCATAAAGAACCCGGTGAAATATGTACTGACGGGGGGCAGTGTAAAAGCGGAGTTTGTTTTCCACCAACATTAACTGAAGAACAAAAAATCAATCTTATCGACAGTCCCTTGAAAAATATAGTGGGAACTTGCTATCCCGATGAACTAATAACCGGCTGCGTTAAACAAGTAATTATGGGTACAATTTCAAAAGAATCAATGTGTTTAGATAACTAATTAAATAATCTTTAAATAAGAAATAGTTATAAATTTTAACTATTACTCACCAAACAAGTTCTAACATCGTCCGTCCCTCGGAGCCAGTTGCTTCTTATTATAACTATTTAAAAAACCTGCTATAATAATTAAATAGTAGGTTTTTAGTTATCCCCATTATTACTATTGACAGTCATATAGCATATATGCTATATAGTAATAGTGGTTTCAATTAATGAATTATTCTGATAAATACAAAGTTTATTATTATTAAAACAGCCACAATAGGCAAGCCCCAGTTTTAGAATATATTCGAAAATTACCAACAAAAGATAAGGCCAAGGTCGCAGCTTATATAGCTCTTCTCCGTGATTGCCGGGGACGACTAGATGAACCATATAGTCGTTATATTCGGTCAGGAATTCGTGAATTAAGAATAGAATTAGCTCATAATAGACACCGAATTTTTTATATCACAGTAGAAAAAAAGAGAATAATTCTGCTTCACGCATTTCTTAAAAAGACTCAAAAAACTCCAAAACAAGAGATTATTCGTGCTTTTAATAACCTTGAAGATTATAAAATAAATAAGAATCTTATTGAATATGAACCCCATTAGAAATTCCATCACTAAAATTGAAAGTTCTAATAGGGGTAAAAAATTATGAAACAATCATTAAAAATTTCTAACGGGGTGAAAAAGAAAAATAAAAAAATTGTCTATCCATCTTTTGAACATTATTTAGCCCAAAAGATGAAAAATAAAGAATTTAGAAAGGCTTATGAAGAGGAAAGTCAGCGCCTTAGAATTGCTTATCAAATTACTCAATTACGAAAACAGCAGAAACTGAGTCAAAAGGAATTAGCTCGTAAACTAAAAACTACTCAAAGCGTTATTGCTCGGATGGAAACAGGTCAGCAAAATCTTACCACTGACACTCTTCAAAAAATTGCCTCGGCTTTTAAACGAGATCTAGAGATTAAATTCGTGAGATAATTTTTATTTCATAGACGGAGTTTTTACTTGCAGAACGCTCTTAATGGGCGTTTTTCTTTTTCACGGTTTTTTGTTAGAATTAAAATATAGATAAAAATGAATGATTTTAAACCTTGCATTTTGTCGCTCGCTCGGAAATGAAAAAGTAAACTTTTGCATTTCTCTCGCTTCGCTCCAAAATTAAAAGGTCGGAGAGTTAATTAAGAATAGAAAACTATAATAAAACTATGTCAGGAATTTATATTACAATATCCATTATTGTATTGGCTGTCATTGCGATACTTGCAATTTATACAGGAAAAAGTAAAATACCAAAGCGATTTTCTAAACTTGCAATGTTTGCAATGCTGTTAGTAATCTTCGGAATTATTTCCATAGCAACAGATCAAGGCCGTTTAATAAGTTATTCATTTATGGGGGCTGGAGTGGTTCTTTCTGTAATTGATATAATTAAGAATTTAAAAAGCAAACAGTCATAAGTATTTCAGATTTATTTTGTTAAACAGGTTCTAACCCCGAAGTAGAACAAGTTCACTATTCGGGAGGCATTGTCCGTCCCAAATAAAAACCGCCAAGGAGAATTTCTTGATTAAGATTGATTGTTTTTGCCTTATATTATATAGTCTTAAACAAGGGAGGAAGGATGCGAACTATCATCAAGGTTTAGAAGGTAAAGGATAGGTCAAGTTTAGTGTTCTCTCTGCGAATATAACATTGGACTGGAAGCTCAAAATTAAGCGAGGTCAAGGAGCGACGACGAAAGTGTGCTTGAAAAGCACATTGAGGAGGAGCAACACAGAGATCGCTTAATTTTGAGCTTACCCAAGGGGGCCAGGATATTTTTCCTTCTGGCGTTGTTGCTCGTCGCTTATGTGCCTAAAGGCACACTTCACTCCTCGCGCCTTGAATCTGACCAAAATTCGCTCCGTCAGATTGATGTAATATGAGGAGAGACAGGACACATACGACTCAAATTGGCTCTGCTAAATTGATGCTAGTTCGTATCCTACCTCCCAAAGGTCCAGATTAAATCATATTAATAAAATACCTATATGGCAAAAAGAAGTACAGGAGTTGGAAAGCATAAAAAATCACATTCTCATAAAACCAAGAAGCGATTGGAAATAAAGCGGCTTATGCTTGAAGCCAAGAAAAGAAAGCATAAATAAAACTTATAGGGCAGGCACTGTCCCGTTATTGGAATAAACTTGCTTTTTTTAAAAAAGAAGTGTATTATTAAATTAGAGGCTTTGAGAGTTCTGTCCTACAAATAGTTGCCAGATTATTATTAAGGGAAACACTCAATAATACTATTTGCGACTCACCGTTATTAAGAGTTGCTTTTTATTTGAAAAATATGATTCCAAGATTTAAAAAAGCTCCAAAGGTTATAAGTCCGCACCTAAACAAAGAACAGTTTTTAGAGGAGCACAATAAATTATCTCCTCAAAACTTGAAAGCTACTATTCCTTTGCTTTCTCGTTTCAAAATAGAAAAAGCCCAGCTTTTTAAGGATGATAATTGGTCTATAGAAAAACTTAGGAGACCGTTTATTTTGTGGCTTACTTCTCCATCATTAAATTAAAAGAAAGTGCAAATTTTATTAAATAGATTATGAGAAATAAAAAGAACAAAAATTATTATAGAAACAAAATAAGACACAGACGATTCTTAAAAAGACATCGTTAAATATTTTTATTTCAATTAATAAGTTCTAATACCGTCCAAAGAATCGCCTTTTGGGCGGTTTTTTGTTTACACTGAATATATAGAAGTGGTAGAATAATTTAAAGGTCTTAGGAATAATTAATAATATATAAAATTTTATGAGAAACGAAATAGTAGAAAAAATAGCCTCTTTATCTACGGCTGCCTTTGGACTTGTTGCAGCACTTGCTTGGAACGGCGCTATTCAGGCAATTTTTAAAGAAATTTTTGGAACAGCTGAAAAGATATTGCCTATGTTATTCTATGCGGTTATTGTTACTGTAATTGCAATATTTGTAACAATTTGGATAGGAAAAATTGCTGGCAAGTCAAGCAACGCTTGAAAAGACAGATTAAATAAAACCAGTTTATTTAAAATTTTAAGCAACCCATCTTTTTAATGGGTTGTTTTTTTTTGGGAAAAATAGAGGGGAGTCCATTTTCGAAACAAGGGGTTTTTGATTTTCTTTGCGTGATTACCGCGCGATTATTGCGCGTTTGTGGTTTATTTGCTATAATTAAAACAAGGTAAGAGTAGAAAGTTTTAAAATTTTGTTGATTAAAACAAGTACAATTTAGTGAATTTGGGGTATCTTATAGGGTAAATTCACTAAAACTTGACAGCATCTCATCAAGAAATTATAATTAAATCATAAAGCAAAAAATAAATATATGGCGACGACAAAACCAATAAAACAAAAGGTAAAACAACTTAAAGCCGAATATGATGGATTGCGGAAGAGTAAGGAATCGCTTCT
Organism: uncultured Candidatus Saccharibacteria bacterium; assembly: GCA_964624815.1. Classification (GTDB taxonomy): domain Bacteria; phylum Patescibacteriota; class Minisyncoccia; order Minisyncoccales; family CAZUZH01; genus CAZUZH01. The sequence goes on from CAZUZH010000023.1 coordinate 4,819, forward strand.
AACGATGATTGATGAAGCAGAAATCCCAGAGGCAGTTTATAACTCCAATGCCATTGAAAATTCTACACTTACTTTGAAAGAAACTGAAAAGATTCTGCTTGAAATGGAATTATCTCGTAATATTGACTTACGAGAAGTTTTTGAGGCAAAGAACTTAGCTAGAGTAACGGATTATATCAGAAAAAAATCTTCAGAAAAAAAACTAAATAAAGAATTGATTTTACTTTTGCACCAAATGTTAATTACTAATATCAAAGATAAGATTGCTGGCAGATTTCGTCAAAAAGGGGAGTATGTTCGGGTGGACACTTACATTGCGCCCGCCCCAGAGCGAGTTGAACAAATGATTGATGCGGCTATTGCTGATTATTTAAACGACCAGCAAACTTATTTTTTGGACAAAATTACTAAATTCCATCTTAAGTTTGAAAATACTCATCCCTTTGTTGACGGCAATGGTCGAATCGGTAGAGTGCTGATTAATTTTCAACTGATGCGCTTGGGTTTTCCAGGAATAATTATTAGAAATAAAGAAAAGCAAACTTATTATAAAGCGTTTGCCGAATACCGAGATCAAAAAAATGCTAAAACAATGGAGAGAATAATTTACTTGGCTTTAATGGAATCTTTACACAAACGGATTGCCTATTTAAAGGGTGAAAACATTATTGAGCTTTCTGGTTATATTAAAAAGCATAAAAAATCTGCTCCCGCGGTTTTGAATGCGGCCAGACGCCAAAACATTCCAGCTTTTCATGAAAAAGGAGTTTGGAAAATCAGCCAAGATTTTAAGTAATTATTTATTAGATAAAAAATTAGGATAAAAATATATGCAGAAAGGAAATAAAATTTTAAAACTTGTGGTTTCTATTTTGGTCTGTCAAGCGGCAGGATTGGTTGGTTCTTTATTTACTTCGCCTGCGATTTCGAGTTGGTATGCTACGATCCAAAAGCCGAGTTTTAATCCGCCTAATTGGGTTTTTGCTCCGGCTTGGACTCTGCTTTTTTTATTGATGGGTATCTCGCTTTATTTGGTTTGGAGCAAGAATTGGCAGGATCAAGAAAAAAAGAAGGCTCTTTTTGTTTTTGCTTTTCAACTTCTGCTCAATATTCTTTGGTCAATTCTCTTTTTTGGTTTACAATCTCCGCTTTATGCTTTTATAGAAATAATCATTCTTTGGCTGGCAATTCTTTTCACTATTATCAGTTTTTACAAAATTTCCAAACCAGCTGCTTATCTTTTGCTACCCTATATTCTTTGGGTTAGCTTTGCCTCAATATTAAATTTTTCAATATTGATTCTTAATTTATAATTTTTAGTGTCCTGCTAAACAGGTTTTAACCCTAAAGCATAATATTCGGTTAACTACCCCGACAGTATAAAGCTTCGTTTTAACTACGGGGCACGGCAGGGCGGATAGCGTTCAGTTGGGGGAGCAGGCTAGCGCTCAGTTCGAGAGACCGAGATGCATCAAAGTTGCCATACCGGCGGTTTTTTGGTAGAATAAAATAGATGTCGGAAGAATTAAAAGATAATATAAATAAAAATGGAAACAAAATATAAAATTCATCATTTTGATCTTAGAATGACAAAGGATCAAGATAAATTAGAACTTTTCTTGAATAGTTTAGACGGTGAAGTTGTTGCGATAATTCCAAATGTTCAACCAACCTTTCGGCCTATGGGAGCAACGGCAAAGGTAAATTTTTTATTGATTGTAGAAAAAATAAAGAAATAATAAACTTATGGAAGAAAACAAAGAAAAACAATCTTGGTTTTTTGGGCCTTATCCTTGGTTAGTTTCCACTTTTGCCTTTTTACTACCCAGTATAAATTATTTTTTTAAGGGAGATATAACAGGGGGAGCAATTTTTCTAATTTCAGCAATAATGTTTTTTGTTAATTTTTTAGGAAGGACGAGAGGAAAATAAAAATGGACAGTTAAAGAATCGCCAAGAAGGCATTTTTTTTGGTAGAATATATTAAAAGTCATAATATAAATAGCTTTTTTAAAAAGAACAATATGTCAGAAGAAATTAAAAAAGAAAATAATAAATGGATTGGAATGATTTTTGTTGGCCTTTTAATCTTAGGCTGGGCCCTCGGTGTATTAATTGATAATCTAATAGTAGGATTAGCTATAGGTTTCGGTTCAGCGCTTATTATTTATGGAGCATTGCACCTTATGAGAGAAAAATTAAAAAATAAGTAATTTTAAAAATATATGTCTAAAACAATCATTACAATCATTATTATAATAATTGTCGCAGGGTTGGGTTACTGGTTTTATCAGTTTAGCTCAACGCCTCAAGAAATAACCGAGGCAGAAGCTAAAAGTTGCCAAGTTGATTCTGATTGTGTTGTTTTTGGAGAAGATGGGGATTGTAATTGTGGATGTTTTAATAAAAACTACTCAGACTGGCAACCGGGAGGAGCTTGTTTTTGTGCTGCTCCAAATTCTTGTAAATGCATAGATGGTAAATGTGAAGGAGTTTTTGAGGAAAACAAAACAGAGGCCTGTATTAATTCTGGAGGTGAAATAAAAACTTCTCTATGTTGTAAGTCAGTAGGAGATTATCCCAATCTCTGCCTTATTGGTGCTTGTGGTTGTTCACCAGAAAATAGCCACCAAGTAAAAATTTGTGATTGTGGAGAGGGTGAATGCTTTGACGGGGAACAGTGCATTAATATTCCCTCAGAATAAATAAAACCTTTAATTATTATTTAAAAGGTTTTTTGATAGAATAATAAAATATGGAGCAAGAAAATAAAAAACCAAATAAACCAATGTTTTGGATTGGAATAGTAATAGTAGTGATAACAGTGATACTTTTATTAACAGGAGGAGAAGAAGAATTAAGGATATGGCCTATTCCCTTTGGAATAATGGGGATAGTGTTTATAGGAACTTCACGGCATAGGCCACTGAAGCGATGAAATTTCTTTAAGATTCTTCTATCAAAAAGGTTCTAACAAAGTCCGTCTCCCGGAGCAAATCGAAGCCCCCTTATGGGGTTTTTGATTTGCTTTGTGTGGCGTGCCGAGAATCTGCTCCCCGCGTGCCCGAGCGACGAAGGCGCGAGGGCACGACCGCCTTCGGGCAACTCTTCGAGTTCCTGTCTGCGCAGGCAGGCTGCCCGCGGAGTTTTTAACCCGCAGAACGCTCTTAATGGGCGTTTTTGCTTTTTCTCGCTCAAAACCTTGACAAATTAAAAGAATAAGGTAGACTTAAAATAGAGTAGTTCTTTGGAAACTGCCCTAAATAACTGGGCATAAAATGAAAGGAGCAGATCATGAGCAAAGGAACGAATGAGGAATTGGAAATTAAGGCGACACAGGCCGAGCATCCTCTGATGGAATTTGTGCCAATTATCTTCAACTCGTTTGAAGAATGGTTGGCGAGATGGAACGGCACTAACTATTTGGCCGAGAAGCTTGGTTTGTTGCATTCTTTGACAACCAAAAACGGCTGGTGGATAAAATCAGAACTGGTTTCACTTTTATTCTCGGTTGCCGACGGTTGCGCAAATGAATCTTTTGTCGTTGATAGTGATTACGACCTCCGTGGGCAGCAAACTGAAGCCGAAAGTCGGAAAAGTATCGCGAATAAAGCATTTTCCGTTCTTTGTCTGAAATTCTTTCGGAGTGGAGAAAATGAGGAGCCGTTGTGGTTGTGGATGCTTAAAGACAAGGTTTTGTTCCAGAAAGTTCTTTGGTTCTTAAGACCGAGGTTAGATGGACTCAAAGGCTTATACAACTGCAGTTGTATTCATGACAGCAGTAATGATCATCAACAAGGGATATTCCGCAATTTCTTAAGGGAATTCTCCCGGCTTGGATGGGATTTTCGCTGCATAGAATCCAGGCGACGCTTGGATAAAAAAACCAGGGATTTAGTGGAGCAGCGACTGGTTGCAGCTAGACCTCAATTCATTGATATTCTTCGCGAATTGGGAGAACTCAACTGGCTTAACCGTATAGACTTGGAGCTAGATGATAAGTCGGTAAAAAAATTAACCGAAATGGCTCTGGGCGATAAGTTTTTTCTTCCGCCAGAAAAAGTATCTGATGGCTTCAATTCTTTAAGAAAGCCGAAGGATTTAGAGGAAGCAGTATTAGGTGGTTCTGTCGCGGCCCAAATAGTATTACTGTATCAAATCAAAGAAGTCAAACGAAGGTGTATTGGTGTATTATATGAAGCATCAAAAAGGCAGAGTCAGGATCAGCAAAAAGCCGCAGAGTTGGATGAGATAAAAAGGGAGAAAAGGGTTTTGGAAACAAGGGCCAGAATTCTAACAAAGCCCTCGAACAATAAGCCTTAGTCTCTAATCTGGTCTTGCCAAACAATACCCCACGCCAATCTCGCAAGAGGGCAGTGTGGGGTTTTTTATATAAAGAAGGTTCTAACAAAGTCCGTCTCCCGGAGCAAATCGAAGCCCCCTTATGGGGTTTTTGATTTGCTTTGTGTGGCGTGCCGAGAATCTGCTCCCCGCGTGCCCGAGCGACGAAGGCGCGAGGGCACGACCGCCTTCGGGCAACTCTTCGAGTTCCTGTCTGCGCAGGCAGGCTGCCCGCGGAGCAGGTTAGTGCTCGATTCGAGAGACCGAGAGGCATCAAAAATCGCCAAACCGGCGTTTTTATCTATTATCTTTATCTGGACTTTTTATGAGATAAGTGGTATTTTGTATAAGTATGGATCGTTTGGATCAACAACTTGTAGCTGATTATATCGCAGGCGACGAGAAATCGTTAGAGATTTTAATTAAACGTTACCTTAAACCAATTTACAGTTTTGTCTGTCGGTATATTGGTAATTCTCAAGACGCTGAAGATATAACACAGGAAGTTTTTATGAAGGTTTGGCGTAATTTGAAGAAGTTTGATCAGCAGAAAAGCTTCAAAACCTGGATTTTTAGCATTGCCAAAAATACCTCTATTGATTGGATCAGAAAGAAAAAAGCCATACCCTTTTCTAATTTTGAAAATGAGGAAGGAAAAAATCTGCTTACTGAGACGCTTGCGGATTCCGCCCCTCTTCCTAATGAAATTTTTGAACGAGCTTGTATATCAGAAATGCTTAATACGGCGATGAGTCAATTAGCTCCTAAATACCGTATGGTATTATTTCTTCGTTATAATTGGCAGCGAGGAAGAAATGAAAGCTCGCTTTCATTTCGACCGAGCGAACCAATTAGAGGCTTTGCTTATAACGACCATTTTAATTTTAGGGAAATCGCCGAGGCCTTTGGAGAATCAATTCATACTACAAAGAGCCGGCATAGGCGAGCTCTAATTCAGCTCAAAAAACTGCTTACAGAAGCATAAACTTATTATTTGATAATTAGGAAGATAAAAGGATGCACCAAAATGCATCCTTTTATCGTATTAGTATATAGAGATATGCGTAGAGACTACGAAAAACTTTTTACCAACCTTGAACCCAAAGAACCTCCCATGGGCCTTTTTGACCGTATCATTCTTGCAATTAAGCGAGAACAGAAACTGCAACATACCAAAAGATTGCTGTTTGGATTTTTATCTCTTTTATTAGTATCTTTAATTGCCACACCTATTTCTGGAGCAATGCTTATAAGTCAAGTAGAGAGTTCGGGAATTTCTTACTTTATTTCTACCGCAATCAGCGATTTAGGAACATTCTTTGCTCTCTGGCAAGATTTTAGCTTAGCCATCCTGGAATCATTGCCAGTTGGAAGTGTAATGGTTTTCTTGCTAAGCCTCGCTGTATCTGTTTTTACACTTAGATTATTTCTGCACAGAAAGAGATTATTGCTTGGGTATTTAATACAGGGTTTTGCTTAATAAATAAAATTATTAAT
>CAZUZH010000024.1:0-3007 GCA_964624815.1 uncultured Candidatus Saccharibacteria bacterium
CATCCCCCCTAATTTCAATAAAAATTCTTCGCTCTTCTTGCTAAGACCGCCCACACTCTTTATGTTATTCTTTATTAAAGCATTAAGCGTCCTATTAGAAAACTTCAAATCCTCAACTTTTAAAGAAGAAATGTCCTCTTTGTTCGCCGCAGATTCCCTGCCTGACACAGCCTTAGAAAGAGCTGGAGCAGATGTGGGAACGGAAGAGACAGAGGATTTAGCCGTAGTTTTTTTCCTATCTACAGCCTTTTCCTCACCGCCCAATGCGCTTACAAATAAAGAAAGATGTTCTATAAATATTTTGGTAGCATTTAGAAAAGCCTGCTTGGGCGTAATAGTACCATCAGTTTCAACTTCTAAAAATAGCCTGTCAAAATCAGTTCTTTCCCCCACTCTCATATTTTCAACACGAAAGTTAATATTTCTGATTGGTGTAAAAATAGCATCAATAGCAATGACCCCTATTTCAAGTTTTTCTTTTTTCCTCTGCTCCACGGTCTGATACCCAAATCCGCCCTCTATTTTAATCTCTATATCAAGCTCAGCGTTTTTAGAGGTAATAGTAGCGATATGCGAATTTTTATTTATTAATTCAACCTGTGAAGGGAATTTAAAATCAGAAGCCTTTACCGTTTTCTCTCCTTTAATTTTCAACTGAGCTGTTTGCGGTTCTTCTGTAAAAATCTTAAATCTCAACTGTTTTAAATTCAGCATAATCCCAATTACATCCTCTATAATATTAGGAATTGTTGAGAATTCATGATGAACACCTTTAACTTTCATTTCGGTTACGGCTGCTCCATGAAGCGAAGAAAGCAAAACACGCCTCAAAGCATTCCCGATGGTTACTCCGTATCCAGGATACAGGGCTTCAATTTGAAAAACCGCCCTGTTGTCTTTTTCTTCAACGATTTTTAAAGGTTTTGGTAAAGAGATCATATATTACTACGAATTACGAATTTTTACGAATATACGAATTACGAATAAACTAATTTTGCTTTTTTTATTATTCGCATATTCGTACTCATTCGTATTTCGTAGGAAAGTTATCTAGAATAATATTCAAAAATAGAAGAAATTTCTACTGGCAAGCCGGCTTCTTCAAAAGAAGGCGCTCCAATTATTTCTCCCTTGAAATTTTCGGCATTAAATTCTTTTTCATCTTTTTCAATCCTAATCCATGAAGGAGGCTGATGTTTTTTAAGAACAATGGAAATATTTTGAAAAATAGTTTTTTTGCTCTTTTGCGGCCGTATCGTAATCTTATCACCTTTCTTTATCTGAACAGAAGCGATGTTTACTGGTTTTCCATTTATTAAAAAGTAAGCATGGGAAACCATCTGCCTTGCCTGAGCTCTTGAAGAAGCTAATCCAAGTCTAAAAATAACATTATCAAAACGGCTTTCCAGTTTTTTGATTAAAATAGTGCCTGCGTCTTCAACTTTTCCTCTTTTCTGCAAAACATCTTTAACATAATTTCTAAACTGTTTTTCTCTTAAACCGTAAAGATTCTTAAGTTTCTGCTTTTCTTTTAATTCTTTTCCATATTCAGAAAGATTACCACTTCTTCTTCTTTTTCTTTTCTGGCCCGGAGGATATGGCTTTCTTATAACAGGACATTTGGGTGATAAGCATTTTTCACCTTTAAGAAATAATTTCTCTCCCTGTCTCCGACAAATTTTACACTTTGATGATAACATAATTTAAATATCATTCGAATTTATTTGGACTATACTCTTCTTGCTTTGCGCGGACGGCATCCGTTGTGCGGAATTGGTGTAACGTCAACAATTGAAGTAATATTAAATCCTTTATTTCCCAAAGATCTAATGGCTGATTCCCTACCGCTGCCAATCCCTTTAACTAATATCTGAATTTTCTCTATGCCAAACTTTTGCGCAGCTCCTGCAATAACTTCAGCAACTCGTGAAGCAGCCCATGGAGTAGCTTTTTTGGTTCCCTTAAAACCAATACTTCCAGCGCTGCTCCATGCCAAAACATTTCCATTAATATCGGTTAAAGTTATCTTGGTATTATTGTAAGACGTGGAAACATAAACCTTGCCATCTATAATTTTATGGAAGGCTTTTGTTTTTACTTCTTTTTTCAGTGCCTGTTCTACTTTCTCTGTCTCAGCCAGCAACTCTTCTTTAGTTTTTTGAATAATACGTTTCTTTCCCATAATTTAGCTACAAAATAACTATATCTTTTCTCCAATAGCAATTTACTTCGGTCCTGGGGGCAGTCTATGTCCTGAGCCAACGGTTTTTCTCACGTTTCCTCTTACCGTCCTGTTATTTGTTTTGGTTCTCTGTCCGCGAACAGGCAAACCTTTAATGTGGCGCATCCCGCGCCAGGCTCCGATATCTTTCAACCTCTTGACTGACATCATTACCATTCTCCTTAAATCACCCTCAACCTTATACCTTTTTTCAAGCACTTCTTTTATTTTATTTACTTCTTCAGAACTAAGATCTGAAGCTTTTTTCATAGAATTTATATCTGCTTGTTTCAGAATCTTTTTGCTTAAAGATAAACCTATCCCATAAATATGGGTTAAAGCAATTAATATTTGTTTATTTTCGGGAATGTTTACCCCTGCAATTCTCGGCATATTTTTTCGCTTCGCGAAAATCCGCTGAATTTACGCTGATATTTACCCTGTCAGATAGGCGTAAGACCTCCATCTAACTGGGTTTACGCGGATTTTACGCTGATGTATCAGCGTTTTATCAGCGTCCTAATCAGCGGTGTTTGCGAAACAAACATTAGCCTTGTCTTTGTTTATGTCTTGGGTTTTTCTTGCAAATTATATAAACCCGACCTTTTCGTCGGACTATTTTACAATCTTTACAAATTTTTTTAACAGATGGCCGAACCTTCATTTTTTCGCTTCGCGAAAATCCGCTGATTTAACACTGATATTTACACAGTTAGATGGGCGTAAGGGCCTCTATCTAACGTGGTTTACGCGGATTTTACGCTGATATCAGTGTTGTGTCAGCGT
>CAZUZH010000024.1:3107-9864 GCA_964624815.1 uncultured Candidatus Saccharibacteria bacterium
TCAGCGTACTAATCAGCGTATTATCAGCGGCCGCGATACACAATCCTACCCCTTGTTTCATCATATGGGCTCATTTCAACTGTTACTTTGTCTCCCGCTAAAACCTTAATCCTGTACATTCTTAACTTACCCGCTAAGTGAGCTAAAATTTCATTACCATCGTCTAATTTTACCTTAAAAGTAGTATTTGGCAAGGTTTCAATTACAATTCCTGATTTTTTTATTTTATCTTTAGATTTCATTAATTAGTAAATTTAGAATAACAAATTTTATCTTATTAGTCAAGCGACAAACTGCAAAATAGCTATAGCTCTTCTTTCTACTGTTTGAATCCAAATTCTATTCTTTATCTAATTTAACTTCTATATTAATCCTATTAATATTTCTTGGCACTTTTCTAACCCAAAATGGATAAAAGACTATCTCTACTTTTTCAATTTGAGCCCAATTCATCAAGAACTCTCTTGTCTCGCTTATAGTCTTGTTGCTCAATCTCTGCTCCAAATCATCCATTTCAAGAGAAGAATATGTTTTTATTGAAGCTTTAAATTTTAGAACAGCTTTCCCCTCTTCCCAGTCAATTTGCTCCAAGTCTGCTTGTATTTTTAAAGAATCCTCCTGAATTTCTTTGCTCGGAGATTTATTAGCAAGAAAAAAAACCATTGCCATTTGGTTCAAATAATCCTCCTTATATAATAGAGCTTTTGTTTTGGCCCTAGCTTTAACAGAAAAAGAATCTACGGCATCATGAAACTTTGCCTCGCAGGAACTTTCTATCTCCTCTTCTTGAAAAGTCTGTTCCAGTAAAACAAATCCAGATGGCACTCTCTCTGTCAAATACTTTTTAAGGTCTGAAAACACCAGATTAAATAAATCATTTTTAGCGCTATTAATATCCTCCTCTGTTACTGTTTTAACCTTACCTATAAAGCCGCCTGTCATTGGAGAAAATGATTTTCCGTAAACACTATAATACTGAGACAAACCAGCCAAACCGGGAATAGAAAAAGTAGAAGCCTCAATGTTGTAATCATGTCCTGGCTGGTCAGCCGTAACCTCAACGTCTATAAAGCCTTTAACGGGAATCTCTATACGTTTTGTTGTTCTAAAATACATCACCTGGTCCATTGGAGGCTGAAATCTGGTATTTTTTACTAAAATTTGAGTCTTATGAAAATTGTTGTAAACACGGATTACTCCTTTCGCCCTGCCCTCCTCACTTGCCTCGCCAGTTGCTGGAAATTCTTTTTCGTCCTCCCTTTCGGCTTCAAAAACTGCTCCCGGTATCGCCACTTTTTCTTTTGAAGAAGTAATATCTACATCTTCGTCTTTAAGTTCAATATCAACGATTACAGTATCTTCAAAATTTAAAACCTCAGTTTTGGACCAAATCTTTATTTCAGCTCTTGGCAAATAAAAATATAGAAACAATCCTATTCCGATTAAAACCATTGGCAATAACAAAATCCAATATTTAAACAAAGACTTTTTCTTTTTTGAGGATTTCTTTGCCTTTTCTTTTTTTCTTTTTCCTGAACTTAAATTAATCAAACTACTTCCTCCCTTGCCAGGCGGTATAATATCGTAAACTTTTTTTGTTCTTTTTGGCATTTTATTATTGTATCAAAAAATTTTATTCTAATACAGCTTTAATCCTCCGAACGCCGGCAGAACTGGCTTGCTCTTTAATAATTTTAAATTTCCCTAAAATTCCAGTCCGCTCCACATGGGGACCACCGCAGATTTCTTTGCTAAAAACTTCTTCTGTTTTTGGATTAAAAATAGTATAAACTTTAACTTTGTCTCCGTATTTTTTCTCAAAAACACCTGTGGCTCCCTGTTTTTTTGCTTCGCCCAAAGACATTTCTTCGCATTTTATTTTTAAATCCTGTTTAATGCTCTCATTAATCAATTCCTCTACTTTTTTAATCTCTTCTGGAGTGAGCTTCGCTGGATGAGAAAAATCAAAACGAATACGTTCGGCTGTTAAATTACTCCCTCTTTGCTGAACATTATTTCCCAAAACCAGACGCAAAGCGGCCAAAAGCAAATGGGTAGCAGTATGATATTTCATGACTTGTTCCGAGTGGTCGGCTAAACCGCCTCTGAATTTTTGTTTAGATCCAGCTCGAGAAAGCTCTTGGTGTTTTTTAAAAGCTTTCTGGAAATCTTGACGGTTAACGGTTAAACCATAGTTTTTCAATTCCTCCTCAATCATCTCTAATGGAAAACCATAGGTTTCATAAATATAAAAAGCGTCCTCAGCGCTAATTTCTTTTGCTTTTTCGTATTTCTTATTGACTAATTTCTCCAACTCTCTTAATCCATTAATTAGGGTCTTTTTAAACTTTTGCTCCTCTCTAATCAATTGTTCAAAAATAAAATCCTTATTCTTTTTTAATTCCGAATAAATATCTTGGTAAATATCAATTACTGTTTCAGCAATTTTGTATAAAAATACATCTTCAATTCCGATTTGCTTTCCATATCTAATTGCGCGACGAATCAAACGTCGCAAGACATAACCTTGCTCAATATTTGAAGGTTCAATGTTTTCCGCCAGAATAAAACAACCTGCTTTTATGTGATCAGCAATAATTCTAATGGCTCTTCCTCTTTCGGCTTTATCTTTCAGGCCAGCCATTTCTTTTTCTATCGCCTGACCAGGGTTGTAAAGTTTTTCAAAAGAGTTTGCTGGTTCAGTTATTTTAGCTAAAGATTTTATTTCTTTAACAATCGGCTCAAACAATTCCGTTTCATAAACATTATCCTGCCCGTTTAAAACCGCCACAGTTCTTTCCACTCCCATTCCCGTATCAACGTTCTTTTGGACTAATGACGCGTATTCGTATTCTATTTCGTTATCGTAGTTCTTGGGTTTTGCTGTTTTTGAATTTTTATTTGTGTTTTTTATCTTTGATTTTTTATTTTTTATTTTTCTATTATATTCCATAAATACGTCATTCCAGATTTCTGAGTATTTCCCGCAATCGCAACCTGGCCGGCAATCCGAGCTGCATTTATCTTTGCCAGTGTCGTAAAACATTTCAGTACAAGGGCCACAAGGACCAATTTCGCCAGCCGGACCCCACCAATTTTCATCTTTGCCCAAATAATAAATTCTCTCTTTGGGAATACCTAAATCTTTCCAAATTTGAGCTGTTTCTTCGTCTTTTGGAGCATCTTTATCTCCTTCAAAAACTGTTATACTTAATTTTTCTTTCGGAATTCCCAACCATTTTTTATCAAATAAAAACTCAAAACTCCACTCAATCGCTTCTTTTTTCCAGTAATTACCTAAAGACCAATTCCCCAACATTTCAAAAAAAGTTAAATGCCATCTATCTCCTACTTTATCAATATCGCCAGTCCTGATACATTTTTGAACATTGGCTAATCTCTTTCCGGCCGGATGTTTTTCACCCAACAAAAAAGGCACCAAAGGATGCATCCCGGCAGTGGTGAAAAGCACGGTTGGATCGTGCTCTGGAATCAAAGAAGCACCGGGAATTATTTTATGCCCCTTTTCTTCAAAAAATTTTAAATATTTTTCTCGCAATTCTTTGGCAGTCATACCCCGCAGAAGAACCCCGCAGTAAAGCAAGCTCACTACAGGGCAGGTTTCTAATATACTTTCGAAACAAGCGACCGAAGGGAGCGCCGCCCCGCACTAAATTTATTTCAGTGAGGGGTTCCTCTACGAGGTATATCTCTATTCTACTAAAAATCTACAATTTATACAAGAAAAAGGCTAATCTCCTTTTTCATAAATATAAAAAATGTAATTTTCTTACCTATGCAAGATTCTTCAACTTTTATTCTGTAAGACTCCAAAATTATATTTTATAAAATAATTCCGCCTCCTAGGAGTTCGTTGCGATGGTAAAAAACAACTGACTGGCCAGGGGTCACTGCTCTTTGAGATTTATTAAACTCTACAAATAATTGACTTTTAATTTTAGATTTTAGACCCCGCACAAGAAACTTTGTTTCGGTACGTGGCAGGCTTTTAACTATTGACGGTACAGCCTTATGTCCATATCTTATCCTTGCTTGGCACTTCAATGGCAGTTTTGGTTCTTTGCCTAAAACCCAATTCACTCTTTTAGCAACTAAACTCTTTTTATAAAGTCTGTTGTCAAATTGCTTATTGGTAACAATCAAAGTATTAGTTTTAAAATCCTTATCAATAACATAATAAGGACCGGTTCCGCCTATTTTAATATCTTTTCGCTGCCCCTTTGTGTATAAAGGCAAACCCTCGTGCCAACCAACACTTTTGTCCTTAGTGTCAATAATCGGTCCCGGCTTCATTTTCAAGCGCTTTTTCAAAAATTCATTGTGGTCTTTTCCCGCAATGAAGCAAATGTCAAAAGATTCTGATTTTCTATAAGCCACCTTCCATTTTTTCGCCATTTCGTAGACTTCTTTTTTTGTATAGTCTCCAACGGGAAACAAAAGACGCGACAATTGCTTCTGCCATAAGCTCCACAAAAAATAACTTTGGTCTTTTGTTTTGTCTTTGGCTTTTAACAACTTGAATTTTTCTACGCCTGTAGATTTTTTCAAGTAGTCATATTTTATTCTGACGTAATGTCCAGTAGCTAAATAGTCAAAACCAAGCTCCAGCATTTTCTTAAAAAGCAAACCGAATTTTATTTCTCTGTTACAAACAACACAGGGATTTGGCGTCCGGCCTTCTCTATATTCCTTCAAAAAATAATCTACCACCTCTTTTTTAAACTCTTTTTCAAAATGAAAAACATAAAAAGGAATACTTAATTTTTCTGCCACCCGACAAGCTATCCTTTCTGCCTCTACTGAACAAAACTTGCTTTCTATTTTGCGTACCTTAGCGCCTGCCACGTTAGATATAGGATTATCTAACGGGGTAAATTTCGCGTCTTTCCGAGTGGGCGAGCCATCAGGCTCACTCCAGAAATGCATAAAAACACCGGCTACGTCATAGCCATTTTTTTTTAACAAAGCGGCAGCAACTGAACTATCAACACCTCCAGAGATAGCGACTAATACCTTCTTGTTTTTTAATTTAATTATCATGGAGAAAAAAAGAAACGAGCAAAGCCGTTTGTCTATTAGTAAATTCTAAGTTCGAATATGAACAAGTTCCTTTCATAAGTTCAAGTGCGAAATACGAAACAAACTCAAAATTCCAATATCCTAAACTTATCTTTTAAGAGATTTTTTTTGAATTTTGAACATTTAAACATCAGATATTGTTTTGAATTTCTAATTTAGTGCTTCGGATTTTACCTACGAATAGCGATCTGCCACAACAGAAGCGACATAAGCCTCCGGCTTGATTTTTGGCTCAAAACCGTTGCCTCGGATTAAACCAACGACTTCTTTAATCATATCTTTCGTCTTGCCATTCTCTCCAACATCAGCATGAATATATTGAAACTGGAAATTATAGTTTTTATCCAAGCCTTTTACTTTATTATTAAACCTTTCACGCAAAAATAAAGCTGCTTCGCAGGAAAGTAAAACTTCTTCTAGAATTCTCTGGTGTATATTGTAAAACTTTTTATTTTTGTATTTAACCTTTTTAAGAAAAAACCGTCCGCCCTCTCCCTTTCTTAAAATAACCAAGGCTACGGGAAAATGAGGTTCTTCGCTAGAAGAAGAATCACAGCCAACAACAATATCATAAAAACTCTCCGGTTTTTCTTCCATATACCGGACCAATTCTTCAAGCACTCCTTCCGGAGACAAATTTCCTTTACTAGGGCTATAGAAATAACCATTAGCAAAATTATTCATAGTTTTTAATAATACCAAATTTTATCTAAAAAAGCAAGTCTTCTTTATCCTGCGTTTTTTACAATTTTAATGAACTCCTGAGCTTTTAACGAAGCGCCGCCCACTAATAAGCCGTCCATACCTGCCATTTTGATATAATTAACAGCGTTTTTAGAATTAATACTTCCTCCGTAAAGAATCAGAACTTTTTCTGCCACAGCGCTGTTATATGTTTCAGTAAAAGTTTTTCTAATTAAAAGAGCGCTGTTCATTGCTTCATCCGGATCACAGGGACTGCCTGTCCCAATTGCCCAGATTGGCTCATAGGCAATAGAAAGCTTTATTTTTTTAAAACTATCAGCTGGAATTTTATAAAAAGCTTTTTTAATTTGCTCCCTTAATATTTCAGAGGTCCTACCTCTGTTTTTCTGCTCTTTTGTTTCACCAATACAGAGAATTGGGTTCAGTTTTGCTTTAATAACGGCTTTTATTTTCTTGTTGAGCATTTCATCTGTTTCTTTTAAATACTGGCGTCGTTCTGAATGACCAATAATCACATATTTCACCCCAAAGTTTTTAAGCATTAAAGGGGAAATTTCTCCGGTATAAGCGCCTTTTTCTTCCCAAAAACAATCCTGCGCCCCCAAAATTATTTGACTTTTTACGAGTTGACTTTTTGCACGTACGCCCAAAAAGTCAATTCGTAATCCCGATAAATATATAAACGGAGGACATATAACTACTTCTGCTTTTTTAATGCCACCGATCCCCCTATTAACCAAACCAAAAAGCCTCTTGGCTTCGGTCAGAGTTTGTGGATTCATTTTCCAATTTGCGATTATTAATGGTTTCATAAATTCATTTTTACTGTCTGTTTGTATAAAATTCGAAATTTACAGGGGGCGACCCTCTGTAAGTTTACTTCTCTAATGATAGCCTCTTGAATTTTTCTATTAATTTCCTCACCTCTCTTTTATATCTCACCCAATTTTCT
>CAZUZH010000025.1:0-9571 GCA_964624815.1 uncultured Candidatus Saccharibacteria bacterium
CTGGAATTAAAAAAAGCAGTTGGTAAAATTCTAATATCTAATATCTAATATCTAAACTATGACTGATCCAATTACGGATATGTTTAATAGAATAAAGAATGCGCAGGCTGTTTCTCACAAAACAGTAATTATTCCTTTTTCTAAATTAAAGTTTGAGATTGCCAAGATTTTTGAAAAACAAGGCTTTATTGTCGGAGCAGAGAAGAAGGGCAAGAAAATTAACAAGATTATTGAGATTATTTTGAAGTACGAGGATAATGTTCCAGTTTTTGAAGGAATAAAAAGAATTTCCAAGCCCGGACAGAGAATTTATTTACCAGCAGAAAAGATTAGGAAAGTGAAGGGGGGATATGGAGTGGCTATTATTTCAACTTCTAAAGGTCTTATGGCGGATAAAGAAGCAAGGAAAAATAATCTTGGGGGAGAGGTTATTTGCGAAATTTGGTAATATGTCAAGAATTGGAAAACAACCTATTTTAATACCAGATGGAGTCAAGGTAGCCATTGATGGTCAAAAAATTACTATCAAGGGTCCCAAGGGAGAACTTTCTCAAGAAATTAGACCCGAGATAAGGGCAGAAGAGAAAAATGGCCAAATTTTGATTTCTTTAGCCAGACAGGGTAAAGATCGTCCATCGGGCGGGCAGTCAAAAAAAGCCAGATCTTTTTGGGGTTTAAGCAGGAGCTTGCTTGCTAATATGCTAAAGGGTGTAAGTGAGGGGTATGAGAAAAAACTACAGATTATAGGGGTTGGATACAAGGCGAATGTTGAAGAAAGAAAATTAACTTTATTAATAGGATTTAGCCACCCAGTGTTTCTAGATATACCAGATGGTGTTGAAATTCTTGTAGAAAGAGATATAATTAGTATTTCTGGGATAGATAAAGAATTGGTTGGTCAATTTGCTGCCAAGATAAGAAAAGTGCGGCCTCCTGAGCCATATAAAGGTAAAGGTATCAGATATGTTGATGAAGTTGTTAGGAGGAAGGCAGGGAAGAAGGCTATTGCTACATAGTAAATTATGTTACTAAAGCAAGAAAAAAGAATAAGAAGGCATAAACGAGTAAGAAGCAAGGTATTCGGAACAGCTAAAGTGCCGCGGCTTTGCCTTTTTCGTTCAGTCAAGCATATTTATGCCCAATTAATTGATGATGAAAAAGGAAAAACATTGGCTTCGGTTAAGGATTTAGAGATTAAGCAGAAGACGAAGACTAATGGCAAGATTTCCTTGGCTAAAGAAGTTGGAAAATTGATAGCCGAGAAAGGCATTCAGAAAAAAATAAAAAAGGTTGTTTTTGACCGCGGAGGATACAAATATCATGGAAGGGTGAAAGCTTTGGCAGAGGCGGCACGGCAAGGAGGACTAAAGTTTTAAAATGACCAATTCCCAATTCCTAATTTCTAATTCCTAACTAATGTCCCAAAGAGCAAAACCCCCTGCCAGAGACGAGGCTCGCCAAGGGCGGCAATGAACAAATAATTAGTTTAGTCATTAGACATTGGGATTTGGGATTTAGTTAGAAATTAGGTCAATTAGAAATTAGAAATTCAAAGCGTCTATGGTTACCAAAGAAGATAAAATAAAAGATAAAACTAAAGAAGTGGAAGGCGAAATGAAAAGGGACTTTGAATCCAAGCTTTTGGATTTGACAAGAGTTACTCGGGTTTCGGCCGGAGGCAAGCGGTTTCGATTCCGAGCTTTAATGGTAATTGGAAATAGGGCTGGCAAAGTTGGGATTGGCGTGTCCAAAGGATTGGATGTTGCGCAGGCAGTAGAAAAAGCGACAAGGCTGGCTAGGAAGAATTTAATTAAAATTCCTATTGTTAATAAAACAATTCCCCACGAAGTTGAGGCAAAGTTTTCCGCTGCCCGGATTTTATTAAAGCCTCAAGCCAGAGGAAGGGGATTGGTGGCGGGAGGAACGGTGAGAGTTATTTGCACTTTAGGAGGAATTAAAAACATTTCTTCAAAAGTTTTGAGCAAAACCAGAAATAAGATTAATAATTCTAAAGCTACAATGAAAGCCTTGAAGAAATTGAAGTCCTTGAGGTAGTGCTCGGCTTGCCTGCGAAGACTATTTTGCAGGCTTGTTGCCTTGCACCTATTATTATGCAAACACACGAAATAAAACCAATACATAAACGGAAAAAGAAAAAAAGAATAGGCCGCGGCGGTAAAATGGGTACCTATTCCGGAAGAGGACAAAAAGGCCAGAAATCACGGGCTGGTCATAAGATGCAGCCGGTAATTAGGGAGTTGATAAAAAAATACCCAAAACTAAGAGGGTATAGATTTAACCCCAAACCCATAGATACAGCTGTTGTTAATGTAGAAGTTCTTGAAAAAATATTTAAAAAAGGAGAAGAAATTACTCCCCAAGTTTTGATTAAAAAGAAAATAATTCGTAAAATAAAAGGGAAGGTGCCAAAAGTTAAGATTTTAGCAAAAGGAGAACTGAATAAGGCGTTGACTATTAGGGGTTGCACAGTTTCTAAGCAGGCGAAAGAGGTTATAGAAAAAAGCGAAGGCTTCATTAGTTAAAAGTCCAAAGTCAAAAATTAAAAGTTACAGTATTAAATATTAAATATTTTTAACTTTATACTGGTACTTTGGACTTTCGACTTTTAATTTTTAACTTAAGCGAAGCGAATATGTTTCTAAATAAAATTATCCAAATTTTCAAAATAAAGGACTTGCGCAAGAAAATATTGTTTGTTTTAGCAATGTTAGTCATTTTTAGAGTAATGGCTAATATTCCTATGCCTGGAGTTAATGCCGAAAACTTAAAAAGCTTTTTTGAAGGTTTTCAAGTTTTTGGACTTTTAAATGTTTTTACAGGAGGAGCATTGAGCAATTTTTCAATTGTAATGCTTGGTCTTGGTCCCTATATTACAGCAGTGATTGTGCTCCAACTTTTAACAATGATTTTTCCGGCATTGGAAAAAATCTACAAAGATGAAGGAGAAGCCGGAAGGCAGAAATTCAATCGCTGGGGCAGAGTGCTGGCTGTTCCTTTGTCCGTGCTTCAGGGATATGCAATGCTTGGTTTGCTTCAAAAACGAGGAGCCATTAGTCATCTCTCCCCAGTTTTATTAATAAGTTCAATTTTGACTATTACAGCCGGCACTATATTTTTAATGTGGCTCGGTGAATTGATTACAGAAAAGGGGATTGGCAATGGGGTTTCTCTTTTAATTTTTGCTGGTATTATTGCTAGATTTCCAACCGACATTAAACAGATAATTATCAGTTGGGATCCAGCAAATATTCCGACTTACATACTCTTTTTAGCAATGGCAATAGCGATTGTTGCTTTTGTTGTTTTAATTAATGAGGCTCGTCGCAATATCCCGGTTTCTTATGCCAAAAGGGTGCGAGGAACGAAAATGTACGGAGGTGTTTCCACTTATCTGCCTTTGAGCGTTAACCCAGCTGGGGTAATCCCAATTATTTTTGCAATGTCTATTTTGCTTTTCCCAGGCATGATTGCTGGGTTTTTATCAGGGTCTGGAAATGCAACTATAGCCAATATAGCTAATAGTGTTAATGTTTTTTTTCAAAACCCCTGGGTTTATGGAATTTTATTTTTTCTTTTCGTGTTTTTATTTACTTTCTTCTATACTGCAGTTACCTTTGACCCAAAAGCTATCTCTTCCAACCTACAGAAAATGGGCGGGTTTGTTCCCGGTATCAGGCCTGGTGAGTCCACTGCTGGATTTTTACACTATATTTTATACAGAATTCTGCCAATTGGAGCTTTGTTTTTGGGAATAATTGCTGTGATGCCGTCAATTATCGGCGGAATTACCGGAGTAATGGTTTTCAAGTTTTTAATCGGTGGAACTTCTTTACTGATTGCTGTTTCTGTAGTTTTAGAAACAATGCGTCAGATTGAGTCTCAGCTTCAAATGCGGGAGTATGAGAGCTTTTAAAATGATATACTAATATACTAATGCATACTAATTATACGAATGGGTTTGTAGATTGGTTGTATTTATTAGTATTGATTCGTATGTTAGCATCGATTTAATGAAATCTGTAATCATAATATATGGGCCGCCGGGGTCTGGTAAAGGGACTCAAGCGCGGAAGATAGCTAAAGAGTTTGATTTAGAGAGTTTTGATACCGGTCAAATAATTGAAGACATTATTTATGACAAAGCAAATCAAGGTGACCCGATTATTCAAAGAGAAAAAAAGAACTTTGAAGAAGGGCTTTTATGTACTCCGGAATGGGTTACAGAATTGGTAAAAGATGGAATTGAAAAATATCATCAACAGAAAAATGGATTGATTTTTAGTGGGTCTCCGCGCACTCTTTATGAAGTTAAAATTGTGATGCCTCTTTTAGAAAAGCTTTATAGTAGAAATAATCTTTTTATTATCCGGCTTTTGATAAAGCCCGAGACTTCTATTTTCAGGAACAGCAATCGCAGGGTTTGCGAAAAGTGCGGTCAGCCTATTGTTTTTACTCCAGAGAATGAAAAATTAGAAATATGTCCGGTTTGCGGAGGCAAATTAGCAACACGGACCCTTGATAACAAAGAAGACATTAAAGTTCGTCTTAAAGAATATGAGGAAAGGACCAAGCCAATTTTTAAATTTTTAGATAATGAGGGTTATAAACTGATTAATATTGACGGAGAACCGCCAGTAGAGGAGGTAGCTAAAAGCATATTAGAAAAATTATCAATAAAATGATATCAATTAAAACCCCAGAAGAAATTAAAATAATGAAAGAAGGCTGCAGGATTTTATCCAATGTTATGGAGAAATTGAAAAAGAAAATTGAGCCAGGAATTAGCACCAAAGAATTAGACAGACTGGCAGAAAACCTGATTTTGAATTCTGGAGCAAAGCTGGCTTTCAAAGGATATAATAATTTTCCGACAGCTCTTTGTGTATCAATAAATGAACAGATTGTTCACGGCGTTCCATCTGAGAGAACTTTAAAGCAAGGAGATATTGTTTCTTTAGATTTGGGTTTATTGTATAATGGATTTTATTCTGATATGGCGGTAACGATTCCGGTGGGCAAGATTGAACCGGAAACAGCTCGCTTAATTCGTGTTTGCAAAAAAGCTTTGAAAAGAGGGATTAAAAAGGTTCGTCCAGGAAATACTTTTGGTGATATCGGTAATACTATTCAAAGATATGTTGAGGGTCAAGGCTTTAATGTTGTCAGGGATTTGTGCGGTCACGGAATTGGTAAAGAATTGCATCAAGACCCACAAATTCCAAATTACGGCAAGAGAAGAAGCGGTCCTGAAATAAAAGAAGGTATGACTTTTTGTATTGAGCCAATGGTAATAATGGGAGGTTATAAAATTAAACAGGGAGCCGACGGTTTTGTTTATCAAACCGCTGACAACTCCCTCTCCGCCCATTTTGAACACACTATTGCCGTTACCAAAGACGGCTGTGAAGTATTGACCCATTAGTGAAGATTTGACTGCTAATAGTAAATAGCGTTTTATTGATAACAAAACGCTTGTCAAATTTTTACTACTGAGCTGACAGAAATTTAAACATGAGTAATATGTAGACAGTACAAAAAACCATCTATAACCAAGAGCAAAGGAGGAAGGAAGGTGGACAAAACTAAAAAATCGTCTCGAGAAATATGGTTTATTCGAATAAGCAAGCATATACGTGAAGATGAATATGGAAGAGGAATTCTAGGCGGAGGAATTGTGGACTTTGATTACGTATATGACCGGACTCGGAAAGAAGCATTATGTGATACTTCTTCTTCCGGGGTGGTAGTGAAGGACCGAAAAAGAATCAAAGAATTAGAAGATAAGATTTCTAAATCTGAAACCAAGAAGACAAATAGAGTTCAACGATTGAATTTTTCAAAGGAACAAATAGAGGTCTTTGATTCTCTTTTTCCAAAAGCAGAAGAGATGCGCAAACAAATTAGAGACGCTATGCTGCTTTCGAAAAAACATGAGATAGAGTGTGAATCCGCGGAGGAAGAAATGGAAAATACAGTTCAAAAAGAGATCAAGAAAGTAACAAGGATGGTAATTCTTGGAAAAAGGGAGGAACCCATATTGGTTAAAAAATAAGGCGATTTTTAAGATGGGCGTTTTGTAGTATATTTACTATACACCGAACGCCCTTTTTTTATTTTTGAATATGATATACCATTCTCAGTTTTTCACTTGCGTGAAAAACTGAGTCGGGGTAAAATAAAATAATGCCCCGTAGAGAAATTTCGACTGGATGTTTTTCTTTGAAAAACATCAAATTTAATCGGGGCAGAAAACCAAAGGATTTCGATTTTTGGAGTTTAGCAATTTTGAAACCTTAAATTACTAAATGTCGAAATTCTTCTACGGGGAATGGATCAAAAACCTTATCTTTCAGTTATTATCCCAGCATATAATGAGGAGAAGCGCTTGCCCAAGACTTTGAATGAGATTGATAAATATTTATCAAAGCAGGATTATTCCTACGAGATTTTAGTTGTTAATGACGGAGCTAAAGACAAAACAGCCCAGGTAGTGAAAGATTTAATTCACAAAATAAGGAATTTAAAGTTGATTGATAATATAAAGAATCACGGCAAAGGCTGGGTGGTGAGGCAGGGAATGTTGGAAGCAAAAGGCAAATATAAGCTATTTACTGATGCTGACAATTCTACTTCAATTGATCAGGTTGAGAAAATTTGGCCCTGGTTTAAAAATGGATTTGAAGTGGTTATTGGCTCTCGTGATATTAAGGGAGCAGTAATTCCGGTTCCCCAGTCTTGGCATAGAAGAGTATTGGGTGATATTTTTAATTTAATTGTTCAAATAATTTCTGGTCTTTGGGGCATTTGGGATACTCAGTGCGGTTTTAAGGTTTTTTCTGAAGAAGCAGTCCAAGAGATTTTTTCCAGATGTAGAATTGACCGTTGGGCATTTGATGTAGAGGCTTTAGTGATTTCCAAGAAATTAGGATATAAAATAAAGGAAATCCCAGTAATATGGATAAATAGCGCAGACAGCAAGGTGAAACTTGGTGGAATGATTAGGATGTTATTTGAAGTCTTGCAGGTTAGGTTGAATAGTATTTTTGGGAAATACAAGCAATAAAGCTCAAATTTCAAGCTCCCGGATGGCGCGTAGCGCCAGACTCCTAGGAGGGTTACACGCCAAATCAAGCTCAAAATCCAAAATCCAAAAAGATATTAGTTAATAGGTTTTGACATTTAGTCATTTGGATTTGATTTGATATTTGGATTTTGACATTTGGATTTTTATGCCAGGCTATACCAAAAAAACTCTAAAAACTAAACAATCCAAGATTCCATCAGAACTGCGTTTCAGTCTTGTTTCTAAGGACTGGGTTGTTATTGCAACTGGACGTGCCCGTAAGCCGGAGAGTTTTAAAAAAGAAAAGAGAGCAAAAGAAGAAGTGGCTGAAAAAGATTGTCCTTTTTGTAATATTAGTACTCAGGAAATCCCGGTGCTGGCTTTTAATAAAGGAAAAAAAATAAATCTTGAAGGCGGAATTCCAAAAAAATGGACAACAATTATTTTTCCCAATAAATATCCGGCTTTTTCCCAGAACGTCAGTTTGCGTGAGAGGGCAGAGGGTCCTCATCAAATGATGGATGCTATTGGTTTTCACGAAGTGCTTGTTACGCAAAGTCACACAAAACAGATGGCTCAATTTTCTCAAAAAGAGATTAAAGAAGTAATAGATGCTTATCAGGAGCGATACTTAGATTTAATGAACGAAAATTTTGTCAACTATGTTTCTATTTTTCATAATAATGGCGCTGAAGCAGGGGCTTCAATTTCCCATCCCCATTCTCAGATTATTGCTATTCCAGTAACTGACCCCGATATTAGGCGCTCTCTAACCGGTTCTCAGCAGTATTTTAAAACTCATAAAAAGTGTGTTCACTGTGTAATGAATGAATGGGACATAGAGGACAAGAGAAGAATTGTTTTTGAAAACAAAGAATTTTTGGTTATTTGTCCATTTGCCTCAAGTTCTTCTTTTGAAGTGGCAATTACTCCTAAAGAACACCATGCTTATTTTGAAAGAATTAATGAAAACCAGAAAAAATATTTAGCTGAAGCTTTTCAGGCTGCTTTATCAAAACTTTACAAAGCTTTAGGCGACCCTGCTTATAACTTTTATCTTCATACAGCTCCCTGTGATGGAAGGAATTACGATTTTTATCATTGGCATTGGTCAATTATACCAAAGACTTCTACTTGGGCCGGATTTGAACTCTGTACTGGAATTGAAATTTCAACTATTGAGCCGGAGGCCGCAGCTAATTATCTGAGGAAACAATAGATTTACGAGTTTAACCACTAGGGCTACGAAATACGAAAGTTTTACGAATATACGAAATAATAGAATAACGTTTTCGTAGTTTCGTATGTTTTTCGTATTTCGTAACAAAATCATGAAGCAAAAATTTTACCCTGTAGGGAAACGAAATTTCTCCTTCCGGGCGTTCACTCTAATTGAATTGTTGGTAGTTATTGCGATTATTGGACTTTTAGCAAGTATTGTTTTGGTTAGTTTAAAAGGCGCCAGAGATAAAGCCAGAATTGCCAAGGGTTTGCAGTTCAGTGAAAGTGTTTTTCATGCTCTTGGCGATGAAGCAGTAGGTATTTGGGATTTTGACGAAGGAACTCACGGCGCATTAGCTACCGGAGCTCAAGACAGATCGGGTTATAAAAATAATGGTAGTTGTGCTGGAACATCTTGTCCTATTTACCAATGTGCCAGCGCTGCTTCGGAAAATACCCCATCAGGACAGGGTTGTGCCTTGAGTTTTGATGGCGTGGATGATTATATAGATATTCCACATTCAACTAGTCTGGAAATTTCAGAAAATAATCCTATCACGATAGAAGCGTGGATAAAAAAGAATATAGTAGATCACAGAGATGATATAGTATATAAAAAGGTGGGTGGTTATAACTTTATAGCAATGAGCGCTGCCTACAATTATAGACTCTATTTTCAAGTTCAAGATAGCGGGAACAGATGGAGAGCTACGCAGAGTAATGCAAATGCAATAACTGACACTAACTGGCATCATGTAGCCGTGACTTATGAACGTCCGAGTGTAAAGTTCTATGTAGATGGAGAATCTTGGGGTAACGCCACAAGGGATTATAATATGAGATCAACAAACAGTTCTCTTTCAATTGGGGCGATGAGCACTAATCGGTTCAACGGCGCAATCGACCAAGCTCGTATTTATAATCGAGCCCTCAGTTCTGCCCAAATCCAAAAACTTTACGCGGATGGAGCGAGAAAACACGGGTTATTAGCCAAAGATTAGTTAATAATATGGTCTGTTGCTATTTATTTGATAATAGGACACAGGGGGCGACCCTCTGTAAATTTCGAATTTTATACAAACAGACAGTAAAAATGAATTTATGAAACCATTAATAATCGCAAATTGGAAAATGAACCCACAAAGTCAAAAGGAAGCCAAGCGGCTTTTTAGTTTGGTGAAGAAAGGAGTGGGAAATATTAAAAATAGGACACAGGGGGCGACCCTCTGTAAATATTAACCTCTGTAAATATTAAATAAATTTTAG
>CAZUZH010000026.1:0-7494 GCA_964624815.1 uncultured Candidatus Saccharibacteria bacterium
AAACGCAATAGACGTATTGGTATCGCCAACAATCTTATATGGTTGATCAAGGCTTTTGGGCAAATTCCTGTTTCAGTGGAATTTTCTCTGGTTCTTTGAGAAAATAAACGGCGCACACGGTTGAGATAGAAGCGCCTATAAAGCCGAATAATAAGTCGTCAACAGTATCAAATTTATCTGATATCATGTTGCCTACATTAATATAGTCAATAAAATATTCATAAAACTCCCACAAAACAAGCCCCATCATTGTTATAGCTAAACTAAAAATTATTAAAAACTTAAGGCTTAAATGCCAGTTATGTTTGTTCTGTAAATATTCAAGAATCAAATAAATTATCAGACCAATTGTTAATCCGCCGATAAAATGAACAACCTTATCATACCAGAAGACATTTTCAAAAAAACCAAAATTATTTCCAATTAATTCACCAGAAATAAGAAACATTATTATTCCGCCTGTAAGATTTCTATACGCAAGCTTTTTTCTGCTGACTTTCTCCCAAAACCACCAGCCAAAAACAGCAGGAATTAATATTACTATCCAAGGAAAAGTCAAAGGTGTTTTTAAAATTCCTACAGAATTTAAAAAAGTGTAGGCAAAAGTAGAAGCAAAACCTATTCTGATTAAACAAGATATCGCCATAGTATTATATATCTTTAATTTTATAATAAATTTTTAATGCAAGCAAGTAAAATTCACTTTATTGGAATCGGCGGCATTGGAACTAGCGCGTTAGCTCGCTATTTTCTAGAAAAGGGCTGGCAGGTTTCCGGCTCGGATTTAGTCAATTCAGAAATAATCCAATCTCTAAAAGAGCGCGGAGCGAATGTTTTTATTGGCTTGCACAAAGCCAAAAATCTATCTGAGAATACAGAAAGAGTGATTTTTAGTCCAGCGGTGAAAACACATAATCCAGAGGTAGAAAAGGCAAAAAAGCTGAAAATTAAGTGCGAGAGTTATCCTGAGGCTTTGGGTGATTTAACTAAGCAATATTATACTATAGCTATTTCAGGAACGCATGGCAAAAGTACTACTGCCTCAATGATCGGTTTGATTTTAATCAAAGCTGGATTAGACCCGACAGTGATTATCGGCACTAAGTTGAAAAAATTTAACAACAGCAATTTTCATATGGGAAAGAGTAAATACCTTGTTATTGAGGCTGATGAATGGCAGGCATCATTTTTAAATTATTACCCTAAAATAATTGTTTTAACAAATATTGAAAAAGAGCACCTGGATTATTACAAAAATTTGAAGCATATTTTGGAAACCTACAAAGAGTATATTAGTCATTTGTCCAAAGACGGAGTTTTGATAACAAATAAAGACGACGAAAACATCTCCACAATTACCCAAACTACTCGGGAAGCCATCCCGAGTAGTTTGGGGTTTTCATTAAAACAGGCAGAGGCAGAAAAAATTAGAAAAATCCTCAAAGTGCCGGGCGATCATAATGTTGCAAATGCTTTAGCGGCTTTGGCAGTTGCCCGAGTATTAAAGATTCCTGATAAAATAAGTTTTCAAGTCTTATCTAAATATAAAGGCTCTTGGCGCAGGTTTGATGTTTCCAGAATAAAAATAAACGATAAAAATATAACACTTGTTAATGATTATGCTCATCATCCAACCGAGATAAAAGCAACGCTAAAATCAATTCGCGAAAAATACCCAAATAAAAAAATCTGGTGTGTTTTTCAACCCCATCAATACCAGAGAACCTTTTATTTGTTTGATAACTTTATAAGAGTGTTTCAGAACGCTTGCAGGGGTGAGGTTTCCTCACTTGCGCCTGTCAATAAATTAATAATCACTGATATTTATGATGTTGCTGGTCGGGAGAACAAAGAGATTAAAAAACAGATTAATTCCCAAAAATTAGTTGAAGCGATTAGTAAAGACCCGGCCTATACTCTGTCAGAGACTGGGTCTCTGCCGGCTTTGTATTTGACAAAAAATAAAATAATTACTTACTTGAAAAAAAATCTAAAGGGTGCGGAAGTGGTAATTTTAATGGGAGCAGGGGATATATATGATTTGAATTTGGAATTCAAATCGTAACCCCGCACACTAAGCAGTATATTCTGAGAATTATGAATTTGTCTTTATTTAATACCTAATTTATTCTATTTATGGATTGATGACGGCATAGGAGGCGGGGCTCTCGCTCTCTAGAAACTTAAAATTAATGTGCTCGGTCGCTCGGGTTTTCCACAGCCCTGCTTGACAAAAAGCCTTAAAAGAAAGAAAATGAAATAAGAAGCACAAAATAGTTAAAAGCTTCAATAAACCTCCCACCACCCCACACCACTTTATGCTTAATCTCTAAAGTGAGTAAGAGAGATTGTTAAAAAAGGAATTTCTCTAACCATATTTTTGTTTTTGTATAAAGTATTATAGGGTGGCGGGTGGAAAGGTCTAAAATAATAAACTTAGAAAGTATTAATATTATGAGCATTCTTTTGTGGATAATTATAATAATTGTAGTCATTATATTAGCTGTTCTTTTGGCTGGAAAGAAAAAAGGCAAGAAACCAGGTCCACCGGTACCGCCCCAGACACCTCCGCAAACACCGCCTTCTGTTTAAGAACAAAATTTAATGAAAATAATTAAAAACAGCCGTTGCGCAACGGCTGTTTTTAATTATAGAGATTGTTTTTATTTCTTGAAGTGAGTATTTTCTCTAATCGCTTTTCTGTTTTCGTAGCCTGCCCTGTCGGTAATTACCATATAACCGAATTCAGCATCGGAATTTCCATCTTTTTCCTGAACCGCAATTTCTTCCAAAGAACGGGAAGCCGCATAAAGAGAGGCTGGACCAAAAGGAGTTAAAATAACATTTAAGGGAGTAATTTCTGAAGCCACTAATCTAAAATCTTCCGGAACTTTTATAACTGCCTTGCCATGAGTTAATTTAGCAACTCCGTCAAAGTAAACTCGGGCATCCGGACCTTCAATACTTACATAATTAATCTCTTTTGTTGGATCTGTGGGATGCGGTTGAACAAAAGATTTCGGGTTAGTAGTAACAATTTCACACGCAGTAATTCTACCGCCGGTACATGCAGTACCATCCCAACCGTAATCTGATAAAGTTAAGTTTGATCCGCCATATATAGTAACGGGGCCATGCACCGCTACAAATGGTTCTCCTGAGGCTTCTCCTCCCCCATAAGGTTCTATTGTAAGGCCTTCTGCTATTTTAAGTGTTCCGGGACCAGGGGCTGATAAGTATCCCCCTATTACCGTGTCTCCCTCAAAATAACCAGCATAGCCACCACTGCCAAGACCAGAACCTAATTCTCCCGGAGCAACACTAAGGTAAGCTGTAGGTCCAGGCGAACTAAAAGTACCTCCATATGTAACACCCTCGCCGTAAACAGCAGTGTTTCCACCCCAAGCATGAATTCCATAAGTGCTGCCATAAGTATAAATTCCGGTTTCTGCCTTTGACCATTGTCCCACAGCAGGATAATCCTTTATATTTCCAACTATTAATCCCGTCCCACTTGGATCACCGCCAATTTTAGTACATTCTGTAAATGTTTCGGCGTTAGAGCCAACGCTTAGCACTGAAAAGAGGTCTTGAAGTGCTGCTCCTCCTCCCAATAAATTATTCTGAAGAATTGTGTCAAAGTCCTCCCATAATATTGTGTTATTAGTTATATTTGCAGTGTTTACGCTGTCACCATCGATTTTTATATTAGTTACGCTGTTGTCCTCCAGCATATCGGTAGTTATGCTGTTGTTTTGATTTTCATTAACAAATGTATCATTACAATCAGAGCAATTCACAGCTCCGCCTCCTCCGCTGGGCCAACTGGTTATACAATCGCCATCAATGCAATATTCAGGAGAAATGACCTTAGTGTCAATTATTAGTTGTCCAGAAAAATAACCATCACCAATAAAGAAACCACCATAGTCACCGTAGCCAATATAACCATATTTATCGCTTGTATTGAACATTCCTCCAAGCACATTTCCATAACCAATTACTCCGATATTGGGAATAATATTATCATTACTATCTCTTCCTGCTATCAGATAGTTATTTATTCTAAGCGGGCCAACTTTTCGTTGTTCTGTTGCCGAAACATTAATTGGCGCCGGCGCATTATCTCCCGGCGGAGTTGCCGTTGGCTCCTGCCAACCCTGGGCTAAAACAAAACTAACCCCAATTCCCAAAACTAATCCTAAAATTAAGATAGTTGAACTTAGAGTTGCTCTTTTTTGAAAAAAAGATTTGAAAAATTTTTTGTTGAACATACTCAGTAGAAAAACTTCAACATTCAAAATAGCAGCTTATTTCACTACTTATTCTAAAAATCGAAATTCTTAGTTAAACTTTCTATTCTATATTTTACTACACAAAAGTTTTTTCAACAATTCAGTTATGCACATCTTGTTTTTTGACACTGCTTTTTCGCTTGATATAATTAAAGCATGAAAAAGCAATCACTTATTAGTATTATAATTTTAATTATAGCAAGCATTATTGTTGGTTTTTTTATTGGAAAATATCTCGGCCATAAAAATGGGTACGAGCAAGCATGGGAAACAGCCAAAGAAAAACTTAGAGAGTCAAAAGTTATGCCTCCGAGTCCGGAAAAAGTATTAAGCATTGGAGGAAAAATTATTAAGGTTGAAAATAAAATAATTTATATTAAAGCCGAACCTGTGAGCATAAATCCTTTGGAAGACCAGGGACCTGCCGAAAGAAAAGTTATTATCACTGATTTAACTCAAATTGCTAAAAAAACAGCTAAAACCCCGACTGAAATTCAAAAAGAAATGTCTGAAAGAGTGAAAGCCGGAATTGTTTCTCCTCCCGAGCCGTATATAGAAGAAACTGTAAATTTTTCTGATCTGAAAGTCAATGATAGAATTTCTGTTTCTGCTCAGGAAAACATAAAATACAAAGAAGAATTTGAAGCAGAAACTATTTTCGTTTTAAAATAAAGTAAAATATTGTTTAAATTTTTATATAAATTTCGTAAACCCGATTAATCCACGGTATAAAACCGGTGATTAACGGGGTAAATCCGGCAAAAGAATTAGAGGCTTGAATTGGTTTATGTATTGGGGTTAAACCCGTTTTTTTATTTTATTTAATCTTTTTATATGAAACACAAAAAAAACAGAGGAGCAAGGGTGAAAAAAAATTGCTAATTTTGTCTTTTTATATTACAATAATAATTAGATTAAAGTCTTTTTAAAATAATGCCTGAAAGAAAATCAAAAAATATATATTCTTCTTTTCTAAAACAAAAGAATTTAAACGGAGTTTTAAATAAAATTGGAAAAGTTGTTGACCCGGCGATTAAAAAAATACTTTGCTCCAATGTTAACAAAGAAACTAAAAAGATAATAAACTATCAGGTTGAAATTGGGGGAAAAAGATTAAGGCCGTCTTTGGGCATTTTGGTTTGTCTGGCTTGTAAGGGACGAATAAAAGACATTGTTTATCCGGCCGCTGGTTTGGAAATTTTACACGAGAACAGCCTTATTATTGATGATATTATTGATCATAGTTTGAAAAGAAGAGGGAAGCCGACTTGCTGGAAAAAGTTTGGTCGGTCGGTTGCCGAATGTTTAAGCCTTGATTATTCTGCAGCTATTTTTGAGAGCGTGAAACATTCAGAAAAACCTCTTTTAATCTCAGCTATTTTTTCTAAGACTATAAAAGTTTTAATTGATGGAGAAATTTTAGATATTTTATTTGAGCAATCGGGCAGGGAAAACGAGAGATATATAACTAAACACCGATACAAAAAAATAGACAAGAAAGATTATTTTAGAATGATTAAAGGAAAAACAGCTGCTTTGGCAATGGCTTGCTGTGAGATAGGCGCAATTTCTGCCTCAGCCGCGCCCAAGAAAATAGAAGCCTTAAAAAAATATGGAGAAAATTTAGGCATTGGTTTTCAAATCGCTGACGATATTTTAGATGTTTTTGCCGATGAAAGAAAATTCGGCAAGAAAATAGGAAAGGATATTGAAGAGAGAAAATTGGGCAACATCGTAATTTATTTGGCTCTGCAGGAATTATCTTTAGAGACAAAAAGAGAGCTTTTATCTATTTTAAGAAAAAAGCAAATCAGAGACAAAGATATTAAAAAAGCTATTTCTATTATTAAAAAAACAAAAGCTAGGGAAAAAGCCATAGGTTTAGCAGAAACATATATAAAAAAAGCTAAAAAGAATCTAAAAGTCTTGCCACAGAATAAATGGACCAAAATTTTGGAAGAGCTGGCAGATTTTGTAATAACCCGTGATAAATAATATGACTAAAGTTGTTCTCGTTGATAAAAACGACAATCAAATCGGACTGGAAGACAAAGTAAAAGCTCATTTAGGGCAGGGGATTCTGCATAGGGCTTTTACGATTTTAGTTTTTAACAATAAAGGCGAAGTTTTAATTCAAAAACGGGCAAAGAACAAAATGCTTTGGCCCCTTGTTTGGGAAACAACTTGTTCCAGTCATCCGCTTGAAAACGAAACTTATGAGCGGGCAGGAGAAAGGAGATTAAAAGATGAATTAGGATTTACTTGCCCCTTAAAATTAGTTGATAAGTTTGTTTATCACTCTATTTACAAAGATATTGGCTCGGAAAACGAATTTTGCGTTCTTTTAAAAGGGGAGTATAATGGAGGTGTAGAGGTAGATCCCAGCGAAATAACTGAATGGAAATGGATTAGTCTTTCCGATCTGCGTAAAGATATAGAGGAAAGTCCAGATAATTATGTCCCTTGGTTAAAGATATCGTTATCGCTGATATCAGCGTAAATTCAGCGTAAATATCCGCGTTGAATCAGCGGACAATATGAAAACGGCAAACAAAATATTACAATTTCAAACAAAAGAACAGTTTGATTTTATAGACATCACTGATGATGTAAAAGCTTTTGTTCAGGAAGGCCAAATTAAAAATGGCTTGGTTAATATTCAAAGCTTTCACACTACCGCTTCTATTATAGTTAATGAAAACGAGCCTTTGTTAATTTCAGACATAAAAAAGCATTTGGAAAGAATGGCTCCTCAGTCTTTAGATTATAAGCATGATGATTTCAAAACACGAACAGTAAATCTTTGTGAGAATGAGTGTGTTAATGGTCATTCTCACTGTAAGGCTATTCATTTGTTAGTAAGCGTTACTTTGAATTTAATTAATAATGAAGTTCAGCTTGGCCAGTGGCAGAGAGTTTTATTCGTGGAGTTGGACCGTTCACGTCCGCGAAAAGTCCAAATCCAAATCATAGGCGAATAAAAACAGGGGTAAGTTGAGCCTTCTCTTATTTTCCACTGCCTTGGTTCGTTGTGGATAACTTTTTGGCATACTTTTCTATAAGGCGGTAAAATAAAAGTAGGTCGAATAGATAAAATTTAACATTTAAAAACATGAACACTATGTTAGACTTTGTCAAAAGAAATAATCTTTATATCAATGTTATTTTAGTAGGACTTGTTATTGTTTTGGGTTTGATT
>CAZUZH010000027.1:0-6880 GCA_964624815.1 uncultured Candidatus Saccharibacteria bacterium
GCTGCTTCTCAGGGTGGTGCTGGCGGAGGATATTGGACACAAAATGGAACTCAAATATATTATACAACTGGCGAGGTTGGTATAGGCACAGCCACCCCAACTTCCACTTTAAGCGTTCTGGGCAATGCTTCTATCGGATCTACTTATGCGACAGTGACAGCTCCCACAGATGGACTTATTGTGGAGGGCAACGTTGGCATTGGGACAACGAGTCCTTATGCTTATGATACCACCGCAACAAAGTTCCACGTTAGTGCAGGCGGGACAGCTGGGACAGTATCAGAAGTCGCAAGGTTTGCTGGAGCTATTGATGATGATGGCAGCGGGGGGATTATAAGAATAGGGACATCTAATGATAGAGGTATTTATATTGAGGGTGGTAGAACATCAACCTTTAATTATGGGGCACTTGGTGTTACAACCTATGATGGAGACAGGATAGAAAGCATACGCATAGACACCAGTGGCAATGTTGGTATCAAGACAATAAGCCCAAATGCAAATTTAGATGTCGTCGGAACGGATACTGTTCAGCTTTCAAGCACAAAGACAGACTCAGCGAACAAAGTTTGCACTATCTCATCATTGCCCTATGCGGGAGAAGTAGAGGGATACGCCATGGTTGGTGGTAGTGCAAATTCTACAACTAATGCAGTGAGAATTGGGGGTGGAAGCACAGGACATAATGCTGCCAATGAAATAAGGTTTTACACGACGGCTGGACTGTCCACAAGAACGGGGACACAGCAAATGGTGATAGACAGTAGTGGCAACGTCGGCATCGGGGATACTGACCCTGTTTCTCTTTTAACAGTGGGAGACGGTGACTTGTTCCAAGTTAATAGCTCTGGCAGTATAGCTGCTGTGGTAGATATCACTGCTTCAGGGACGGTAACAGCGGCTAATTTTGAGGCAACTAATGCTATGGTTTCATCTTTGTATGCTGGAACAGGTAATTTGTCCCTTACGAGCAACACTGGAACAGTGGAGATTTCCGGCTCTGGCGATGATGTTTATTTCTTTGATGGTGATGCTTCTGGTGAGAACTATGAATTGAGAATTTACGGGTATAATACGGCTACTGCCGGCGCTACTTTCGCAGCTATGAATTTGGATGATACTAATGATGAATTGTTGATTGATGTGGCTGACGGAGACGGCAGCACTACTTTAGATGCTGCGATTCGGCTTGATGACACTTCAGGTGGTTCTGTTTTCCGGGTTCGCGACTCTGGCAGTACTGAAGTTTTCTATGTGGATTCTGACGGGATTATAAAGATAAACTATGGTACTTCAGCACCTTCTTTGGATGCTAATGGAGAAATGGCTGTTGCTTATGTAAGCTCTTCCAATAGGATTTACTTCTATTCTAATGGCGGGGTTCACTATGTTAATGCAAGTGCTGGTTTTGAAATACCTAATTTTGAAACCATTGATCCGATTTCTGGGGAGGAGATTGAGATTGGAGACTTTGTTCTGGGTCAGATTAATGAGAATATCTCTGACGGCGCTTTGCACGGTCTATGGACAAAGTGGGACAATGTGAAAGAAGACCTAATGAAAGAAATTGAAGAGAGGTTTGGATTAACGGCTCTGGAGGGTGAAATCGGCAATGTTGGAATCGGGGATTTGGCTCTTGATTCTTCTGAAACCACTACTCCGGGTGAAGATGGTTTGACCATTGGTATTGGTGAAGACGGCACTTTTGCTGATTCTCCATCAGATGAAATCGCTGATTTGTTAGACGGAGCTGAAGATGGTTTGGTTGGCTCATTTATCGCAAAAACAAAACAAGCTCTCGCTTCGCTCGGGCTTGCTATAGAAAACGGAGTAGCATCGGTCAAAGAACTGGTGGTTGATAAATTGTTTGCTCGGCAGGCTCGGATTGAAAGATTAGAAATGGTTGACCAAAGAACTGGCGAGATTTACTGCACTTGGCTGGAATACGGGGAATGGAAGAAAGTGAGGGGAGAGTGCGGTACACTCAGTTTCGGCGAGACCGAAACTGAGAATGACCAAATCCCAAATCCCAATGACCAATCAAATCCCAATGACCAAAATCCAAATGACGAAAACGACGAACCCTTGCCCGCCGAAGCTCCGTCAGGAGCGGAGGAGGGGTCAGCCGAGCAGCCCGAGGAACCTGCGGAGGAGAGTTCTCCGCAGGCTGAAATTGAGGGCTGCATTGACTCAGAAGCCTTGAATTACAATCCAGAAGCAACTATTGATGATGGGAGTTGCGAATACCCCGAGCCTGAAATTGAAGGTTGTATGGATTCAGAGGCATTAAATTATAATTCAGAGGCAACTATTGATGATGGAAATTGTGAGTATGTTGAGTTCACGCCAGAACCGCCGGAACCGGAACTACCAGAACCCCCGCCTGCAGAAGATACGGACAGCCCAGCTAGCGACGGAACACAGTGATTATTAATAATTTAAGTGGATTATGATCAATAAATTTATTAAAGGAAAAGTTTATGTATTTATTGATGCGGCAAATACTTTTTATACTCAACGGACTTTAGGTTGGAGAATATCATATGAAAAGTTAATGAAGTATTTTAGAAAAGAATGCGGGGAAAGTGTAAAATGTTTTATTTACGCAGCTTATGACGAAAGCAGACAAACCGAACAGAAGTTTTTAGATATGCTAGACATTAATGGTTATATTTTACGAACAAAAACACTAAAGAAAATTCTTTTAAGAGAAGGCCGAGATAAACATAAAGGTAGTTTGGATGTTGAGCTAGCTCTCGAGATGGTTGAATTGGCAGATAAATATGATACTGCAATATTGGTTTCCGGCGATAGTGATTTTGGCCCACCAATTGACCGCATCAAAAAGAAGGGCAAGCGGATTATTGTTATGATTGGAGAGCTGAAGGAACAATTAGAACTTATTAAATAAAACTCAACCAATTAAAACCCGCCCGCGCGGCTTCACCGTATGGGCGGGGAAAAAATAAAAACAGCTCCTTGAAAAGCTGAATAAGAAAGAAAAACAAAAATAAGGTTATAAATCTAAAAATTCCTGATTTGAAATTTTGAGTTGCTGGATAACTTTCTTTATAATTGGTAGG
This sequence comes from uncultured Candidatus Saccharibacteria bacterium, assembly GCA_964624815.1. GTDB lineage: Bacteria > Patescibacteriota > Minisyncoccia > Minisyncoccales > CAZUZH01 > CAZUZH01. The sequence goes on from CAZUZH010000027.1 coordinate 3,084, forward strand.
CCTATATCTTTTCCGTGAGGGTTTGGAATGAAAATCTTTTCCTTGCCTCGTTTCATGTATTCATGGCGAGTGGCTGGATAGAGACCGAAAAAACCAAGCTTTCTCAATTTCTTTATTAAAATTCTTCGAGGGAGAGGCGAGAGGTTAGACATATACTTTAGTAGGTAATTTCTTAAAACCTGGCAAAGAATGTCTTTCTTGCAAGCTGACTAAAATATAATCTTCGATTACTTCAGCTAACTGCTCTCTTACCTCTTCTACGCTATTTGCTTGAGCATAAGCCCCGGGTAACTCCTTTACGTTAGCACACCAGCTTTTAGTCTCTTCATCATATTCGTATTCCGCCTTTCTAAGAATATTTTCAATGTAACGAGGAATATATAGTTTCATTATATTTATTTTATCCCTTCTAAAATTAATGTCAAGAGCAAATTCGCTTATTTGTTTAAATTAGCTTATAATTAGCTTAAATTCGCGAGAATACATTATGAAACATAAACTTCTTAAAACATCTTTAATTTCTATAGTTATTCTGCTGGCTGTTTTTGGCATTGTTCAGCAAATAAATGCTCAATGGACAGTTGACGGGCTTGATTATACCACCCGCAAGAAACTTACCATAGACCACGACAAGATAGATGACACTCTTACCGACTTACCTGTTCTGGTCAAACTAACAGACGCTAATTTTGACTTTGACAAAGATAACGATGATGGATTTGATATTAGATTTACCGAAGATGATGGTGAAACCCTATTAAAGTTTGAGAGAGAAAGGCACACTGACCCGACCGCAGAATACTGGGTTAAAGTTGGTTCTGTTAGTAGTTCCTCTGACACTGATTTCTATATCTATTACAGCACCACTGATACTGCCGACGGGGCTGACCCGACGAATGTGTGGGATGCGAACTACAAGGGAGTGTGGCACCTAAAAGAAGATCCATCTGGGGCCGCCCCTCAGGCACAAGATAGTACATCTAATGAGAGACACGCAACATCCCAGAACATGGAAGGAGAAGACCTACAAAATGCGGTAATAGGAGAGGGCTGGTATTTTGATGGGACGAACGAAGGCGCCACCTTTACCTCTGCGTCGCTGGGAACTCAACACACGGGTGAATTTTGGCTCCGAAGGCCTGTCGCTGGCTATGATATAATTATAGGCGATTCACAGTATTATTATATTGCCAATTGTACCACTACAAATATATATTATAGGATTGGTTCGGGCACATTTGTCGTTACCTCGCATGGCATGACAGTAGACGTATGGTACCATTGGGCGGTTACCAGGTCGGGTACGACGGTAAAATTCTACAGAGACGGAATACAAAGGGGAACTACCAAGACTCTGGGCTTAAATGACCCTTTAGCGGTGAGCAGAATAGCGAGTGGGGGTGGCGAGGACCGCCTCCAAGGCACTCTTGACGAAGTCCGCATCTGTGACGACGCCCGCACCGCTGCCGAGATTAAGGCGGATTACAATTCAGGCAATGATAGTTTGCTGACCTATGGGACAGAAGAAAGCTCTGGTCCATTAGAAACCTGTTCTTCGCAAGGAGGAACTTGTTGTTCTTCGGGGCAAACTTGTTCTGGAGGTAGTTTTGTTAATTCTTCAGATTGCGGCAATCTATGTTGCACAGGAGGAACCTGTCAAACACCTCCTCAAGATACTACACCACCAGTTATCTCTAATGTTTCAACAACTAACATTACTTCTAATTCAGCAGTTATTACCTGGACAACAGATGAATCAGCAACCAGTCAGGTAGAATATGGAAGCACAACTAGCTATGGTAACACCACCGCTCTTGATTCAAGCTTAGTTGTTTCTCATTCTACCGCCTTATCTGGATTATCCTCAAATACCACCTATCACTACAAAGTAATATCTCAAGATAGTTCGGGAAACAGCGCTGATTCAATAGATTACACCTTTATCAGCTTACAACTACCAGCAGGAACAGACCCACAGATAACATATGTGTCTTCAGCAGTTCAGCAGGGACAGGATATTACAATTTCTGGATTAAATTTTGGCACTAAAGAACAAGTCGCACCCTTACTCTGGGATGGCTTTGAGTGGGGGAACGACGGCGATCCCTTGAGTACCGGTGGCTGGACACATTGGCAGAGTGGTACGTCCACCATAGCGGAGATTTCATCAACCAAAAGCAATTCGGGGACAAGGTCAGCCTACGCGAAATTTGGCGAAGGGACGGGTGATTGGCAGGCAGGGTATAAGCAGTATACACCTTCCCTAAAGATATACGCCTCCTACATGATTTATTTTGATGCGCCGAATCCCAGCGATTGTGACTGCGGGCTCAAGGCAGGAAGGATAACAAGCTCTACACAGACAGGCGATGTTTATGGCGGCCAGCCGTGCCTTATGATTTATGGTGCACCGCAGGTTAATTGGTATTACGCCACGATGGGGAATGGTGGTGGTGGTGTGACTACGACCACGCATCAATGGCTGCCGGGGCAGTGGCATAGGATAGAGTATTGGATGACATTATCGGATCCTCCTGGTGCAGAGAATGGCTACTGCAATATCTGGATTGACATGAGGTCTTCTGGCGCATATACAGGAATAACCAGGGTAAACGACAACACAGACGAATTTAATGCATACATGAGTCCGCACATGTGGCCGAGGCACCCCGTTTCTGCCGAGGTGTGGGTCGATGACATTTATATAGCTAACACCTTCGCAAGAGTCGAAATCGGCGATGCCCCTGCATGGGATGCCTGCACCCACAGGGAAATCCAAATCCCTGTTGCCTGGAGCGATGGTTCCATCACCTTCACCGCCAACCAAGGCTCATTTAGTGATGGTGAGCCAGCATATCTCTATGTTGTTGATGAAAATGGTGATGTAAATGAGCAGGGTTATCAGATTGCTTTTGGTCCAGCGGGTCCTGATACAGCTCCGCCAATCCGCTCACAGGGTTTACCTTCAGGGACATTAGCTTCAGGAACCGCCAGCGCAACCTTGTCTCTGGCTACAAATGAAACATCCACCTGTAAGTATTCAACTACGGCAGGAGTATCTTTTTCCGCAATGAGTAATACCTTCTTAACAACAGGAGCAACATCTCACTCAACTACCATAACAGGTCTATCTAACGGAAATACATATGCTTACTACATTAAATGCCAGGACACTTCAGGCAATGCCAATACCAATGATTATCTAATATCTTTCTCTGTGCCTATTGCTCCGCCTTCAGACACTACTCCGCCTTCAGCCATCACTAATCTCTCTGTTTCTAATATTAGTCAAACCTCAGTTAATTTGAGCTGGACTGCTCCTGGAGATGATGGGAATTCTGGAACAGCCAGTTCTTATGATATTCGTTATTCATTCTCAGCTATTACTGAGAGCAATTGGAGTTCAGCCTCTCTAGTTACAGGCGAACCATCGCCATCAGCAGCTGGCACCTCCCAATCATATACACTTACTGGTTTATCTCCCAACACCACTTATTACTTTGCTCTCAAGGCTAAAGATGAAGTTCCTAACTGGTCTGGCTTATCTAATGTTGTCTCAGCTAAAACCCAAAGTAATATATGTACCTCTTTCACTTATTCCAGCTGGAGCGCTTGTCAATCCAATAACACTCAATCCAGAACTGTCATTTCTGCCTTGCCTATTGGCTGTATTGGAGGCAATCCTATCCTTTCCCAATCCTGTACCTATACACCACCAACCTGCACTTCCTTCACTTATTCCAATTGGAGCGCTTGTCAATCCAACAATACTCAAACAAGAACAATAGTTTCTCAAT
>CAZUZH010000028.1:0-6442 GCA_964624815.1 uncultured Candidatus Saccharibacteria bacterium
CGCATATAGATAATGTCCCAAACTCTTTGGTGATTAATTCGTCATTTTTATATCTGAATATAACTGTTACAGTGACATTAGGATGTTTTTTCATGATTTTTTCTCCAAAAGTAGGGTTGGATAACCAGTTTCAATTCGCTTTTCTTCGCAATCTTTGACCTCGAGCTTATTTAGGAATTTTATGCATTCCTGCCTGGCTTTTTTTGTGTCAGCTAAATCCCCTTTTGCCTCTACTTCAATAAAGTATCCTAAATCTTTGACTTTATCCAAGCAAACCTCAAAATCTTTGCAATCCCAGTATTCTCTTTGTTTATCAATAGTTACTGCTTTTTTGAAATCTAAAAATTCCAGTATTTTTCTAAATTCCTCGGGATTAGAAATTTCTGATTCGTATTCATCAGCGTAATCTTGCCCCCCTTCTTTTCTGTCAACAGATTTATCATATTCAAAGATGGTTGTATCGGGGTTTGTTCTAATCCTCAACCACTCTACTGGAGAAGGCTTGTGAGTAAAAAAATCTCTGTGGCATGGAACATAATATTCGTCAATTTGTTTTATTGACTTTATAAGTTTGCCGAATTTCGGCAGAATGCTTCTTACTTCATCAAGACTGTCCAATTGAACTTTTACTTCAACTTCAATATTCATAACTTTTCATAATTTTCGCTAATGGTTCTTTTTGATTGTGATAGGTCAAAACTTCGGTTAACTTTTCTAATGAATGCCAGGCATGTTCTTCGTCGCCTTCTAAAAATTTAACCTCTTTATTATTGGGAATTTCAACCAAAAAAGCGTGTTCAGTTGATATTTCTTTGTCTTCTTTCATGGTCACTTCTGTTTTGTGTTGTAAATCAATAATATTCTTCGTTTTTACTCCTAATTCTTCTTTAATTTCTCTTTTAACTGCTTGTTTAAAAGATTCACTAGGAACATTATCGCCAACATGCCCTGTCAAAACAACACAATCCCCTATTTTTCGATGTAAAACAAAAAATTCTTTCTTTTCTCCATTTTTTCTCCAAACAAACATTAATACTTTAGTTACTTTTTTCATTTTTTAATTCTGCTAAAAAGCAGTAATGTCTTCCTACGGAATCAACCCAAATATCGTAAATCTTGAAATTTTTAAATTCTTTTCGTATTAAGCCTTTATTAAAAAGATAGTGTATTAATCCTTTTTCTCCTCCCTCTATTGGCATATAGGTTCTTGATTCAATTACCTTGTATTTTGATTTTTGCTTTCCGTATTTCTCAATTATGGCAAGTTTTGGATAAAACTTTTTAAATTTCCTTTTGCGAACAGTTATAAAAATTAATCCCTTTGGTTTTAAAACTCTCTCTATTTCTTGAATTGTTTTTCTTATATTCTTAATTTTTTCATGATGAATTGTGTTAGTGGAAACAATGGCGTCAAAAAAATTATCTTTGTATGGCAATCTTTTATAAATAGAACCAACCTTAAGATTCGCTTGCAGCCTCTCTTTTTTCAGCCACTTTTTCGTTATTTCAATCCCCTCTTCTGCTATATCAATTCCATAAACATCAAAATTTCTCTTGGCGAAACAAATTGTATGCCTTCCAGTGCCGCAACCTAAATCCAAAACTTTTTTAACACCGTGTTTTTTAAAAAGATTCACAATCTTTGATATGTCTTCCTGCGGTTTCAAAAAAACTTTTCCGTATTTCTTAAATATCTTATTCCATTGTTTCATAAATCGTAAGATAAAAACAATGCCATCTCTTTTCCTTTATTTGAGTAATAACGATCGTGAAATCCGCAAATCCTAAACCCGTTTTTTAAATAAAAAATTAAAGCGGGATTCAAAGACGGTGCTTCTGCTGTTAATGTGCGGTATTTTTTCTTTCTCAGGTATTTTATCAGAAACTTTATTAATTTTGTTCCATAGCTCTTTCTCCTATAATTCGGATGAATAAAAATGTTTATAATTTGAACTACATTATTCCAATTATGATATTTGAGCCCGGTAAATCCTATAATCTTTTTATTTAGCTCTAAAACAAACATCTCTGAATGTTTTGAAAAAATCAATTTTTTCCAGTCTCTTCCTTTTTCGTGAAAGAATCTTCTATTCAGTTCAATTATAATTTTACTATCTTTGATATTCGCTTTTCTAATGATAGGATTATCTTTCATATTCTTGGCAATTTATTTGTATTCCCCCGCCGCGCGCTCCGCGCGGCCTGCGATCGCTGGTTTTTGTTGTATAATTAGGTGTCTTCTGGTTGGGTAGGTTATTTTAAATTAGGCCACTTAAATATTTTATCAACAAAAGCCTTGTTCTTAATGATTCCCTTTGAAAGAAGATCCTTTTTCGTGAGCCAGAGAATTTTAAGTTTTTCAGGGGAAGAAAACTTCGGCTTTTTAGTTAAACGATGAATAAAATGAATCATAACGCTATGACGTTTTCCGTTTTTGGAGATGTGGTTATAAGTATCAAATAATTCCGGCTCTTCTTTCAAAGAATAATTTAATTCCTCTTTTAGTTCCCTGTTTAATGCTTCAAAGATTGATTCTCTCCATTCCATTCTGCCGCCCGGAATACTAAATACCCCATTCTTGTGCCCCAGCATTAACATTTCATTTTTATATCTAAAGATTACTGTTATGGTAACATTTGGATATTTTTTCATTGTTTTTTATAATAATCAATTAATCTCTCTTTACAGTTCACGGCGAAATCCATTTTTTCAATTTCTTCTTTTGAAAACCAGCCCCAATCATCAAAATCAGGTTTATTAGGGGTTGGTTCTTTTTCTAATTCAACAATAAAGGTTTTGAAAACTCTTTCTTCGTATTGATAATCTTTAAACGGTTTAAAACTTTTCACCTTAACACTTAATTCCTCGCGTATTTCTCTATTTAAGGCTTGTTCTATGGTTTCGTCCTGTTCAACCCTGCCTCCAACGGTTTCCCATTTTCCAGGAGAAAACTCTTTGTCCGAACTCCTTTTGGTAATAAAAATCTTGTTATCTGATTTACGAATTATAATAGCACTGACTGAAAATGACATAAGTTTATTTTACCTATTTTTACCACCGTTGATAAGGGTGTTCTCCAAGGTTTCGATTGAAATATTTTGAATCATTTGTTATTTCTTTGGAGCCGTCAACCCATTCTGGAAAAGGAATTCTATAATCTTTAGACGGAAGTTCTACATCTGCAGTAATAAGTCCTTGGTTTTTCTCTAAATATTTATCAATTTCCCAAACAAGGCCTTTGTTTTTTATCTTATATCTCATCTTTTTTACAGGTTTCCATTTTGCTAATTTTACTAATTCTTCTATTTGTTCTTTGTCCATCTTTTTTGAAAACTCCCACTCCCCTCTTTCAAAACCGCTTTTCCCTATCTTTTTTATGGTAATTATTACTTCATCTTTTATTATTCTAAATCTAATATGAGGATTTAAACATAAATAACCCTGAAGAAATAAAACTCCGTTTTTTAATTTAGGGAGTTTTTTCGTAAAAACAAGATACTTTTTTTCAATTTCTTTTTGTTTCATAAATCTTGTTTATTTAACCCTGGCGAAGAGATAAGCGTCTATGAATTTATTGTCTTTTTTACCCTCTTTTTTCAAAATTCCCTCCAGTTTATAGCCGGATTTTTCCAAAACCCGATGGGAAGCCTTGTTAAAAGAATAAACCCGGGCGTAAATTCTTTTTAAGCCCTTTCTATTAAAGCCAAAAACAGTCATTAGTTTTATCGCCTTAGTCATTATTCCCCGATTCCAGTATTTTTCAGCCAGCCAATAATTGAGTTCAGCTCGGTGTCCCTCAATTTTATTAAAATTAATTGACCCAATAACTTCACCGTTAATATCAATAGCAAAATTTATTTTTGCCGGCTTTTTCTTTCTATTTTCTTTTATTGTTTTTTCCAGCCATTTGTTAGCATGCTTTAAGGTGTAGGGATAAGGAATACGAGCAGTATTCCGGTAAATCTTTTTATTATTTATGTTCTCTGTTAAAGATTTAGCGTCTGATTTTTTGAATGGCCGGAGTATAAAATTTTTTGATTTAATAATCGGCATATTTCTTTTATTTTAATTAATTTTGCGCCTTTCGTCAATTAAAATTTTACACTGATTGGGAAAAGTGGTATAATATAAAATGATGGCCCCAATTAGACATCAAATGATTTCTAATTGGGTTCACATAATACTAACAAAATGTCTAACGGGGTAAAAAAGAAAACAAAGCTAAAAGACTATAAAAAGGAAATTAAGGTTATCTGGCAGTATGTGCTCATAAAGAAAAAGACCCTGACTAAGGGAATTGTCTTTGGTTTGGCTTCAGCCGGTATTGCCGCAGTAATTCCATATATTTATGGTCGAATTACTGATGTGGCTATTTTTGAATCTAATAAATTTCAAATAATTGTTTTTCTACTATTTTTGTGGCTGTTTTTAGGCCTTGTCAGGGATTATTTTTCCAGATTAGTAACTCGCTATGCAGCCCAAACTGCTGAAACAATAAACAATGAAATGAGAGTTGATTTGGCGGAGCATTTAATTAATCTGCCAGTTGCTTTTCATCGGGAAAAGAAAATGGGAAAAATAATAGGCCGGATGGCGCGCGGGGTTGATAGAATAGGTTTAATGGTGGAAAATATTCTTTTTCAGGTTGGACCTGAAATTCTTACTTTTTTGCTGGCTGCTGTAATACTTCTTTTGGCAGAGTGGCATTTGGCTTTATTAATTCTTGTAGTTATTTTTGTTTATATTTTTACCACTGTTAAGAAAATCAGACCAATAATTGAACAGCAGAACGCAATCTGGAAAGCATGGGAAAGGGCTTACGGAAAAATGCACGAGGCAATATCTTCGGCTGAAATAATTAAAGCTTACACAGCGGAAATTAAAGAAAAGAAAAAACACAAATCTTTATTTGGCAAGGCTTTGAACAGATTTTTAAAGTGGCTAAAGAGCTGGATTTCCATTGACGCCTGGCAGAATACAACTTTAAGCGTTGGTTTTGTAGCGGTTTTTGCCACGGGAATTTTTCTTTTGATAAACGGAAAAATTACTCCGGGCAAATTAATAATGTTTATTGGTTATTTCAGCCTTATTACCGGACCTTTGGTTCAAATAACCTGGCTTTATCGCCAAACTCTTAATACTTTGGTTTTAAGCAAAAGGATTTTCAGAATATTCGGCTATAAAACGGAAAAGGAGTTTGCTGGGGCTCGCGACTATTCAATTGAGGGTCTTGTTGAGTTTGATAAGGTTAATTTCAAATATGAGAAAAAGCAAGCCGGCATTCTAAAAGATATTTCTTTTAAAGTGAAGTCGGGGCAGGTTGTAGCCTTGGTTGGCGAGTCAGGAGTTGGCAAATCAACTTTAATAAGTTTAATTTCCAGATACTTTTTGCCCCAGAAAGGCAGGATTTCGATTGATAACAGGGACATTAAAAAATTTACTCTGCGTTCTTTGCGGAGCCAGATTGCAATTGTGCCCCAGGAAGTTGTTTTGTTTCACGATACAGTAAAAAATAACATTGGGTATGGCAGATCTGAAGCCAGCCAGCGAGAAATTGTGAAGGCGGCGAAAATTGCCAATGCCCACAAATTTGTTGTGAAACTGCCAAAGAAATATAATTCAGTTGTTGGCGAACGCGGGGTAAAGCTTTCTGTCGGCCAAAAAGACAGAGTTGGCATTGCCAGAGCCGTGTTAAAAGAGCCAAGAATTTTAATTTTGGATGAGCCGACCTCTAATTTAGACCCGGAATCAGAGCGTTTGATTCAAGAGTCTTTGAAAAAGATAATGAAAGGCAGAACAACCTTTATTATCGCCCATCGTTTGAGCACTGTTACGAATGCTGACAAGATTTTGGTTTTAGAAAAAGGCAGACTGGTTGAAATGGGAACACACAAGCAATTAATTAAAAAAACCGGGGTTTACAAACGGCTTTATGATTTGCAGATGCTAAAATAGCTTTTATATCGCAAAATCTAAGTTGTGAGTTGTGAAAAACAATCTGTAAAAAAATAGTCCTATGGCAGCTCGGACTTTTGGCAGCCACCACAGGACATAGGACCTCCCCATTAGAAAACAGCAAAACTGAGACAATAAATACAGGAAGGTTTTGAATAAAGACAAGGGACAGGTGTTTTTGTTTGTTTTCGGGGGGTGACACCTGTCCCTTTCCTCGGTCGTGAACGAGGAAACCGTTTTACGGGTGCACCAGAACTCGATAGAAACGGCTTTTTGTTTCTCGGAGGGGCGATGAAGTCGCACCTCCATTGTCTATCACTCTGAGAGAATCACTCTCGGCAACCACTGGCGCTCCTAATGGAGACCAGCAATTGTCTTTGAGACAATCGCAGTAATAGACCTGGTAGTTTCTTCCGGTGATGGCTGGTGATACGGTCAAAGACGCATAATCACCGGGGCTACCCTCTTGCTGACAGCTGATGCTGAC
>CAZUZH010000029.1:0-4717 GCA_964624815.1 uncultured Candidatus Saccharibacteria bacterium
TGCTTGAAAAGCACATTGAGGAGGAGCAACACAGAGATCGCTTAATTTTGAGCTTCCCCAAAGGGGCCAGGATATTTTTCCTTCTGGCGTTGTTACTCGTTGCTTATGTGCCTAAAGGCACACTTCTCTCCTCGCGCCTTGAATATGATTCAAATTGGCTTCGTTAAATTGATGATAGTTCGCATCCTGCCGGGCAGACGAATTATCAAAAGAATTCGTTTTTAATTTCTCTAAAAAATGGAAAACAAAGCCACTAATAAAATTACAAAAGCCAGCCCACTAAAATTTTCTAAAGGAAAAATTAGACGGGTAAAAAAACGAGATGGCACAGTAGTAGATTTTGAACAAGAAAGAATTACCGATGCTATTTTTAAGGCTGTAACTGCTGCTGATCAGGGAGACGGCGATAAATCAAAAAAAATCTCTGACAAAGTGACAGAGATTTTGAATAGGAGATTTAGAAACGGCGAAATTCCCCACGTGGAGCAGGTTCAGGATATTATTGAAGAGGTTTTAATTTTAGAAGGACTGGCAGACACTGCCAAGGCCTATATTTTATATAGGGAGCAAAGAAGAAAAATTAGAGAGGCAGTAAAAGTTAGCGAGGAAGCGGTAGATAGAATTGACCGATATTTAGAAAAACTAGATTGGGAAGTTCAGGAAAATGCCAATATGGCTTTCTCCCTTCAAGGTCTAAACCATTACGGCGTTTCTTATATTTCTAAAAAATATTGGCTAAATAAAATTTATCCAAAAGAAATCAGAGAAGCAAACGAATCCGGAGACCTTCATTTACATAATTTAGACACTCTTGCCTGCTACTGCATGGGTTGGGACTTATATGACCTTTTACTAAAAGGCTTTTGCGGAGTTTCAGAAAAAATAGAATCAAAGCCAGCTAAACATTTTAGGGCAGTTTTGGGTCAAGTGGTCAATTTTATGTATACCCTCCAGGGTGAAGCGGCAGGAGCGATCGCTTTTTCAAACTTTGATACCCTATTGGCTCCTTTTATTCGTTATGATAATTTAAGTTATCAACAGGTCAAACAAGCTCTTCAGGAATTCCTTTATAATATGGCAGTTCCTACAAGAGTGGGTTTTCAATCTCCTTTTTCAAACATTACTTTGGATCTTCGGCCCTCTGATGTTTTTGCCAAGCAGCCAGTAATTATAGGTGGCAAACCCCAGAAAGAAACCTATAGTGAATTTGGGGAAGAAATGAAAATCTTTAATAAGGCCCTTTACAAAACGATGCTTGAAGGAGATAAAAGCGGAAGACCTTTTCATTTTCCCATACCAACTATTAACATTACTAAAGACTTTCTCTGGGATGACCCGAGCTCCGATCCTATCTTTGAGGCCTCTGCCAAATACGGAACAAATTATTTTGCCAACTACATTAGTTCTGAAATGGAACCTTCGGATGTGCGCTCGATGTGTTGTCGGCTTCGTTTAAACTTAACCGAACTTTATAATCGCGGCGGCGGAGGCCTGTTTGGCAGCGGAGCGCTAACAGGCTCTATAGGTGTATCTACTGTTAATCTTCCTCGGATTGGTTATTTATCTAAGACCAAAAAAGAATTTTTTGAAAGATTAGGAAAAATAATGGATTTAGCGAAAAAGAGTTTGGAAATAAAAAGAAAAACAATTGAGAATTTTATTGAAAAAGGATTATACCCATATTCAAAATTTTATTTGTCAGGAATTAAAAAAGCAAGGGGAAAATATTTTGCTAATCATTTTTCAACAATAGGACTAGTTGGAATGAATGAGGCCTGTTTGAATTTTATCGGAGAAGATATCGGCTCAAAAAAGGGAAGAAAATTTGCTTTAGAAGTTATGGATTTTATGAGAGAAAAATTAGTAAAATATCAAGAAGAAACTGGGAATATTTACAACTTAGAACAAACTCCGGCCGAGAGTACAAGTTATCGTTTTGCTTTAAAAGATAAAGAAAAATATCCTGATGTAATTACGGCCGGGACAAAAAAAATACCTTATTATACGAACAGTTCGCAATTACCGGTCAACTATACTGACGATCCTTTTGAAGCTTTAAAGCTCCAAGATGAATTACAATGTAGATATACAGGCGGTAGTGTCCTTCACATCTTTTTGGGCGAAAAAATTTCTGACATCCAAACAGTTAAAAATTTAGTTAAAAAAGTTTTTACAAACTTTAATCTACCCTATATTACTCTGACTCCCACCTTTTCCATTTGTCCGGTTCATGGTTATTTGCCTGGAGAGCATTTTGAGTGTCCAAAGTGTACTATAAAACAGCCCTGTGAAGTTTATTCCCGGATAGTAGGATATTATCGGCCCGTAAAGCAGTATAATCTAGGGAAACAGCAGGAGTTTCAGGAAAGAAAAGAATTTAAAATGCCAAGCAAAATATAAACTAAGGGACTATGAAAATCAGCGGACTTCAAAAATTAACCCTTATTGATTACCCTGGCAAACTAGCTGCTACGGTTTTTTCTTTGGGCTGCAATTTCCGGTGTCCATTTTGTTATTCTTCCGAACTTGTTATGCCGGAAAAGATTAAAAATCAGCCCGAATTTTCCCAGGAAGAATTTTTTAAATTTTTGAAAGAAAGACAAGGACTATTAGAAGGCGTAGTTTTATGCGGCGGAGAACCAACAATTCAAAAAGACCTTCCAGAGTTTGCTAAAAAAATAAAGAAAATGGGTTATTTGGTAAAATTAGATACTAATGGTTCAAATCCCGAAATGATGGCCCGATTGATAAAAAAGAATTTACTAGATTATGTGGCCATAGATATAAAAGCTCCAAAAGAAAAATACAGCAAGGTTTCAGGGAAAAAAGCAGATATAAAAAAAATAGAGGAGAGCATTAATATTTTAAAAAATTCAGAAATTGATTTTGAATTTCGGACAACCGTAGTGCCTAAACTTTTAAACAAAGACGACATTATTAAAATCGCTAAATGGCTTCAGACCTATGCATCAGTGCCTAGGTGTAAGGGATATTTTTTGCAGAATTTTCTGCCAGAAAAAACGCTTGACCCGAAATTTGAGAAAATAAAACCTTATCCTGAAAAATATATACTGGAAATCCAAAAAGCAGTTGCCCCATTTTTCCAAACCTGCCAAGTTCGGTAATGTGGCAAAGTAATGTAACGAAGTAATGTGACGAAGTCCGACTTCGTCGCATTAGAAACTCGCCCGAAATCCTACCCGAGACCCGATCTAGGATTTTAATAAGCTGTCCGAGGCCAGTCCTCGGGCAATTTTTTATGTGTTAGAATAATATAATGACCGCCTCAAAGATATTTTTTCTTTTTTGTTTGAGTTTTATTGTTGGGATTGGGGTTGGTTCTTTTTTGGAGATTTCTTTACCAGTTTTGCTGGGATTTTTAATTTCCGGGATTTTATTGCTTTCGCTTTTCTGGTCTCATAAAAAAATCGCTGTGATTGGTTTTTGTATTTTATTTTTGGTTTTAGCTTTTTGGCGGCATCAAGCGGCGGAATTAAAAATTACAAACAATGAATTAAATCAGTATAATGACCAAGCCCAAAAAATTACTTTAATCGGCACAATAATAAAAGAACCAGACATCAGAGAGACCAACATTAAGTTAATAATCCAGCCCGAAGTTCTTAGTTTCCAAACTTGCAAGTATGAAAGTAGAGAATGTGACGAAGTCGGACTTCGTCACATTGACGACGGGAATATTTTAATTACGGTTGGAAGGTATCCGGAATATCAGTATGGGGATAAATTAAAAATTATCGGTCAATTAAAAACACCAGTAGAATTCCCTGATTTTAATTATAAATATTATTTAGCCAAGGACGGAATTTATTCAGTAACGTATTATCCAGAAATTGAAAAAATAAATGATAGAGAAGACAATTTAGTTTATCCCAAGACCAAAAATTTGGTAGTAGAGATTTATTCAAAAATTTTAAATTTCAAAAATAAACTACGAGAAACAATTTATGAAAATTTATCTCCTCCCAAATCATTAATTTTAGGAGCAATGATTTTAGGCGATAAAAGAAAAATGTCAGATGATTTGAAGGAAAAATTAAACAGAGTTGGACTTCGCCATATTACTGCAATTTCAGGAATACATATTAGTATTTTGACGCTGATTTTAATGCAGATTTTGATTGGTATTGGTTTTTGGCGAAATCAGGCATTTTACGCAACTTTAATAATTTTATTTTTATTTATTTTAATGATTGGTTTTCCAGCTTCAGCTATTCGGGCTGGGATTTTCGGGTTAATGCTGCTTTTGGCTCAAAAAGTCGGTAGAATGAAAGTTGCTTCCCGGGTAATTGTTTTCAGCGCTGCCGTGATGCTAGCTTTTAATCCTTTGCTTTTAAAATTAGATGTTGGTTTTCAATTATCATTTTTAGCAGTTATTGGAATTGTTTATTTGGGTCCGGTTTTTAATAATTGGCTTACCAGCCCAAATTTTATTAAACAAAGCTTTATGGGGCGAAAGAAAAATCCTATTAGACAACTCATAAATATTCTGGCAATGACTTTGTCTGCCCAAATTTTTACTTTGCCAATATTAATTTATAATTTTGGCCGATTTTCCTTGGCGGCTCCGATTACTAATATTTTAATTGTTCCTTTATTGTCTATTATTATGATTTCGGGTTTTATTTTTGTTTTATTGGGAACATTGTTGCCTTTTTTGGCCTGGATTTTGTCTTTATTCGTTTGGCCGTCATTAGCC